>NZ_JBICKN010000019.1:0-96225 GCF_043104185.1 Delftia sp. WSY_22
CGCTCGAATTTTTCCTTTGCCATGATTTCTCCGAAAGAGCAAAACCTGTGTGATGTTTAAGGTCTGCATCCCATTGCTTGGTCGCCCCGCACAGGTGACAGGACGGCATGGGATCGCAGACCGGCAAAAATCGCAGCCCCTTTTCAGGAGCTGCGACTCAAAAGCCTTCGATTATACAAAAAGCCTTACTTGGCGCGAGCAGCCACGATGGCTTCGGCCACGTTGCGGGGAGCTTCGGCGTAGTGCTTGAACTCCATTGTGTACGTAGCGCGGCCTTGCGTCTGCGAACGCAGCGAAGTGGCGTAGCCGAACATTTCCGACAGCGGCACTTCAGCCTTGATGGACTTGCCACCGCCGGCCATGTCGTCCATGCCCTGGACCATGCCGCGACGTGAGGACAGGTCGCCCATCACGGTGCCGGCGTAGTCTTCAGGCGTCTCGACTTCCACGGCCATCATGGGCTCGAGGATGACGGGGCTGGCCTTCTTGGCGCCTTCCTTGAAGCCGAAGATGGCAGCCATCTTGAAGGCCATTTCGTTCGAGTCCACATCGTGGTACGAACCGAAGGTCAGGCGCACCTTGACGTCCACCACGGGGTAGCCGGCCAGCACGCCGGAAGTCAGCGCCTCGATCACGCCCTTCTCGACCGCAGGGATGTATTCGCGAGGAACCACACCGCCCTTGATTTCGTCGACGAACTCGAAGCCCTTGCCGGCTTCCTGGGGTTCCAGGGTCAGCACGACGTGGCCGTACTGGCCCTTGCCGCCGGACTGGCGAACGAACTTGCCGTCCACATCGGTAACCTTCTGGCGAATGGTTTCGCGGTAGGCCACCTGGGGCTTGCCCACGTTGGCTTCCACGTTGAATTCGCGCTTCATGCGGTCAACGATGATTTCCAGGTGCAGCTCGCCCATGCCGGCGATGATGGTCTGGCCCGATTCTTCATCGGTGCGCACGCGGAAGGACGGATCTTCAGCAGCCAGGCGCGACAGGGCGATGCCCATCTTTTCCTGGTCGGCCTTGGACTTGGGCTCCACGGCCTGTGCAATCACGGGCTCGGGGAAGACCATGCGTTCCAGCACGATGGGAGCTTCGACGGCGCACAGCGTTTCGCCGGTGGTCACGTCCTTCAGGCCCACGCAGGCAGCGATGTCGCCGGCGCGGATTTCTTCGACTTCCACGCGCTCGTTGGCCATCATCTGCACGATACGGCCGATACGCTCCTTCTTGCCCTTGACCGAGTTGAACACGGTGTCGCCCTTGGTCAGGACGCCCGAGTACACGCGCACGAAGGTCAGCTGGCCGACGAACGGGTCGGTCATCAGCTTGAAGGCCAGGGCCGAGAACTTTTCGCCGTCGTCTGCCTTGCGGCTGAGCTTGGTTTCTTCGTTTTCGGGATCGGTACCGGTGACGTCAGGGATGTCCACAGGCGCCGGCAGGTAGTCGATCACGGCGTCCAGCATGCGCTGCACACCCTTGTTCTTGAAGGCGGTACCGCACAGCATGGGCTGGATTTCGGTAGCCAGCGTACGAGCGCGCAGGCCGGCCTTCACGTCTTCTTCGGACAGAGTACCTTCTTCCAGGTACTTGTTCATCAGGTCTTCGCTGGCTTCGGCAGCGGCTTCCACGAGGTTTTCACGCCACTTGTTGGCGGTCTCCACCAGCTCGGCGGGGATTTCGTGGTATTCGAACTTCATGCCTTGCGAGGCTTCGTCCCAGATGATGGCCTTCATCTTGACGAGGTCGACCACGCCCTTGAAGTTTTCTTCGGCACCGATCGGGATCACGACGGGCACGGGGTTGGCCTTCAGGCGCAGCTTCATCTGCTCGACGACCTTGAAGAAGTTGGCGCCGGTACGGTCCATCTTGTTCACGAAGGCCAGACGAGGCACCTTGTACTTGTTGGCCTGACGCCACACGGTTTCCGACTGGGGCTGCACGCCGCCCACGGCGCAGTACACCATGCAGGCGCCGTCCAGCACGCGCATGGAACGCTCCACCTCAATGGTGAAGTCCACGTGGCCGGGGGTGTCGATGATGTTGAAACGGTGCTCGGGGTAGGACAGGTCCATGCCCTTCCAGAAGCAGGTCACTGCAGCGGAAGTGATGGTGATGCCGCGCTCTTGCTCTTGCTCCATCCAGTCGGTCGTAGCAGCGCCGTCGTGCACTTCGCCCAGCTTGTGGGTCACACCGGTGTAGAACAGGATACGTTCGGTGGTGGTGGTTTTGCCGGCGTCGATGTGGGCGGAGATACCGATATTGCGGTAGCGCTCGATGGGGGTCTTGCGAGCCATGATGGATCCTTGATTGATCGTATGGAGGGAGTCTCTGCCCGTTCCAGCCTCATGGTGCAGACGGACAGCAGTCTTATCTGGGGATGCTCCTAATCGAGACAAGGCCGCAGGCAAAAATGCATGCGGCCCGTCTGATCAGGAGCGAAGCGCTCTTAGAAGCGGAAGTGGCTGAACGCCTTGTTGGCTTCGGCCATGCGGTGCACTTCGTCACGGCGCTTCATGGCGCCGCCACGGCCTTCGGTGGCCTCGAGCAGCTCGTTGGCCAGGCGCTGGGCCATGGACTTCTCGCCGCGCTTGCGTGCAGCTTCCTTCAGCCAACGCATGGACAGGGCCAGGCGACGCACGGGACGCACTTCGACGGGCACCTGGTAGTTGGCACCGCCGACGCGGCGGGACTTCACTTCGACCATGGGCTTCACGTTGTTGATGGCAACGATGAAGGCTTCCAGCGGGTCTTTGTCAGGGTGCTTCTTTTGAATCAGGTCCAGGGCACCGTAGATGATGCGTTCTGCGACCGCCTTCTTGCCGCCTTCCATGATCACGTTCATGAACTTGGACAGCTCGACATTGCCGAACTTGGGATCCGGCAGGATTTCACGTTTGGGGACTTCGCGACGACGTGGCATTTTTTACCTCTATCTTGCTTCAGTTGGCGTCTTTTCAGACACCGCGAGAGCCAACAGGACTCCCACTTACTCGACCCGCGCAAAACACTTGCGTTTGGGGTCACTACGCTGGATCTCGCGCCACGCGGGATACAGCACCTTCTTCGAAAAAACGCAGGGCTTACTTGGCCTTGGGCTTCTTCGCGCCGTACTTGGAACGGGCTTGCTTGCGGTCCTTGACGCCTTGCAGGTCAAGGGAGCCACGCACGATGTGGTAACGCACACCGGGCAAGTCCTTCACACGGCCGCCGCGCACCAGCACAACGCTGTGCTCTTGCAGGTTGTGGCCTTCACCACCGATGTAGGAGATGACCTCGAAGCCGTTGGTCAGGCGCACCTTGGCAACCTTACGCAGAGCGGAGTTAGGCTTCTTGGGCGTCGTGGTGTACACACGGGTGCACACGCCGCGGCGCTGAGGGCAGTTTTCCATAGCAGGGCTCTTGGATTTGACAACTTCGACCGTGCGGCCCTGACGCACGAGTTGGTTAATGGTTGGCATTAATAAACGTCCCTAAACGTGAATTGCTTGCGAAAAGCGAAAACGTGAATCCCTTCGGAAATTCCGAAAAGCCCTCGACTGTACCAGCTTGCAGGAGATCGCACAACTGCACCCCCTTCAAACCGGTACGCGAGGGCCTGCGCGACAGGCGCGGGGCTTACTTGATCCAGAGGCGGATCGCATCCCAGGCACGGCCGAAGAAGCCAGCCTGCTCCACGCCTTCAAGCGCCACCAGCGGCACTTCGGCCACGGTGTCGGCCCCCAGCTTGACCTTGAGCGTGCCCATGGCCTGGCCCTTGGTGAACGGAGCGATCAGCGGGTCCTGGCGCACGACTTCGGTGCTCAGCTTGCCGCCACTGCCGGCCGGCACGGTGACCACGATGGGCGTGGTGCGGCCGATCTTGACGGTGCCCGCCTTGCCCTTCCAGACCTCGGGCGTGGCCACGGCCTGCTCGGCATCGAACAGCTTGACCGAGTCGAAGGCCGCATAGCCCCAGTTCAGCAGCTTCTGGCTTTCATTGGCGCGCGCGTTCTCGCTGGCGGCGCCCAGCACGATGGAGATCAGGCGGCGGCTGCCCACGTTGGGCAGATCGCGCTTGGCCGTGGCCACCAGGCAGTAGCCGGCCGCAGCGGTGTGGCCGGTCTTGAGGCCGTCCACGGTCGGGTCGCGGAACAGCAGCGAGTTGCGGTTGGTGCCGTTGGAGGCCGGCGTGCCCGGGTAGAAGTACTTCTTGGTCGAGTAGTAGTGCATGTACTCGGGGAAGTCCTGCATCAGGCGCTGCGCGAGGATGGACAGGTCGCGCGCCGTGGTCAGGTGGCCGGGCTCGGTCAGGCCTTCGGGGTTCTTGTAGCTGGTGTTCTTCATGCCCAGCGCCTTGGCCTGCTCGTTCATGAGCCGCACGAAGTTCTCGGCCGAGCCGCCCACGCCTTCGGCCAGGGCCATGGTGGCGTCGTTGCCGGACTGCACGATCATGCCCTTGATCAGGTCATCCACCGGCACCTGCATCTTGGGGTCGATGAACATGCGCGAGCCCGGCATCTTCCAGGCGCGCTCGCTGACGGGCAGGCGCTGCTCCAGCGTGATCTTCTTGGCACGCAGTGCGTCGAAGACCAGGTAGCCGGTCATGAGCTTGGTCAGCGAGGCCTGCTCGATGGGCGCATCGATGTCCTTGGCACCCAGCACCTGGTTGGCGGTGACATCGACCAGCAGATAGTTGCGCGCCGCGATCTCGGGCGGCTGGGGCGGGGTGATCTGCGCCAGCGCCAGGGCCGGCGCCATGGCCGCTGCCAGTGCCAGGACTCGCAGCGTGGAGGAAATGGGCTTCATGAGGAAAACTCTCGCTAAAGGGCAGGTAAAGCAGGAAAGGCGGAAGATGCCCGCCGGCTGGGGCGGGCCTATTGAGCAGCGGCGCGGGCCGCTAGGGAAGTGAGCGCAAATGGCGGACCACGAGACTCTTGAGCAGCGGCAATTGTCCGTGAAAGAAATGACCGCCCCCGGGCACGACGGTAACAGGCAGTATCTGCGGGCGCGCCCAGTCCATGACGGCCGACAGCGGCACCGTGTCATCGGCCTCGCCGTGCACCACCAATGTCCGGTCATGGGCTTCGGGCGGCACGGGGGCCACCGAGAAACGGCTGGCCGCCGTGCCCACCAGCACAGCCTTTTCCACCCGGCCTTCATTCCACAGGCCCGCCAGCACATGGCTGGTGACGAAGGCGCCGAAGGAAAAGCCCGCCAGCGCGATCGGCCCTTCGGGAGCGACCTGGCGGACCACGGACAGCATGTCCTCGGCCTCGCCGATGCCTGCGTCGTGCTCGCCGGCACTGGCACCCACGCCACGGAAGTTGAAGCGTACGGCCGTGTAGCCGCACTGCACGAAGGCCCGCGCCAGGGTCTGCACCACCTTGTTGTCCATGGTGCCGCCAAACAGCGGATGGGGGTGGGCGATGATGGCCACGCCGCGCGCAGTCGCATCGGCGGCCGGCGCGTCGCGCAGGGCCTCCACGGCCCCGGCAAGGCCGGTCAGGGTCAAACGTTCGGTCTGCGCATTCACAATCGCTATCCTAGTAGTAGCAGCCAGTCCAAGCTGACAAAGCACTGATGCCCGGAAAGGCCCAAAGTTCCAGCCGGTGCTCAGCGGCCCACGTCGGGCGGCAGCAGCAGGCGCTCCACGGGCTGGCCGTTCTTGAGATGGGACTCGACGATCTCGTCGATATCGGTCTCGTCCACGAAGGTGTACCAGGTGCCTTCGGGGTAGACCACGGCCACGGGCCCGCCCGCGCAGCGGTCCAGGCAGCCGGCCTTGTTCACGCGCACCTGGCCCTTGCCGGCCAGGCCCAGCTGCTTGACCTGCTTCTTGCAGTGGTCGAAGCCTGCCTTGGCGCCGTGCAGCGCACAGCAGTCCTCGCCGCCAGGCCTCTCGTTGAGGCAAAAGAAGATGTGGCGCGCATAGTAGTTGCCTGCGCCTTGCTGGCCGCCTTCGGCCCCGGGACGTGGGTTTTCGCTCATGCAACGGATTCTAGGCCTGCGTCTGCTGCCCCGAAGGCGCCGGGGGCGCTGAAGGTGCAGGCGGCAGCGGCCCTGCATCGCGGCGCGCCACCCTGAGCAGCACGTAGACCAGGGTGGCATAGGGCCACAGCCAGCCCAGCCACTGCCCCAGCCCGTAGAAGCGGATGAAACGCCCCTGCTCCCAGGCCTGCAGCGTCTCGGAGAAATAGGCACTGGTGGGCGCCTGGTTCAGGATGCTCAGTTGCAGCACCAGCACCAGCATCAGCAGGGCTGCACAGGCGCGGCGCGGCAGCGGCAGGGCCACCATGGCCAGGCCCACGCCGCCCCATACGCCCATGCGCACCGGCAGGTCCACCCACTCCCAGGCATGGGCAGGCCCCCAGCTCAGCGCGGCCGACATCGCCGAGACCGCGATGCCGATCACGATGGCCGAGCCCGCCAGCACGGCGCGCCGGCCCATGTGGCGCATCACGCAATAGGCCAGCAGGCAGGGCACCCACAGGCCCAGCATCACGCACAGCATCTCGGTCACGGGCGACAGCGGCGTCAGGGCCGACTCGCGCAGAGGAAGCCACATGAGAAAGGGCGTGCCTTCGAGCAGGTCCAGCAGGCCCTGCTCCAGCCGCTCCAGCACCTGGCCCAAACCGAAGGGCACGGCGGCGGGAAAGAGCAGCGCCCAGGGCCACAGCGCCAGCAGCACCATGGCGCCGCCGCCATCCTCGCCCAGCCAATGGGTGCGAAAGGCGCTCCAGCGCGCCAGGGCGCCCAGGCGCTCCAGCAGCAGCGCCACCAGCGCGCCCAACAAGGTGCCGCCCGCATTGAGCACCAGATCCAGGTTGGAGGGAACGCGCCGCGGCAGGTAGATCTGCAGGAACTCCATGGACAGCGACAGCAGGGTGCCTGCCAGCGCCGCCAGCGGCACGGCCGCGCGCGGGCTGCCGCTGCGCACCAGGGCCAGCGCCAGGAAAAAGCCCAGCGGCGCGTAGCCGACGATATTGGTATTGACGTCGAACCAGGTCCAGTACGGCGGCGGGATCTTTGCCGTCAGGAAGACCAGCGGATCAATGCCCTGGGCACGCCAGCCATCGAAGGGAAACAGGCTGGCGAAAACGATGAGCACCGCATAGACCAGTGCCAGCGGCCAGGCCGAAGTCCTTTGCACCACGCCCTGCCTCCCTCTTCGTTGGAACGGTTTCTCAGAAAGGTTTGACGACCACCAGGATGACGATGGCCGCCAGCAGCAGCACCGGCACCTCGTTGAAGAAGCGGAACCAGCGGTGGCTGTGCTGGTCCCGGTTGTCGATCAGCTTGCGCAGCAGGCGCCCGCAGGCATGGTGGTAGCCGATGACCAGCAGCACGCCGGCCAGCTTGGCATGCATCCAGCCGTTGCCCGGCCCCTTGCCGATGCCGTAGCCCAGGTACAGCCACAGGCCCAGGCCCAATGCGGGCACGGCCAGCAGCGTGGTGAAGCGCAGCAGCTTGCGTGCCATGAGCAGCAGGCGCTCGCGCTCGGCCACCGAGCCGGGCGTGACCATGGCCACGTTGACGAAGATGCGAGGCAGATAGAACAGGCCCGCGAACCAGCTTGCCACGAAAACGATATGAAAGGCTTTGACCCACAGCATGCGGGCAGTGTACGTGCGTACAGGGGTGCGCCAGGCTGCGCAGGCGCAAAAGCCGAGTCCCGCGTGCCGGCGTCGTCGCCGGGGTTGCGGGGCCTGCGGCGGGAATGGGGCACAATTTTCGGCATGCATCTGTCCAGCCCCACCCCCTTCCCGCACAACCGCCCCCGCCGCCTGCGCCGCGATGCCTTCACGCGCAATCTGGTGCGCGAGAACGTGCTCACGGCCCATGACTTCATCTACCCCGTGTTCGTGCACGAAGGCACGAACCAGCGTGAGGCCGTGCCCTCCATGCCCGGCGTGGACCGCCTGAGCCTGGACCTGCTGCTGCCCGTGGCAGAGCAGTGCGTGCAGCTGGAGATCCCGTTCCTGGCGCTGTTCCCCGCCATCGAGACCTCGCTGAAGACGCCCGACGGCAAGGAGGCGCTCAACCCCGATGGCCTGATCCCGCGCGTGGTGCGGGCGCTCAAGAAGGAGTTCCCGCAACTGGGCGTGATGACCGATGTGGCCCTGGACCCCTACACCAGCCACGGCCAGGACGGCATCCTCGACGAGTCCGGCTACATCATCAACGACGAGACCGTGCAGGTCCTGGTGGGCCAGGCCCTCACCCATGCCGAGGCCGGCGTGGACATGGTGGCGCCCAGCGACATGATGGACGGCCGCATCGGCGCCATCCGCGAGGCGCTAGAGGCCCACGGCCACATCCACACCCGCATCATGGCCTACAGCGCCAAGTACGCCAGCGCCTTCTACGGCCCGTTCCGCGATGCCGTGGGCACGCGCGGCGCGCTGGGCAAGGCCGACAAGAACGTCTACCAGATGGACCCCGCCAACACCGATGAGGCCCTGCGCGAAGTCGCCCAGGACCTGGCCGAGGGTGCCGACATGGTCATGGTCAAGCCCGGCATGCCGTACCTGGACGTGGTGCGCCGCGTCAAGGACGAATTCGGCGTGCCCACCTTCGCCTACCAGGTCAGCGGCGAGTACGCCATGCTCAAGGCCGCCGCCGCCAACGGCTGGCTGGACCATGACCAGGTGATGATGGAATCGCTGCTGGCCTTCAAGCGCGCGGGTGCCGACGGCATCCTGACCTACTTCGCCATCGACGCCGCGCGCAAGCTGCGCGGCTGAACGCATGCCGCCGGTGACGCCGCCCACGGGCACGGGAGCCGCTCCCCCAGCCGGGAACGCCAGGAGCATGCGCATCTTCCACCTGCAGCCGGGCGGCGCCACCGAACTGGCCGACCTGCCCGGGCAGGCGCCCGCGCAGGGCTTCCTGTGGATCTCCTGCACCCGCGCCACCTTGCAGGAGCGGCTGGCCGAGGTGCAGCGCACGCTGCAGCTGCTGTCGGGCCAGCAGCTGGTGGACCTGCATGTCTCGGACCTGCTCAACGCCCAGCTGCCATCGCGCTACGACTACACCTCGCAGTACGACCTGCTGGTCTTTCGCCGCCTGGCCAGCGGGCAGGCGCGTGCCGCCGCGCAGGCCGGCACGGCCTCTTCGCCTGCGGCGCAGGCGGCGCCCCCCTCGCCTCCCGTGCGCCGCACAGGCCCGCCCGTGCTGCGCAACATCGACACCAGCCCCGTGGGCTTTGCCATGTTCGACCAGGTGCTGCTGTCCGTGCACCCCGACGACTGCACCGTGCGCGACGCCTATGCCGCGCGGCTGCTGGCCGCCATGCCCAGCGATCTGCGCGAGGGACGGCTGAACCCCACATCCGGCACGCGGCTGCCGGCCAGCCCGGCCGACCTCATGCTGCGCGTGGTCAACCTCATCGTGGACGGCTTCCTGGACCTGCGCCGCGAACTGTCGCGCCAGCTGGACCACTGGCAGACCGAGCTGCTGCGCCCGCGCACGCGCTTTGCCAACTGGGGGGCGCTGCTGGACGCACGGCTGGCCCTGCATGAGCTGGACGAAGTCTGCGAAGACCAGCGCGCCGCCGTGCAGGACTGGATCGACGCGCTGGAGACCTGGGCGCCTCCCGAGGGCGTGGCGGCGCTGCGCGAGCTGGACCTGCTCAAGGTGCGCAGCCGCGACGTGCTGGAACACATAGAGCGCGTGGTCCACCACGTGCGGCGGCTGGAGCAAAGCACCGAGACCGTGGTGCAGATGCATTTTTCGGTGCAGAGCAACCGCACCAACGACATCATGCGCACGCTGACCGCGCTGACGGCCGTGTTCCTGCCGCTGAACCTGATTGCCGGCATCTTCGGCATGAACTTCGAGTTCATCCCCCTGGTGCACAAGCAGGACGGCTTCTGGTGGGCCATGGGCTCGATGATGGCGATTGCCGTGGGCCTGACCATGTTCTTCTGGCGCAAGCGCTACATGGCGCGCACGGCGCAGGGCTAGGGCCCCGCCCGCTCCAGCGGCATCCACAGCGTGAAGCGATTGCCGCCGGCCAGCGGCGCCCAGTCCAGCCGCGCCTGCAGCGCCAGCGCGCGCGTGCGCATGTTCGCCAGTCCCTTGCGGCCCTCGGTGGGTGCCTGGGCGCGGTCGAAGGGGTGGCCGTCGTCCTCCACCAGCACCTGCACGCCGGCCCGGCCGTCCAGCGGGGCCTGGGCCGTGCGCACCGTGATCTCGCGCGCGCCGCTGTGCTTGATGATGTTGGTCAGCACCTCCTGCAGGATGCGCAGCACATGCAGAGCGGCCTGCGCGTCCAGCCAGGGCAGCGCGGGCAGGTCGCTCACCTCCCAGTGCAGCCGCAGCCCCGCCCCCTCCAGGCGCGGCCCCAGCCGGTAGCGCAGCCCGGCCAGCAGCGCCAGCAGGTCGCAGTCCAGCGGCTCCAGCGAGTCGATGGACAGCTTCAGGTCATCGATGCACTCCTGCAGCAGTTGCACGAGGTCCACCGTGCCGGCCTGGTTGAACTCCACCACGCGCAGCGCGCTCATCAGCGAGGAGCCCACGCCGTCGTGCATCTCGCGCATCAGGCGCTGGCGCTCCTGCATCAGCGTCTGCTCGCGCTCCACGGCCAGCAGGCGTTCATGGGCCTGGGCCAGCTCCGCCTCCTGGGCCTTGAGCCGTTCCGCCAGATGCAGGTTGGCGTTCTCTGCCACGGCCAGCGCGCCGTTGTAGCGCCGGTAGGCCACCAGCAGGAACAGCGTGAACAGCCCCAGGTACACATAGGGCGTGAGGTAGATGCTCTCCATGCTGATCAGGTAGCTCTGCAGCGCCAGGTCATGGAAGCCGATGGGAAACGACAGCAGCATCCACACCGCCAGCATGGTGCTGCCGCCATCGCGCATGCGCCAGGCGCCCGCCACGGCCATGCACAGCACCAGGATCTCCGGCGGCACCATCAGCAGCCGCAGCAGCGGCAGGATGGTCTCGTGCGCCGGCCCCCACAGCGGCACCGCCACCAGCAGCACCGTGCCCACATAGCCCTGCAGCACCCGGCCCAGCCAGGGCCGGCGCCTGCGCTGCATCAGGCACAGAAAATGGAAGGCCGCCACCGTGGCGCCCATGAGGCCGGCCAGCGTCAGCCAGGAGAACCAGCCGTCCGACAGGGCCAGCCCCTCGCCGTCCACCATGAACTGCAGCGAGCCCAGCAACTGGCACAGCGACATCAGGAAGAACAGCAGGAACACCACATCCCCGCGCCGCCGCTGCAGCGTCCACAGCGCCAGCGCGAACAGGCCCAGCACCAGGTAGGAGCCCGCCGTATAGACCACCAGATCGGCCTGGAGCAGGCTGCGCAGCCGCCAGGACAGGCGCAGCGACTCGGCCGGCCCCGCCCACAGGCTGGACAGCGCCCCGCCCACGCCCTGCTGGCTGGCCATGCGCACATGCACCTGCAGCGGCCTGCCCGGCTGCGCCAGCCCGCCCAGGTCCAGCCACACCGGCCGGTTGAAACTGTTCCACACCCGGCTGCCGCGCGTCTGCCAGGCCAGCGCCCCGTCCACATAGACCGCCACCGTGCCCACCGTCTGCCAGCGCGGGATATACAGGCGCGCGCCCTGCGGCGTGGGCGCCAGCGCCTCGGGCGGCACCACGGCGCGGAACCAGCGCACCTCGGGCGGCGCCGCTGCCAGGTCGCCGCTGCCCGACACGGCCCTGTCGCCCCCATAGGGCAGGTCCACATCGCTCCACGGCGTCGATGCATCCAGCACCGCGTCGTAGGCCGACGCAAGCGCCGCAGGCGGCGCCCAGTGCGGGCTGTCCGACCGCCACAGCTGCGCCTGGCGCAGTTGCACCGCTTCGCCTGCGGCGGGGCCACGCAGCCCGAACGCCCCCGCCAGCAGCATCGCCAGCGCCACCAGTCCCGCCGAAACCAGCAAGACCCTCCCCCGCAGCAGCGGCTGCGTCATCTGCCCACCGTGGCGGCGCTCATTGCCGCCCCTCGGCCAGCCAGCCGCGCTGCAAGGCCACATGCATCATCTGCGTGCGGCTGGACACCTGCAGCTTGCCGTAGATGCGCCGCACGAAGGTGCGCACCGTATGGCGCGACACGCCCAGCTGGCGTGCCACCTCGTCCAGCGTATGGCCGCGCGCCACCAGGCGCAGCACTTCCAGCTCGCGCGCAGACAGCGCCTGCGCGGCGGCCTGCGGCTCCACAGGCCGTTCCAGCCCTGCCACCGCCCCGGCCCGCTGCTGGCGCAGCAGCAGCTTGCGCGCCACCATGGGATTGATGGGGCTGCCGCCCGCGTGCAGGCTGCGCACTTCCTCCAGCACCGCGTCGGCGGCCAGATCCTTGAGCAGATAGCCCATGGCGCCGGCCTCGATGGCGGCCAGCACATGCTGCTCGTCGCCAAAGATGGTGCTGACCATCACCGCCGCCCCGGGGTGGCGGGTGCGCACGGCAGCAATCACCTCCAGGCCGCTGCCGTCGGGCAGGCCCAGGTCCACCAGCATCACGTCCATGGCACCGGCCCCATCGGCCCGGCCGAGCTGGTGCAGGGCCTCCGTGCGGCTGGCTGCCGCCCAGCACAGGACCATGTCCTTCGCGGCATTGATCACGCCCACCAGGGCATGGCGGCAGGCGGCGTCGTCCTCCACCACGGCCACGCGGATGGGTGTGGCGCCACCCGTCGCGGCGGCAGAGGAAGGGTCTGTGTGCGTGTCCATGGAGGTGGAGTGCGTGGCGAGGGCCGCATGTTCACATGGAACAAGACCGCTGTCATGTCGCCCGGATAGGCGACATGGGCGACATGAGCGGCATGGCGACCCCGCCCCTCTCATCGGCCATGTAGCCCGAACGGGGGACATACAGAAAGCCGGACACCCCATAGATTTGCCCTCTTCAGCACATCACCGAGATGCTGTGCCTACCGAGGGGGTCCGCCATGTCCATCATCCACCCGTCTGCTGCAGCCGACGTACCACCCATGCCCACGCCAAGCCCCTGGGTCCGGACATTGCCGGGCCTGACGGTCGGGTTGGCACTGGCCCTTGCCGGCGCCGCGGCCCAGGCCGCCACACTCACCGTCACCACCGCCGGCGAGATTGCAGACACCGAGCCGCTGTCTCGTGCGCAATGCTCGCCTGCCGCAGGCGACCGCAACTGCGACACCCTGCGCGACGCCATCAACCATGCCGCCGATGGCGACACCATCGTCTTCGGCGCGGCCCTGAATGGGCAGACCATCTCGCTGACCCGCTTTACCAACTGCCTGGACACCGGGCAGGCCGCCGGCGCCACCTGCCTGCCGCTGGCCAGCTGGCCCGGCTACGTCTCGCAGTTCGGCCCCAGCGCCTTCTTCATCAGCGGCAAGCGCATCACCATCGATGCCACCGCCAATGGCCTGACGCCCCAGGGCGTGAGCCTGCAGCGCCTCGGTACCGCACCCGGTTTCCGGCTGTTCGACATCGATGCGCAGGGTGGCCTGGTCCTGCGCGGCCTGACCCTGGCCGGGGGGCAGGCCACAGGCGGCTCCAGCCGCTTTGGCGGCGGCGCGCTGGGTGCGGGCGGTGCCATCTTCAATCGGGGCCAGCTCACCATCGAACGCAGCACGCTCACGCGCAATCACGCACAAGGCGGGCAAGGAGGCAGGCTGTCCTTGAACTCCTTTGCAGGTGCCGGCGTGGGCGAGGATGGGACTTTGTCCCCGGGGGGAGGGCCGAACGCTGGCGGCCCGGACGATGGCGGCCTGGGCGGTGGCAGTGGCAGCGCCAGCGGCAAGAACGGCGGCTTCGGTGGTGGCGGCGGCGGCTCCGGTGGTGGCGGATTTGGCGGTGGTGGTGGCCGTCGTGGCAGCGGTGGCGGCTTCGGCGCCGGCAACGGTGGAGGCGGCCCCTTCGACGCTGGCGGTGGCGCAGGCGGCATGGGAGGCGCCATTTTCAACAACGCAGGCACCTTGACGCTGAACCAGGTCACCCTGGCTGGCAACGGTGCACACGGCGGGCTGGGCAACAGCAGCGGCGGCGGCGCCGGCCTGGGTGGCGCCGTTTTCAACTACAACGGCGTGCTCACCATCCGTTTCTCCACCCTGGCCGGCAATACCGTGCAGGCCAATGGCGACGACAACCCGGCCGCGCAAGGCGGCGCCATCTATAGCCTGGGCGATTCCCAGGCCGCCTGCAGTGCGGGTGGCAACATCAGCTGCACCCGCAGCGGTGCCTCGCTGCAGATGCAGGCCAGCATTGTCCAGGACAGCGTGTTCGAGCCGGCCACCAAACAGCCCGCTGGCAGGGACGTGGTGCTGGACCTGCGCAATGGCGGCACCAGCGATGCCAGCGGCAGCAACAATCTGCTGGGCCTGGCGCAGGCCCTGAACAATGCCGACATCAGCGCCCTGGCCTTCACCACGGGCAACCCGCAGCTCGGCCCCCTGGCCAGCCACGGCGGCCCCACCCAGACCATGTTGAACACCACCGGCAGCCCGGCACTGGACGGGGTGGCCTGCACGGCCGCACCCGGCACGGACCAGCGCGGCGTGGTCAGGCCCCAGGGTGCGCGGTGCGACATCGGCGCCGTGGAGGCGAACGTCTTCCAGGCGGCATTGACCGTTCTGACCAGCGGCGCGGGCGGCGTATCGGCGCAGGCCTCCCCGCCTGCAGCCACGGGTGCCATACAGGACTGCGGCCGCCCAGGCGGCCTGTGCCAGGCCGGCTATGGCTACTTCGAAGGCGCGCCCACCCTGGTGACCCTGGCCGCCACGCCCGACGCTGGCCATGCCTTTGCCGCCTGGAGCGGCGCCTGCAGCGGCAGCACGCCCACCTGCAGCGTCACCATCGATGCAGCCAGGAGCGTGCAGGCCAGCTTCACGGCCTTCAGCGTCACGGCAAGCCTGCCCTCCGGCACCTACGGCACGGCCTACAGCCAGCCGCTGGCGCCCGTGCCCAGCGGCGGCGTGGGGCCGTTCAGCTACAGCGTGAGCGGTTTGCCCGCAGGCTTCAGCCAGGCCGCCGGCACCCTCTCGGCCCCAGCCACGCAGGCGGCAGGCAGCTACAGCTTCACGCTGACCGCCACCGATGCCAACGGCGCTACCACCGAAGCCGCAGCCGTGACCGTGGTGATCGGCCCGGCAGCCACCAGCGCCCACCTGTCGGCCTCCCCCGCTGCGCCAGGCCATGGCCAGAGCGTGACTTTCAGCGTCCAGGTCACGCTGCCTGCCGGCGCCAGCGGCACGGTGGATTTCTTGAACGGAACGCAGGTGCTGTGCGCCAGCGTTGCGGTGACCGGCGGGCAGGCCAGCTGCAGCGTGCCCCGGCTGCCACCGGGCACGGCCACGGTGCAGGCGCGCTATGTGCCCGGTGATGGCAATACCTCCGGCTCGGACAGCAACACCGTGACCGTCACGGCGGCCCCCGCACCATCTGCGGCGCCCATTCCAGCGCTGGGCGCCGGGGGGATTGCGCTGCTGAGCCTGCTGACCGCAGCGGGCGCGGCGTTGTCGCGCAGGATGGGCACTTCACGGAAAATCGGCGATGGCACATCGCCACGCACCCCCAGGAGTTCCCCATGACCGCATCCGCAAGCCGGAGCCCGCTTTCACGCCGCAGCCTGCTGGCCGCCAGCGCAGCCACCGGCCTGGCCCTGTGCGAAAGCGCCCTGGCCGCCCCCGCCGCCCCCGCCGCCCCCGGAAAAAGCACCGAAGCCGCCGTGCTCACCATCAGCGGCCCCGGCGTGCGCGGCAACCGGGGGCCGCTGGACCCGGTAGCCGATCTGCTGCTGAAAAACCATGGCCTGGCCTTCGACACGGCCTGGACCACAGGGGCCGGTGCGCTGGAGCGCCTGCCCACGGTGGAGATCACGCCCCATATCGAATACGACGGCCAGCCCCACCGGCTGCGCGGCCCGCTGCTGGCCACCGTGCTGCAGGCGGCCGGAGTGGACAGCGCCGCCGCAGCGGCCAAGGGCCAGTGGATCACCCTGCAGGCCATCGACGGCTACCGCGCCCAGCTGCCGCTGGCGCAGGCCCTGCAATGGCGCATGCTGCTGGCCACGCACATGGACGGCCGGCGCCTGGGCCTGGGCGGCCTGGGCCCGCAATGGGCCATGTACGACGCCGACCGCATTGCGGAGCTGGCCGGCAAGCCCCTGAAGGAACGCTTTGCGCAGGCGCCCTGGGGGCTGTACCACATGGGGCTGCACGCGCAGCAGCCCCAGGGCTGAAGCTGGCTTCAGAGCGCGGCAGGGCGCGCATTTGAAGTACCATTTCGCGATCCCCTCGGGGGATACGGGCTTGGCGGCCCGGAACAACGTAGGCGCAGCAGCCGCACGCCTTTTTCACGAGGCAGCGGCTTTTTTCATCTTCCCGGTGCTGCGCCGGGCACGGTTCCGTTTTTGGCGGGGCTGTGCGGAACCTCCGCAAGGGGGTGCCAGTTCATGCCAAAGGAGCCGCCATGTCTGACCTCGATGCACTCAGCGGAGCACACGCCTCCCCGCCTTTCTTCTCTTCCCCGCAAGTGCCGAGGGAAGAGACCAGCCTGTACTACCCCATTTCCGAATACGAGGTCTATCGCCTCAAGGACTGCATGCACCAGATGGGCCTGGTGATCGACCTGTGCTGCATGGCCGGCCCAGACCAACAACTGAGCGACCTGGGCGGGCTGATGAGCTTCCTGACCGCGCAGCAGCGCGCGCTGCGGGGCACGCTGCAGACCGTGCAGGCGCGCAAGGCGACGCCGGGGCCGGCCTGTGATCCGGACCCCGGGGGTTGATCAGGCCAGGTGCTGGTCGAAGAAGGCCAGCGTGCGGTCGCGCGCCTGCAGGGCGCTGGCCTCGTCGTAGGCGCTGCGCTGGTCGCAGTTGAAGCCGTGGTCAGCGTCGTACAGGTGCACCTGCACATGCTTTTGCGCCTGGGCGAAGGCCTGCACGGCGTCCACGGGAATGTGCGCATCGCGCCGGCCGAAGTGGGCGATGACGGGGCACAGCGGCTCGCGGCCCATCTCCAGCGGCGTGGTCATGCCGCCGCCGTAGTAGCAGGCCGCAGCCGACAGGCTGGGCAGGTTGCAGGCTGCGCGCCAGGCCCACAGGCCGCCCCAGCAAAAGCCCACGATGCCCACCTTGCCGCCGGGCACCAGCGTGGCGGCATGGGCGATGGCGGCCTCGATCTCGGGCAGCACGCCGGGCTGGGGCAGCGCCTCGGCGGCGGATTTCAGCGCCATGCCCTTGGCACGGTCGGCGTCGCCGTAGCCCAGGTCCACACCCGGCTCCACACGCGTGAACAGTGACGGCGCCACGGCCACATAGCCCCGCGCCGCAAGCCGGTCGGTCACGGCGCGGATATGGGCGTTGACGCCGAAGATCTCCTGCAGCACGACGATGGCACCGCGCGCGGGCACGTCGGGGCGGGCCACCCAGGCCGGCGAAGACGTGCCATCCAATGAAGTCAACTGCACAAAACTGCCCATGTCCGCGTTCCTTTCTGTCTGAGAACCTGTTGTGATTTCCCGGTGGGCGGACGCGCCCCGCAATGCTGTAATGGCGGCGGGCCGGCCCGTGCGGCAATTCTTTCACAGGAGACATTCGATGGAACGAAAAGTCGTGCTCATCACCGGCGGCAGCCGCGGCATAGGCGCCGCAACGGCACGCATGGCAGCGCACCGGGGCTGGGACGTGGTGATCAGCTACCAGCACCAGCGCGATGCGGCCGAGGCCGTGGTGGCCGACGTGCAACTGGCCGGCACCCGCGCGCTGGCCGTGCAGGCCGATGTGGGCGACGAAGCCGAGGTGCTGGCCCTGTTCGGTGCGGTGGATGCGCAGTTCGGCCGGCTGGATGCCCTGGTCAACAACGCCGGTGTGGTGGACCGCGCGCAGACCGTGGCCGAGATGAGCGTGCAGCGGCTGGAGCGCATGTTCCGCGTCAATACCATCGGCAGCTTCATCTGCGCGCGCGAGGCCGTGCGGCGCATGAGCACCCGCCACGGCGGACGGGGTGGCGCCATCGTGAACGTCTCCAGCATCGCTTCGCGGCTGGGCGCACCGGGCCAGTACGTGGACTATGCGGCCGCCAAGGGCGCGTTGGACGTGATGACGCTGGGCCTGGCCAAGGAAGTCGCCGCCCAGGGCATACGCGTGAACGCCGTGCGGCCCGGCTTGATAGAGACCGACATCCACGCCAGCGGCGGACAGCCCGACCGCGTCGAGCGCCTGGCGCCCAACGTGCCCATGCAGCGCGGCGGCAGGGCCGAGGAGGTGGCCGACGCCATCCTCTGGCTGATGTCCGACGGCTCGCACTACACCACGGGCAGCCTGGTCGATATCTCGGGCGGCAACCTCTAGCTCCAAGGCAACCATGGACCTCAAACCGCTGATCACTTTGGTGGCCATCATCAACCCGCTGGCCATCGTCCCCTTCTTCATCCACTACACCGAGGGATTCAGCGCCCAGCAGCGCCAGCAGACCATTCGCACGGCGGCGCTGGCCTCGTTCTGCGTGATCGCGGCCTGCGCCATCATCGGGCTGCAGGTGCTGGACTTCTTCAACATCTCGCTGCAGAGCTTCCAGGTGGGCGGCGGCCTGCTGCTGCTGATCAGCGCGATGAACATGCTCAACGCCCGCCCGGCCGAGGAACGGCCCAACGCGCCCACTCTGGCGGCAGGCGCGGAAAAGGCCGCCATGGGCAACAGCATTGCCGTGGTGCCGCTGACGATTCCGCTGCTGACGGGGCCGGCCTCCATGTCCACCGTGGTGATCTATGCCGACCAGGCACGCACCATCTGGCAGCACCTGGCGCTGGTGGGCTATGGCGTGGTGGTGGCCCTGGTGGTGATGGTCTGCTTTTCGCTGGCCGACCCGATTGCGCGCGTGCTGGGCAAGACCGGCATCAACGTGATGACGCGGCTCATGGGCCTGATCCTCGCGGCCCTGGCCGTGGAGGTGATGGCGGGCGGGCTGGTGAAGATCTTCCCCATCCTGGCCTCGCCCGCGATCGTGCCCTGAACGGGCTGGCTGGCCGATTGAAGGCCCGCCGGATCAGGCCGGCACGGCCCGCGCGCGGTCGGCGCTGCCGTCGCAGGCACCGCCGCAGCCCGTGATGGGCTGCTCGGGCAAGGCCTCGGGGTGGGCCAGCGAGCCCGTGGCGGGATCGAAGCCCGCGCTGCGCAGATGCAGGGCCAGCGCCGCATCCATGGTCTGCGCATGGTGCACGAACCAGGCCGCCAGCTCGCCCGCCATGCTGCGGATCACGGCCAGATCCCCCGCTGCCGCCTTGGCCGCGCCCTCTCGCATCACCTGCAGCACCACCTTGTGCTGCAGGCTGTGGCAGTTGGTGCTGGTGAACCGCGTGGACTGCATCCAGCGGTCTTCCTGGTCGAAGTGCACTTGCGTATGCGCGATCAACTCATCCCAGCGCACGCACAGCTGCGCATCATCGGCCGCCTCCACCTCGGCCAGCAGCAGCACGAACTCCTGGTGCACCTCGTCCATGGCCGGCAATTCCAATGCCAGCGCTCCGCTCCATTCCAGCACGGCCATATGCTTCTCCTGCCTTCATCATGAAAGACTGCAGCTTAGGAACAGCACCGCCCAACCCGTTTGACCCACATCAGCCAACCCGAAAACAGCAAAGCCCCGCGAGCGGGGCTTGGTCAAGGCGGATAAAACTGGCGCGCCCCAACATCAGGGACGCCAAGCAAGAGCCGCCTCGCGGCGAGGGCGTCGTCCCCCTCCCCCGCGAAGCGGGTAGAGAGGGGGAAGCGGCGTCAGCCGCTCAGGGGGAGCTTACTGTCCATATTTACGCTTGGCATCCGCCACGCAGGCATCCTTGGCGTCACCGCTCATGGTGTCGCAACGGGCCTTGGCAGCCTTGTAGTCGGCTTCGCGGGTTTCCTCGGCAGCGTCCTTGCGGGTCTCGGCCACGTTGGCGGCCTTGGCGGCAGAGTTGGCGGCAGGTTCGGCCTGGGCCTTGTTCACCTTGGCGGCTTCGACGGCACGCACATGGGCAGCCTTGGCATCCTTCACGCAGACGTCCTTGGCGTCGCCCTTGAGGTCATCGCACTTTTCCTTGGCGATGTCGTAGTCCGCATCAGCCTTGGCCTTGAGTGCCTTTTCGCTGTTCTTGGGCGAAGGATTGCGGCGCGATTCCAGTTCAGCCTTGGCGACGTTTTCCTGGCCCTTGGCCTGCTTCTCGCAGACGTCCTTGGCGTTGTCCTTGAGCGGCTTGCACTGTTCCTTGGCAGCCTTGTAGTCGGCCTCGATCTGGTTCTTGGCGGCCGTGTGCTCGGCATTGGTCATGGCCATGGCGCCGGAGGCCATCAGGCCCAGGGCGACGGCGGACAGCATGTGGCGAAAGCGTTGCGGTGTTTGCATGATGGAACTCCTTGTATTTGTACTGAACCGGCCCTTGGTGCCTGCGGCGGCGGGCCATTGGTGCGTGCCCTCAGGCACGCTGGCTGTCGGGGAGCGGGTGGTGGCGCCGGCCAGGGCATCCGCCACCCGCGGGGTCCACCCTCGTCAGTCTTCGAAGCGGAAGTCGGGGTTGCGCTTTTGCCAGTCGGTCAGCTGCTTTTCGGCAGCGTCGCGGGCCAGGCCCTGGCGCTCCTGCAGCTTGCCCAGGAATTGCTCGCGCTTGCCGGCGATCACGTCCAGATCGTCATCGGTGAGCTTGCCCCATTGCTCACGGATCTTGCCGGTGAATTGCTTCCAGTTGCCCTTGATGCGGTCTTCATTCATGGCTTGGTCCTTTCAGTGATGTTGAAGTCGTGCCGTGCAATCAGGCCTTGTTTTTTCAAAGCCGCGATCTGCATCAGCGACGGTTCCACTGTAAAAAACCTGCGCGCCGCGCGCCGTAGTCTGGACCTAGTGTT
Source organism: Delftia sp. WSY_22 (assembly GCF_043104185.1). Lineage (NCBI taxonomy): Bacteria > Pseudomonadati > Pseudomonadota > Betaproteobacteria > Burkholderiales > Comamonadaceae > Delftia > Delftia sp. WSY_22. Next base: position 20,786 of record NZ_JBICKN010000019.1, read on the forward strand.
GACGGTCGTCCCAGGGGCAGCCGAGACGGTGGGATCGGGACTACAGCCCCTGACGGACGCGCGGGAAGCGCTGGGTCAGGCGCGGCCCGCCCCTGCCCTGAGTACCCAGCCTTTTCCCCCTATGTCCGCACCTGCGCCGTGGCGGTTGCGGGGTTGCAAGCCTGCCGAAGGACAGGCTTGCTTCGTGATCTGACCTTTCTTGGCGAATCAAGAAATGGGCAGTCGGCTGCCGGGCCGAGACCCGGCCTCGAAAAGCAACCATCCGGCAGGGGCAGAAAAAGTCCACTTGCTTGCAGAGCCAGTTGCCGAAAACAAAAAACGGCCAGCGGATGCAATGCACCCACCAGCCGTTCTCAAGAGAATGGATGGGCTGGAAATCCAGCAGCAGCTCAGTGCCCCTGCTGCCCCAGCCACGCATCGATCTGCGCAATGGCCGCATCCGTGGCCTTGGCCAGGGCCTGGGCGCCGCCCGCCGCATCGCCCGAAGCTGCAGGACTGCGCACCTCGAACACCTTCTGTCCGAGCAGGCGGTCCACAGCACCGCTTTGCTCGACCAGGGTGGCGCGCAGGCGCACCACGCCGGCACTGGAGCCGGGCGCGTCAAAGACCTGGCTGAACTCTTCGATGTCCACGCGCAGCAGCGTGGGCACGGCGCCTTGCAGGCGCGGCTGGGCCACGCTTTCGCTGCTGGCCAGCACGGGGCGCTGCAGGCCCAGCTGGCTGCGCAGGCGCTGCTGCAGCAGCAGTGCAGGAGGCTGGCTCCAGCGCGCCAGCTGGTACGGGCGCAGTTCCTGGCCGTTGGCATAGGCCAGGCGGTAGAACATGGCCGTGCTGCCGTCGGACAGGGCGGGAGCCTCCACATCGGCCAGCGCCAGCGGCGTGCGTGCCTGCGGGGCTGCGGATGTGGCGGACTGCGCGGGCGTGGACAGCGGCGCCAGACCGAAGTCATAGCGCGCGGGCTGGGCGGGGGGCTGCGGCAGGGCCGAGCAGCCGGCCAGCAGGATCAGGGCGGCGGCCAGTCCAGCGCTGGCCACGGCGGTCTTGCGAGATGGGGACATGCGGGTTCCTCGGTCAGGGCTGGGTGGCTGCAGACGGGGCGACGAAGCCGGGCTCGCCCGGCCCCGGACGGGCCTGGCCCGGCCCGTAGATCACGGCCTGCGGGTTGTCGCTGAAGCGGCTGGCGGCCGTGCCCATCTGGCGCGCGGCGCGCGAGACATCATCGGCCGCTCGGTTGGCGTGCGGCACCGTGCTGCGGCCCAGCGAATCGGCCATGCGGGTCAGTGCGCGCGTGCTCTGGGCGATCTGCTCCAGCGGCCCGTCCTGCGCGTTCACGCGGCGCACGGTCTGCTGCAGCTCGGACGCCACGGCAGCGGCTCCGTTGCTGGCCTTCTCCAGCGACTGCAGGGTGTTGTGGGCGTCGGCGGCGAGCTGCGGCACCTGGGTGGACAGCGTGCGGTCCAGGTTCTGCGTGAGCTGCTGCACGCCTGCGGCAGCGGCAGCAATGTTCTCCAGCGCCTGGCTCACGCGCTTTTGGTTGTCGGTGTCCAGCATGTCGCTGAGGCGGCGCGAGATTTCATCGGCGCGCTCCAGCAGCACCTGCCCCTGGTCGGCCAGCATGCTCAGGGGCGAAGAGCGCAGCGGCAGGCGCGGCAGGCCGCTGGGGCCCGGGGGCAGTTGGGGCTGGGGCTGGTCCGCATCATCGAGCTGCACATGGGCCAGGCCCGTGACGCCCTGGTAGCCCAGCACGGCGAACGTGGTGGGCGTGATGGGCGTGTTCACGCCGATGGCGATGCGGATCAGCACATTGCCATTGGTCTGCGGATCGAACCCGATGCGCGTGACCTTGCCCACCGCCACGCCCTTGTAGCGCACGGCGGCCTGGGCCTGCAGGCCGCTGATGCCATCCTTGGTGGACAGCTCGTACTCGTTGTACTGCCGCGTATCGCGCGTCAGCCAGATCGCCAGTCCCGCCAGCAGGGCCGCCACGACCAGCACGAAAATGCCGGCCGCCATGGCATGTGATTTGTTTTCCATATCAATGGTCCATAACGTTGAGCCCAGCAAAACAAGGCATGGGGCCACAGCCCCCAGGGCCAGCACTCAGAGCGCGGCCTTCAAAACCGGCGCACCCCAAGGCAAGGGACACCGAGCAAGGGCCGCCCCGCCGCGAGGGTGTCGTCCCCCCCCGCAAAGCGAGAGGGGGGAAGGCGCGAAGCGACTCAGGGGGGCTTCTCATACCGTGCTCATCGCGCGCCTGCCGCGCTCGCCCTGGAAGAAATGCTCGATGAACGGATGCTTGAACTCGGCCACCTCGCGCGGCGGGCCGCTGACCAGCACCTTCTTCTCGGCCAGCACGGCCACGCGCGAGGACAGGGCGAACAGCGTGTCCAGGTCGTGCGTGACCATGATGACGGTCAGGCCCAGCTCGGCACGCAGCTCGCGCAGCAGTTCGCAGAATTCGTCGGAGCTGGTGGGGTCCAGGCCGGCCGTGGGCTCGTCGAGCAGCAGCAGGGGCGGGTCCATGATCAGCGCCCGCGCCAGCGCCACGCGCTTGATCATGCCGCCCGAGAGATCGGCCGGCATGCGCGAGGCATGCTCGGGTTTGAGGCCCACCATCTGCAGCTTGACCAGGGCCGCGTCGCGCACCAGTTCGTCGGGCAGCGTGCCCTGCTCGCGCAGCGCGAAGGCCACGTTGTCCAGCACGCTGAAGGCCGAGTACAACGCCCCGTGCTGGAACAGCATGCCCACGCGGCTGGCGGCGCCCTCGCGGCCCATTTCGCTGGCCGGGCGGCCCAGCACTTCGACACGGCCCTTGGTGGGCTCCAGCAGCCCCAGCATCTGGCGCAGCAGCACGGTCTTGCCCGTGCCCGAGCCGCCGACGATGGACAGCATCTCGCCGCGCTGCACATCCAGGTCCAGGTCCTGGTGCACGGCAAAGGCGTTCTCGCCTTCGCCGAACACGCTCCACAGCCCGGCGATGCGCACGATGGGCTCGTCGGCTGCGGGCGTGGAGGAGGTTTCGGTGTCCATGGCCATCAGATTCCGACATCTTTGAAAAGGATTGCGAAGATCGCATCCACCACGATGACCATGGTGATGGCCGACACCACCGAGGCCGTCGTGCCCTTGCCCAGGCTCTGCGTATTGGGCTCCACGCGCAGGCCCCAGTGGCAGCCGATCAAGGCGATGAGGGCGCCGAAGACCACGGACTTGCCCATGGCGATCCAGAGGTTGCCGATCTTCACGGCGGCAGGCAGCGCCTCGGCAAAGTAGGCGCCCGTGACGCCCATGGTCAGGTCGGCGGCCAGCATGCCGCCGGCCAGCGCGGCCAGCGTGGTCCACAGCGAGACCAGCGGCATGGCAATGGCCAGCGCCAGCGCACGCGGCAGCACCAGGCGAAAGCCGTGCGGTATGCCCATGACCTGCATGGCGTCCAGCTCTTCGGTGACGCGCATCACGCCGATCTGGGCGGTGATGGCCGAGCCCGTGCGGCCCGCCACCAAGATGGCCGCCAGCAGCGGGCCCAGCTCGCGGATCAGCGAGATGCCCAGGATGTTGACGATGAAGGATTCCGCCCCGAACTGGCGCAGCTGCAGCGCCATCAGGTAGGCCAGCACCACGCCGATCAGGAAGCCCACCAGGGCCGTGATGGGCAGGGCCGTGGCGCCCATGGAGTAGAGGTGGCCGGAAATGTCGCGCCAGGGCCCCCGGTGCGGGGCACGCGCAAAGCGCACCAGGTCGATCAGCAACTGGCCGATGAGCCGCGTCAGCTGTGCGAAATGGCCACAGGCGTTGATGACCAGGCAGCCCAGGCTGTCGATGTGCTCCAGCAGGCTCAGGCGCGGGGCCGGCGGTGCAGGCTCCTTGGAAAAACGGGCCACGCGGTCGAGCATGGCGCGCTGCGCGTCGCTGGCCGCCAGGCGCGCGGGCAGGCGACGGCCCCAGTGGTTCCACAGCAGTTGCGCGCCCACGTGGTCCAGCCAGTCCAGCCCTTGCAGGTTCCAGCCCAGGTCATCGCCCTTGGCGTCGGCCAGCTGTGCACGCAGCCTGCGCCATTGCGCCCGCCGGCCCAGCTCGGCCGCGCCCCAGGAGCCGGTCAGCAACGCCCATTGGCCGTCGTTGTCACGGCGCAGGCTGCATTGGGGGGGATTGTTGAGGGCAGACAAGTGCGGGAAGTCCTTGGGGGTTGCGAAGGCGGGGCCGAGGCGCGCGGGCAGGCACGGTGGCACGCCCGCCAAGACCGCAGGATAACCGAGCGGCGCGGCCCGCAGATTGCCCCGCAACGCCGTGTGCGCGACGGCTTTGCCCTACGCGTGCAATTTTTATCAAAAAACCAGTGGGACCGCCATCGCTGCTGCATGCGCTGCTGCGAAAAAAGGAGTCCAGCGCGCTTTCCCTCTCGACAGTGCGCATGCCGTCCGCACAATGGGCCGAAGCACCAACCCCGGCTCCCAAGGACGTTCCGGCCCGCAGCGGACGCCCGCCCATCTCCATGAGCAATACCACCTTCGACTACATCGTCATCGGCGCCGGCACGGCAGGCGCCCTCCTGGCCAACAGGCTCTCGCGCGACGGCCGCAGCCGCGTGCTGCTGATCGAGGCGGGCGCCAAGGACGACTACCACTGGATCCACATCCCCGTGGGCTACCTGTACTGCATCGGCAATCCGCGCACCGACTGGCTGTATCAGACCGAACCCGACGAAGGGCTCAACGGCCGCAGCCTGCGCTATCCGCGCGGCAAGACGCTGGGCGGCTGCTCCAGCATCAACGGCATGATCTACATGCGCGGCCAGGCCCGCGACTACGACGGCTGGGCCGAGCTGACCGGCGACGACGCCTGGCGCTGGGACCAGGTGCTGCCGGCCTTTCGCCAGCATGAAAGCCATTGGCGGCTGGACGCCGGGGGCAACGCCGATGCGCGCTTTCGCGCCCTGCACGGCGGCACGGGCACAGGCGGCAGCGGCGAATGGCGCGTGGAGCGGCAGCGCCTGCGCTGGGACATCCTGGATGCCTTTGCCGAAGCCGCCCAGCAGGCCGGCATTCCGGCCACCGAGGACTTCAACGGCGGCAGCAACGAGGGGGTGGGCTACTTCGAGGTCAACCAAAAGGGCGGCCTGCGCTGGAACACCGCCAAGGCCTTCCTGCGGCCCACCTGCTATGGCCGCCCCAACTTCGAGCTGTGGACCCATGCCCAGGTCAGCCGGCTGCTGTTCGAGCCGCTGCCCGCCGGCGGCCTGCGCTGCAGCGGCGCACAGGTCTGGACCGGCTCGGAAATGGTCGATGTGCAGGCCAGCCAGGAGGTCCTGCTGTGCGCGGGCGCCGTGAACTCCCCGCAGATCCTGCAGCTGTCGGGCATAGGCCCGGGGGCGCTGCTGCAAGGCCACGGCATCGCCGTGCGCCACGACCTGCCCGGCGTGGGCGAGAACCTGCAGGACCATCTGCAGATCCGCTCGGTCTACAAGATCAAGGGGGCGCGCACGCTCAACACCATGGCCAATTCGCTGTGGGGCAAGGCCGGCATCGGCCTGGAGTACCTGCTGCGCCGCAGCGGCCCCATGAGCATGGCGCCCTCGCAGCTGGGCGCCTTCACGCGCAGCAGCCCCCAGCAGGCGCACCCCAATATCCAGTACCACGTGCAGCCGCTGTCGCTGGACGCCTTCGGCGAGCCGCTGCACGGTTTTCCGGCCTTCACGGCCAGCGTCTGCAACCTCAACCCCACCAGCCGGGGCACGGTACGCATCCGCAGCGGGGACTTCCGCCAGGCGCCTGCCATTGCGCCGCACTACCTGTCCACGCCCGAGGACCGGCAGGTGGCCGCCGACAGCCTGCGCGTGACGCGGCGCATCGTCAGCCAGAGCGCGCTGGCGCGCTTTGCCCCCGAGGAATGGAAGCCCGGCGTGCAATACCAGAGCGACGAGGACCTGGCCCGCCTGGCCGGCGACATTGCCACCACCATCTTCCACCCGGTGGGGACCACGCGAATGGGCCGCGCCGACGACCCCATGGCCGTGCTCGACAGCCGCCTGCGCGTGCGCGGCGTACAGGGCCTGCGCGTGATCGATGCAGGCGCCATGCCGCGCATCACCAGTGGCAACACCAACAGCCCGACGCTGATGATGGCGGAGAAGGCCGCCGGCTGGATTCTTGCGGACAGGCAGGGCCGGGGCCAGGAGCCGGCACGGCAGAGCACGGAACCGGCCGTTGCGCTGGCCGCCTAGGACTGCTCCTGCAGCAGCGGCGGGATCGCCGCCAGCAGCGCATCGATGGTCACGCGCAGCCGGTAGGGCAGAAAGCGCGTGCGCGGCCACAGCACATGCAGGGGAATGCGCGCGGCCGGCACGTCGGGCAGCAGGCGCACCAGCGCCCCGCTGTCCAGCGCACCGCGCACCCGCCACAGCGGCATGTGGGCCAGGCCCGCGCCCTGCAGCGTGGCCGTGGCGATGGTTTCTATGTCGTCAAAGCCCAGCGCCGGCTCCAGCACGGGCGCGGCCAGCGATCCATCCTCACCGGCCAGCCCCCAGGGGGCGGCGCGGCCACTGCGCATATAGGCAATACAGCGATGCCCGGCCAGGTCGGCCACGCTGCGCGGCGCGCCATGGACCTGCAGATAGGCGGGTGATGCGCACAGCACCATGGTTTGCATGCCAAGGCGCCGCGCAACCAGCCAGTCGCTGTCAGACAGTTCCCCGCTGCGTATGGCCAGGTCGATGCCGTCATCGGCGAAGTCCAGCTGGCGGTCGGTGAAGCTGGCCTCGATGCGCAGGCGCGGATGCAGCTGCGCCAGCTCCAGCAGCAAGGGAGCCACGTGGTGGCGGCCGAAGACCACGGGTGCGCTGATGCGCAGCCGGCCCACCACTTCCCGCCGCCCGGCTTCCAGCATGTGCCGGGCGGCATCCAGGTCCTCCAGCGCCTGCGCGCAGCGCTCGTAGAACATCTGGCCGTCCTCGGTCAGCCCCAGGCTGCGCGTGGTGCGCACGAACAGCCGCGCGCCCAGGCGCTCTTCCAGCCGCGCCACGGCCTTGCCAACAGCCGAGCGCGTAAGGCCCAGGCGCTCGGCCGCCTGGGCGAAGCTGCCGGCCTCGGCCGAGGCGACGAATGCGCTGACGCCTGCCAGCCTGTCATTTGCAATTGGTTCCATAAATTCTACAAACCATAGCCTCAATTGAATCAATGCAATTATGGAGGAATCAATAGACTGAAGTCCTGTTTGATATCTGCCTCGAAAGGACCGCCTTCCATGACCGTGCCTGCGTCTTCCCCATTCATGCAGCAATGGCAACTGCCCGCCCTGGGCCATGAAAACCTGCAGCTGGTGCAAGTCCCCATTCCCGAGCCCGGGCAGGGCCAGGTACTGGTGCGCGTGCATGCGGCATCGCTGAACTACCGCGATCTGCTGATCCTGCGCGACGGCATGGGCATGGGGCCGGCCCTGCCCCTGGTGCCCGGCTCGGACATGGCTGGCGAGGTGGTCGCCATCGGCCCGGGCGTCGCGGAGTTCGCGGTTGGCGACGCCGTGATCAGCACCTTCTTCTGCGGCTGGCAGGACGGCGTGCAGCCGCGCACCAGCCTGCCGCTGGGCTCGCCCGGGCCGGGCATGCTGTCGGAATACGTGGTGCTGGGCGAAGACAACCTGGTCGCCGCGCCCCGTCAGCTGGACTTTGCGCAGGCCAGCACCCTGACGTGCGCGGGCGCAACCGCCTGGTTCGCGCTGGCCGAGTCCGCGCCCACGCGGCCCGGGGACACCGTGGTCATCATGGGCACGGGCGGCGTGGCGCTGTTCGCCATGCAGATCGCCCATGCCCAGGGTGCGCGCGTGGTGGTGGTTTCGGGCAGCGACGACAAGCTGGCGCGGGCTGCACAGCTGGGTGCAGACCACGGCATCCACCGCCACCGCACGCCGGACTGGGCCGCCGAGGTGCGCGCCCTCACGGGAGGACGCGGCGCCGACCATGTGCTGGAACTGGCCGGGGGGGATAACTTCGGCCGCTCACTATCGGCCCTGGCACAGGGAGGCCGCGTGTCGGTGATCGGCAATCTGCAGGGCGACGAGCTGCGCGGCTCGGTCTATCCGCTGCTGCTGGGACGCGCCACCGTTCAGGGCATCGGCGTGGCACACCGGCGTGCGCTGCAGGATCTGGTGCGTGCCGTGGACTGGCTGAAGCTGCAACCTGTGATCGACAGCGAATACGCGCTGGCCGATCTGCCGGCAGCCCTGGAGCATCTGGAGCGGGGTGCTTTCGGCAAGCTGGTGCTGCGCATGCGCTGAACGTCCGGCAACCGGCAATCATCGTCCCAGCCCCTTGCTGGTGCAATCCCGCACTTTCGCGGCAACTGCGGGAAATCCCCGATGCACCACCCAGGTGCGGCCATTAAAGTCCATCCACTCTCGCGGTACCACAGTGCTGCACAAGAGGGGCCGAGGAGACAACTCGTACACAACCAGATCAACATTCATAAATAGCATCCCAAGATGCATTTCCCAGAGCGCCGGCAAGTCCGGCGCTTTTTTTATGCCTGCGGCCAGCCTGATGCGGCACCGTGGCGGTGCGACAATCGCCGCCCTATGGAATGGATCATCGTCTCGCTGGCCTCGATGCTGGCCGGCTTCGTGGACGCCATCGTGGGCGGCGGAGGCCTCATCCTGCTGCCCGCGCTGTTCGCCACCTTCCCCACCGCACCACCGGCCACCCTGCTGGGCACCAACAAGAGCGCCTCCGTCTGGGGCACGGCCATGTCCACCTGGCAGTACGGCCGCAAGGTGCAATTGCCCTGGCGCACGATGATGCCGGCCGCCTGCGTGGGCATGGCGGGCTCCTTTGCGGGGGCCTGGGCCGTCACGCAGATCTCCCCCGACTTCCTGCGCCAGCTGCTGCCGCTGGTGCTGCTGGGCGTGCTGGTCTATACGCTGGCGCGCAAGGACATGGGCCGCAACCACACGCCGCGCTATTCGGGCCGCGCCGAGACGCTGATCGCCTGCGCCATCGGCCTGGCCATCGGCTTCTACGACGGGTTCTTCGGCCCCGGCACGGGCAGCTTCTTCGTGTTCCTGTTCGTGCGGCTGATGGGCTATGACTTCCTGAACGCCTCGGCCTCGGCCAAGCTGCTGAACATGGCCACCAACCTGGCGGCGCTGGCGCTGTTCACGCTCAAGGGCCATATCTGGTGGCACCTGGCCGTCCCCATGGCGGTGGCCAACGTGCTGGGCGCCATGCTGGGCACGCACATGGCCCTGCGCCACGGAACGGGCTTCGTGCGGGGCATCTTCATCGGCGTGGTGAGCCTGCTGATCCTCAAGACCGGCTACGACGCCTTCATCGCCTGAGCACGCAGGCCAGCGGCATCCGCAACACCTGCCATCGGCATCGGCGACGGCAACCTTCTATAATTGCCGACTTTTCGCCTTGAGCTGCGGCGGCAGGTGCATGTCGCACCCCTGCCAGCGGCTGCACCCGACCCGCCGCGCAGCCACGCAATCGGCCCCGCCGTCCATGGCCATGCACCGATCCGTGCGTTGGCGCTTTCCCCCCCTTGCGGCGCCGGGGTCAGGTCCTGAGCGACAGCCCTCCTGGAGCTTCCATGAAACGCATTACCGTCATCGCCGCCGCCGCGCTGGCCCTGTGGACCGCCGCAGTCGTTCAGGCCCGCCCCTTCGACGCCATCCAGAAGGAAGGCACGCTGCGCCTGGCCACCGAAGGCTATTACGCGCCCTTTGCCCATTTCGAGGGCAAGCAGCTGACCGGGTTCGAGGTCGAGCTGGCACAGATGCTGGCCGGCAAGATGGGCGTGAAGTACGAGTGGAAGACCATCAGCTTCGACGCCCTGCTGACCGGCCTGCAGCAGGACCGCTGGGATCTGGTGATTTCCTCGCACGGCATCACGCCCGAGCGCGAGAAGGCCGTGACCTTCACCCAGCCCCACTACTGCTCGGGCGGCATCGTGATGTCGCTGGACCCGGCCATCCGTTCGGCCAAGGACCTGGCGGGCAAGACGGTGTCGGTGCAGACCGGCTCCACCTATCTGCAGTACATGGAGAAGAACGTGACCGGCATCAAGCGCCTGGTCAACTTCCCCACGAACGAGGCCGCGCGCAATGCGCTGCTGTCCAAGCGGGTGGACGCCTGGGTGACCGAGCGCTTCATTGCCAAGGAACTGCAGCAGAAGAACCCCAATGCCCAGCTCAAGCAGGGCGAGATGCTGCTGGTCGAGCGCATCGCCGCCGCCGTGGCCAAGGACAACAAGTCGCTGGCCGACGCCTGGAACAAGGCCTTCAAGGACGCCCTGGCCGACGGCAGCTACGCCAAGCTGTCGCAGAAATATTTCCACGAAGACATCCGCTGCCCTGACTGAGGCCCCGGGCAGATCTGCCCGACCGGCGCCCACTTGCAGGGCGCCTTTTTGTTTCTAGCCCACCTATGCTTACCGTCCTCTGGCCCGCCCACTGGAGCCGCTCGCAGCGCAGCAACGCCACCCTGGTCACGGCCCTGCTGCTGATGGTGCTCGTGGTTTCGCTGCTGGGGCAGTTGCTGTCCCTGCTGCCCGAGCCCATAGGCTCCAATGCCGACACCTTCGCCGATGGCGCGCGCACCACGCTGTACCTGACGCTGGCCAGCGGCGCCGCCGGCCTGGTGCTGGGCATCGCCGCCGCGCTGGCGCGCACCTCACGCACGGCCGCCCTGCGCTGGGCTGCAGGCTTTTACGTCTGGGCGATCCGTGGCACGCCGCTGCTGGTGCAGATCCTGTTCATCTACTTCGCGCTGCCGGTGCTGATCCCGGGCCTGAACCTGCCCGACTTCGCCGCCGCCTGCATTGCGCTGGCGCTGAACGTGGGCGCCTACAACGCCGAAGCCGTGCGTGCCGGCCTGCAGGCCGTGCCGCGCGGCCAGGCCGAGGCCGCACGCGCGCTGGGCCTGCCGCGCAGCCGCGTCTTCATGGACGTGGTGTTCCCGCAGGCCTTCAAGATCTCGCTGCCGCCGCTGGTGAGCAACTTCGTGGCCCTGCTCAAGGATTCGTCGCTGGCGTACGCCATCGGCGTGGTGGAGCTGACCAATGTGGGCAACCGCATCCAGTCGGCCACCTTCCAGCCCGTGGAGACCCTGGTCACCGTGGGCGTGACCTACCTGGTGCTGACCACGCTGGTGACCCAGGTCACGGCTGCCGTGGAGTACCGCTTCGACGTGGAGGGCCGCCACAAATGAGCGCCGACAAGCTGGCACGGGGCATGCCCTACATCGTGGCCGACAAGGTCACCAAGTCCTTCGGCAGCCACCAGGTGCTCAAGGGCGTTTCCACGCAGTTCTGCACGGGCGAGGTGACGGTGATCATCGGCGCCTCGGGCTCGGGCAAGTCCACGCTGCTGCGCGCCATCAACCGGCTGGAGCCGCATGATGGCGGGCGCATCACCATCGACGGCGTCGAAGTCACCGACAACGAAGCCACGCTGCAAAAGCAGCGCTGCGAAGTGGGCATGGTGTTCCAGCAGTTCAACCTGTTCGGCCACATGACGGTGCTGGACAACGTGACCCTGGCGCCGCGCCGCATCCACAAAACGCCGCGCGCCCAGGCCAATGCCAAGGCCATGGCCCTGCTGGAGCGCGTGGGCATGCAGGCCCACGCCCACAAGTACCCCTGGCAGCTGTCGGGCGGCCAGCAGCAGCGCGTGGCCATTGCCCGTGCCCTGGCCATGGAGCCGCAGGTGATGCTGTTCGACGAGCCCACCAGCGCGCTGGACCCGGAGATGGTGCAGGAGGTGCTGGACGTGATGCGCGAGCTGGCACGCGGCGGCATGACCATGATCGTGGTCACCCACGAAATGGGCTTCGCCCGCGAGGTCGCCGACCGCGTGATGTTCTTCGACCAGGGCTGCATCGCCCACGAGGCGCCACCGGCCGAATTCTTCGGCAACCCGGCCAGCGAGCGGATCGCGGCGTTCATCGGGCGCATGGGGCATTGAGGCCGAAGCCCTGATTCGTCGCCTTGCGTGCCCTCATGCGCAGGGGGCATGCCGTTGTCGCCTTGCGTGTCCATGACTACCATGCGTCATTGACCTGAAAGGAGCCTGGCCATGACTACCATGACGATCCACGATCTGGATGAAGACCTGCAGGCCCGGCTGCGTCTGCAGGCGGACCTGCACGGCCACTCCATGGAAGAAGAGGCCCGCAACATCTTGCGCGCGGCACTCGCAGCCAATGCGGCGGAGGGGCATTCACTGTTCGACTCCATCCGGGCCCGGGTCGAGCCCCTGGGCGGCGTTGAACTGGTGCTTGCGCAGCGCGAGCCCATTCGCAATCCGCTGGGTGCCAGCCGGTGATCATTCTCGACACCAACGTCCTGTCCGAGGCTCTGCGCCCCGATCCCGACAGGCGCGCCATGGAACGGCTGGCCAGCCAGCCCCGCTCCAGTTTGCTCACCACAGCCATCACGCGCGGAGAATTGCTGTACGGCGTCCTGCTGTTGCCGCAGGGACAGCGCAAGCATGGGTTGCTGGCTGCAGTGCAGGCCATCTTGGACATCGATATGGCAGGCCGCGTCCTGGAGTTCGACAACGGTGCCGCTGACGCTTATGCGTAGATCGCTGCGGCCCGAAGGCAGTCCGGCAGACCCATCAGCCAGTTCGACGCCATGATTGCGGCCATCGCCCGCTCAAGGGGAGCCAGCCTTGCCACCCGCAATGTGCGGGACTTTGCGGACTGCGGGGTCACGGTCATCGATCCCTGGCAGCGCTGAATCTGCCGCGCAGGGCTCAGACCCGCTTGCAGCGGCACACAAGCGTGCCTCAATCCTCCAGCTCGGCAGCCGAAGGCGGCGACAGCACCGCCGGGCGGCCTGCGGGCACGGGGACCGGCGCCTCGGGCGGCTCATAGCGCGGCAGGCCGGGCAGGTTCACGGTTTCCGCATCCAGCGTGATTTCGGAGACGCGGCGCGGGGTGCCTATGGGGACGCCGGCCTGGCCCTTGCGCATGGCGGCCATGTCTTCCAGGCTGGGGTAGCGGCCCAGCAGCCAGTAGTCGAACACGCGGCGCGCCAGCGGTGCGGCGGCAGCGGCACCGAAGCCGGCGTTCTCCACGATGGCAGCGACGGCAATGGTGGGGTTGTCGGCCGGCGCGTAGGCGATGTACAGCGAGTGGTCGCGCTGGAACTCGGACAGGCGTGCCGCGTTGTACTTCTCGTTCTGGCGCACGCCCACGGCCTGGGCCGTGCCGGTCTTGCCGGTGGAGGTGTAGGGCGCGTTGCCGAAGATGCCGCGCGAGGTGCCCTCCACCGTCACGGCGGCCACGGCGGCGCGCACGGCCTCCACGTTCTCGGGCTTGTAGCCCATGCTGGTGCCAGGGTCCTTGTTGATGGCCGAGAACTGCTGCGTGACGGCATCGACACGGCCCACGGCCAGGTGGGGGCGGTGCTTGACGCCCTTGGCCGCCAGCGTGGACATGGCATTGGCCAGCTGCAGGATGGTGAAGTTGTTGTAGCCCTGGCCGATGCCCAGCGAGATGGTCTCGCCCGCATACCACTTCTTCTGCTCGGGCCGCTTGTAGGTGTTGCGCTTCCACTCGGTGCTGGGCAGCACGCCGCGCGCCTCGCCGCGCACATCGATGCCGGTGAGCTGGCCGAAGCCCAGCGGCTTCATGTAGTCGTGGATCATGTCCACGCCCATGTCGTTGGCCAGCATGTAGTAGTACACGTTGGACGACTTGATGATGGAGCGGCGCAGGTTGGTCGGCCCGTTGGGGTGGCCCGAGCGGAAGGTGTGGCCGCCGAAGGTCCAGCTGCCGTTGTCCATGATGGTGGTGTCCGGGCGGCGCTTGCCCGACTCCAGAGCGGCAATCGCCATGAAGGGCTTGTAGGTGGAGCCCGGCGGATAGGTGCCCCGCAGCGCGCGGTTGAGCAGCGGGCGGTTGATGGATTCGTTGAGCGTGGTCCAGCTCTCCTGGTCGATGCCATCGACGAAGAGGTTCAGGTCGAAGGTGGGACGGCTGACCATGGCCAGCACTTCGCCGCTGCGCGGATCGATGGCCACCAGGGCGCCGCGGCGGTCGCCGTACAGCTCCTCCACCATGCGCTGCAGCTTGATGTCCAGCGACAGCACCAGGCTGTCGCCGGGCGTGGCGGGGCGGCTGCCGAGCTTGCGCACGGCATGTCCGCCGGCCGAGGTTTCCATTTCCTCCCAGCCGGTCTGGCCGTGGAGGTCGGTTTCGTAGCTCTGCTCCACGCCCAGCTTGCCGATGACGTCGGTGCCACGGTAGTTGGCGGCGTCGTCGGAGTCTTCCAGCGCCTCTTTCTCGCGCTGGTTGATGCGGCCTATGTAGCCGATGACATGGCTGGCCGTGTCCTGCATGGGATAGGTGCGGAACAGCCGCGCCTTGATGTCCACGCCCGGGAAGCGGTAGCGCTGCGCAGCAAAGCGCGCGACCTCGTCATCGGTCAGGCGCGTGCGGATGGGCAGGGAGTCGAAGCTGCGGGAGTCGTCCACCAGGCGCTTGAACTTGCGCCGGTCGCGCGGCGTGATCTCGACGATCTCGGCCAGGCTGTCGATGGTCTCTTCAAGGTTGCCCGCGCGCGAGGGCATGATCTCCAGCGTGTAGGCCGAGTAGTTGGTGGCCAGCACCACGCCGTTGCGGTCCAGGATCTGGCCCCGGTTGGGCACGATGGGCACCACGGCCGTGCGGTTGCTTTCGGCGCGCTCGGACAGCTCCTCATGGCGCTGCACCTGCAGCACCAGCAAGCGCGCCACCACCAGCCCGAAGGCCAGCAGCACCACCACGCTCATCACCCATGCGCGCAGCCTGAATCGCTGCAGCTCGGCTTCTGTATTGCGGATTTCCATCACGCGTCAAGCCTCACAGGGGACGGTTCTCGTCACTGTCCGGCGGGCGGCGCTGAGGCGCCAGCAGCAGGCCGCTGACCAGGGGCCACAGCAGGGCCTCGATCAAAGGCGCGACGACCACCAGCGGGCCGGGCATGATGCCACCGGCCACCATGCGCAGCAGCACCTGCAGGCCGTGCACCACGGCAAACAGCGGCAGCAGGTGCAGCGCCTGCACGGGCGTGGAGAACCACGACAGGCGCCGGCCCATGGCGCCGGCCGCGAACACCAGCAGCGCATAGGCCAGCGCATGCTGGCCCAGCAGGGAGGAGCGGTCCACATCCATGCACAGGCCCAGCAAAAAGGCCACGCCCATGCCCACGCGCTGGGGCTGGTTCAATGCCCAGAAGGCCAGCAGCACCATGAGCAGGTCGGGTTGCCAGGCCTGGCGTCCCAAGGGCAGCATGTTGAGTGCCAGCGCCGCCAGCAGGCTGACGACGATGAACAGGGGATTGACCGGCAGCAGCAGCTGCTGGCCGCGCGGCATGATCATGCGGGCTCCTTCCTGGCGGAGGCGGGTGCGGCGGGAGCAGCGGGTGCGGCAGGCGTGGCCGGCGCATCTGCCTTGCCGGCCTTGCCGCCGTCCTTGGCGGCTTCCTTGCCCTTGCCATCCTTGGGCTTGTCTTTTTCCTTGCCCTTGTCTTTTTCCTTGCCCTTGCCGGCACGCAGGGGTTCGGCAGCGCCTTCCGCCTCGGGATGCGTGGCGCGGTCCAGCGGCTTGAGCACCACCACGTGGCGCACGCCCTGCACGCGGCCCACGGGTTCGCAGTAGATGCGGGAGAAGGCCGAGTCCGCGCGGCGCTCCACCGAGACCACCTTGGCCACGGGCAGGCCCGGCGGGTACAGGCCGTCGACGCCGCTGGTGGTCAGCAGGTCGCCTTCCTGCACATCGGCATTGCTGGGCATGAAGCGCAGCTCGATGCCGCCGGTGCGCAGCGGCGACGGGTCGCCATAGGCCACGCTGCGTGCACCGGTGCGCGGGTTGAAGACGGGAATGGCCTGGTCGCGGTCGATGAGCAGGGTGACCTCGGAACGCAGCGGATACACGCGCGTGACCTGGCCGACCACGCCCTTTTCATCGAGCACGGGCGAGCCCTGGGCGATGCCGTCCACCTGGCCGCGGTCGATGACCACACGGCGGGTATAGAGGTCGGGGCTGTCGTAGACCACTTCGGCCGCCGTGCCGGGCGTGGTCAGGCGGTCGCGCAGCTGCAGCAGCTCGCGCAGATGGTCGTTTTCCTGGATCAGTTCGTCGGCCAGCGAGGCACGCTGGGCCATGGCCACCAGTTCCTTGCGCGCGCCCTGCTCCCGGGCCTGGGCCTCGTCCAGCGAGCCCAGGTAGCGGCTGGCGTCGTGCACGGCCTCCACCGGCTTGAGCATCACCCACTGCACGGGGTACAGCACGGTGGACACGGCCACGCGCACGGGGTCGGTGATCCTGAAACGCGCGTCGGCCACCATCAGAAACAGCGCCAATGCGCTGTAGATGGCCAGTTGGGAGACGCGCGAGGGCCGCCGCTTGAACAGCGAGGGCGCCGAGTGGTCCAGGGTGTTGGGATTCATGCGCCCCTCCCGCGCGGCAGGGCCTGCCCTGCCGCACTTGCTGCGGCCTGGAAAGCACGGGCCGGGCCCGGTGCGAAGGAAGGCAGGGCAAGCATGCAGGTCACCACGGAAGGGAGAAGAAAAACGTTGCAGTCGGTCGGCTGCCGCCCGGGCCCGCGACAACGGGCCCCGGCCTGCGCCGCGTCAGTCGCTGGTGAAGATGCTGCCCTGGCGGTCCATGGTCTCCAGCGCCATGCCGCAGCCGCGCACCACACAGGTCAGCGGCTCCTCGGCCACGAGCACGGGCAGGCCCGTCTCTTCGGCCAGCAGGCGGTCCAGGTCGCGCAGCAGCGCGCCGCCGCCGGTCAGCATCATGCCGCGCTCGGCAATGTCGGCGCCCAGCTCGGGCGGGGTCTGCTCCAGCGCGTTCTTGACGGCGCTGACGATCTGGTTGAGCGGGTCGGTCAGGGCTTCGAGCACCTCGTTGGACGAGATGGTGAAGCTGCGCGGCACGCCTTCGGAGAGGTTGCGGCCCTTGACTTCCATCTCCTTGACTTCGGAGCCGGGGAAGGCCGAGCCGATGTTCTTCTTGATGGATTCGGCCGTGGGCTCGCCGATCAGCATGCCGTAGTTGCGGCGGATGTAGCTGATGATGGCTTCGTCGAACTTGTCGCCGCCCACGCGCACGGAGCCCTTGTAGACCATGCCGCCCAGCGAGATCACGCCGACTTCGGTGGTACCGCCACCGATGTCCACCACCATGGAGCCCGAGGCCTCGGACACCGGCAGGCCGGCACCGATGCCGGCGGCCATGGGTTCCTCGATCAGGTAGACGGAGGTGGCGCCTGCCGCCTCGGCCGCGTCCTTGATGGCGCGGCGCTCGACCTGGGTGGAGCCGCAGGGCACGCAGATGATGATGCGCGGGCTGGGCGTGAGCACCGAGCGCGGATGCACCATCTTGATGAACTGCTTGATCATCTGCTCGGTGATGACGAAGTCGGCAATCACGCCGTCCTTCATCGGGCGGATGGCCTCGATGTTGCCGGGCACCTTGCCCAGCATGGCCTTGGCTTCACGGCCCACCGCCTGGATCACCTTCTTGCCATGCGGGCCGCCTTCGTGGCGGATGGCGACAACGGAGGGTTCGTCCAGAACAATGCCCTTGTCGCGGGCGAAAATCAGGGTGTTGGCTGTGCCAAGATCAATGGCAAGGTCGGTGGAGAAATACCGACGGAAAGCTCCGAACATTACGAGAGTCCTCTCAGGCACGGCATGCTCGTCGGCCTGCCATCGCCGGGATGAAAGTTAGGGAGTCTGGATGGGGTTGGCTTTTCGCACAATGACCAGCTCGGAGAGGGTCTTGCGGCAAAGCCGAGATAATACCGTATCCCCTGTGAATAACTTGTACTGCCGGGGCTTGAAATGCGGGTTTACATCCCGTTGCCCCCTTCAAAATTCCTATGGCACTGAACGCACAAGACATCGCACGCATCGCGAACCTCGCACGGCTCGAGCTCTCTTCCGCAGAGAGTGAGCGCATGCTAGGCCAGCTCAATGATTTTTTCGGCATCGTGGAGAAGATGCAGGCTGTGGATACTTCGGGCGTCAGCCCGCTGTCACATCCGGTCGCCGCCATCCAGGACATTGCCCTGCGCCTGCGCGAGGACATTGCCAGCGAGCCCGACCAGCGCGACGCCAATCAGCGCAGCGCCCCGGCCGTCGAGCGCGGCCTGTTCCTGGTCCCCAAGGTGATCGAGTGAGCGCCGGGCGTCGCTCGCCCTGCTTCCTGTCCCCTGGCATCCGTCCCCGTTTTCCGCATCCCATACATGACCCAGCAAACCACTGATCTGCACACGCTCGGCGTGTCGGCCCTGTCGGCCCTGCTGCGCGAGCGCAAGCTCGGCGCCGTCGAAGCCGCCCAGCATTTCCTGGCCCGCGCCCAGGCGCACCAGAACCTGGGCGCCTTCGTCAGCATCGACGAAGAGGCCACTCTGGCCCAGGCCCGCGCTGCCGACGCCCTGATTGCCCAAGGCAAGGGCGGCCGCCTGGCTGGCGTGCCCATTGCGCACAAGGACATCTTCGTCACGCGCGACTTCCCGACCACGGCCTCCAGCAAGATGCTGGCCGGCTACCGCTCGCCCTTCGACGCCACCGTGGTCACCCGCCTGGCCGAGGCCGGCGCCGTGACGCTGGGCAAGCTCAACTGCGACGAATTCGCCATGGGCTCGGCCAACGAGAACTCGGCCGTCGCGCCCGTGGGCTTCGACGCACCCGCGCCCGTGCGCAATCCCTGGAACCTGGACCGCGTGCCCGGCGGCTCCTCGGGCGGCTCGGCCGTGGCCGTGGCCGCCGGCCTGGCGCCCGCCGTCACCGGCACAGACACGGGCGGCTCCATCCGGCAGCCCGCATCGTTTTGCGGCATCACGGGCATCAAGCCCACCTATGGCCGCGCCAGCCGCTACGGCATGATCGCCTTCGCCTCCAGCCTGGACCAGGCCGGTCCCATGGGCAAGAGCGCCGAGGACTGCGCCCTGCTGCTGTCCGAGATGTGCGGCCCCGACCTGGACCGCGACTCCACCAGCCTGGACGTGCCCGCCGAGGACTTCACGGCCCGCCTGAACGACGGCATCGAAGGCCTGCGCATCGGCATCCCCGCCGAGTTCTTCGGCGAAGGCCTGTCGGCCGACGTGCGCGCCGCCGTGGATGGCGCGCTCAAGGAATACGAGAAGCTGGGCGCCCGCCTGGTGCCTATCTCGCTGCCGCGCACCGAGCTGTCGATTCCCGTGTACTACATCCTGGCCCCGGCCGAGGCATCGTCCAACCTCTCGCGCTTCGACGGCGTGAAGTTCGGCCACCGCGCCAAGGACTACACGGACCTGGTGGACATGTACAAGAAGACCCGCGCCGAAGGCTTCGGCGACGAGGTCAAGCGCCGCATCATGATCGGCGCCTACGTGCTGTCCGAGGGCTACTACGACGCCTACTACCTGCAGGCGCAGAAGATCCGCCGCATGATCGCCGACGACTTCCAGGCCGCCTTCCAGCAGTGCGACGTGATCGCCGGCCCCGCCGCGCCCACCGTGGCCTGGCAGCTGGGCGGAAAGAGCGACCCGCTGGCCAACTACCTGGCCGATATCTTCACGCTGCCCGCATCGCTGGCCGGCCTGCCCGGCATGAGCGTGCCCGCAGGCTTTGGCGAGGCCGGCATGCCCGTGGGCCTGCAGCTGATCGGCAACTACTTCAAGGAAGGCCAGTTGCTCAACGCCGCCCACCGCTTCCAGCAGGCCACCGATTTCCACCTTCAAGCTCCGAAGGGCATCTGAGACCCCATGACCGCGAAACTCATCCAGGGCTATGAAGTCGTCATCGGCTTCGAGACCCACGCCCAGCTGGCCACCCAGTCCAAGATCTTCAGCCGCGCCAGCACCGCCTTCGGCGCCGAGCCCAACACCCAGGCCTGCGCCGTGGACATGGCGCTGCCCGGCACGCTGCCGGTGATGAACAAAAAGGCCGTCGAGTGCGCCATCCGCCTCGGCCTGGCGCTGGGCTCGCACATTGCGCCGCGCAGCATCTTCGCGCGCAAGAACTACTTCTATCCCGACCTGCCCAAGGGCTACCAGATCTCGCAGTTCGAGATTCCCGTGGTCCAGGGCGGCGAGGTGTCCTTCTTCCTCGGCGACGAGAAGAAGACCATCCGCCTGGTGCGCGCCCACCTGGAGGAAGATGCCGGCAAGTCGCTGCACGAGGACTTCATCGGCCAGTCGGGCATCGATCTGAACCGCGCCGGCACGCCGCTGCTGGAGATCGTGACCGAGCCCGACATCCGCAGCACGGAAGAAGCCGTGGCCTACGCCAAGACGCTGCACCAGATCGTGACCTGGATCGGCATCTGCGACGGCAACATGCAGGAAGGGAGCTTTCGCTGCGACGCCAACGTCTCCGTGCGCAAGCCCGGCCAGCCGCTGGGCACGCGCCGCGAGATCAAGAACCTCAACAGCTTCAAGAACATGCAGCTGGCCATCGACTACGAGATCCGCTGGCAGATCGAGGAAATCGAGGACGGCCGCCGCATCCAGCAGGCCACCGTGCTGTTCGACCCCGACACGGGCGAGACGCGCTCCATGCGCACCAAGGAAGACGCGGCCGACTACCGCTACTTCCCCGACCCCGACCTGCCGCCGCTGGTGGTCGCGCCCGAGTGGGTGGAACAGGTCAGGGCCGACATGCCCGAGCTGCCGCGCGCCATGGCCGCGCGCTTTGTCGAGCAATACGGCCTGCCCGAGTACGACGCCACCACGCTGACGCAAAGCCAGGCCATGGCCGCCTACTTCGAGGACACGGCCCGGGCCTGCAATGCGCCCAAGCTGGCCAGCAACTGGATCATGGGCGAGATCTCGCGCCGCCTGAACACCGAGGAAATCGGCATGGAGGCCGCCAAGGTCTCCAGCGCCCAGCTGGCCGCGCTGATCGCGCGCATCGGCGACGGCACCATCTCCAACAACGCAGCCAAGCAGGTGTTCGAAGCGCTGTGGAGCGGTGAAGGCAGCGATGTCGACGCCATCATCGAGGCCAAGGGCCTCAAGCAGATGAACGACACGGGCGCGCTGGAGAAGATCATCGACGAGGTGATCGCCGCCAATCCGGCCAACGTGGAGCAGTACCGCGCAGGCAAGGACAAGGCCTTCAACGCCCTGGTCGGCCAGGTCATGAAGGCTTCCAAGGGCAAGGCCAACCCGGCGCAGGTCAACGAGCTGCTCAAGGCCAAGCTGGCCTGACCACACGCCCGGTCCACCCGGTCCACCAGGCCCGCCCATCGTGGCGGGCTTTTTTTCGTGTGCACGCTCCGCGCCGGCTGTCCCGCACCGAACAGCGCCTGCGCCTGCATGTCTCCAGAATCCCTGCCATCGCACCTGAGGAGACAGCATGACCACCAGCACCGACCGCCTGCACATCCCCGGCCTGCCCTGGGCCGACTCCCCTGAAGCCGTAGGCCTGGGCGGCGCGCGCCTGGCGCGCCTGTCGGCCCGGCTGCAGCGCGGCGTGGACACCGGCGAGATCCCGGGCGCCGTGGCCCTGGTGGCGCGGCGCGGCAAGCTGGCCTACCTGGAGAGCTTCGGCCTGCTGGACCCCGAGGCCGGCACGGCCATGCGGCCCGATGCCATCTTCCGCATCGCCTCCATGAGCAAGCCCATCACCTCGCTGGCCATCATGATGCTGGCCGAGCAGGGGCGGCTGTCCATCATCGAGCCCGTGGAGCAGTACCTGCCCGAGCTGGCCGCGCTGCGCGTGGGCCTGGAGCGCGCGCCGCTGGCACGCTCCATCACGCTGCAGGACCTGCTGCGCCACACCTCCGGCATTCCCTATGGATTCGCCGGCACCGAGCACCCCGTCAAGAAGATGTACCTGGATGCGGGCCTGTTCAGCGGCAAGTTCACCAATGCGCAGTTCATCACCAGGCTCGCGCAGCTGCCGCTGGTGGCCCAGCCCGGCGAGACCTGGGAATACGGCATGTCCACCGATGTGCTGGGCCGCGTGGTCGAGTTGGTCAGCGGCCAGACGCTGGCCGCCTTCGTGCGCGAGCACATCACCGGGCCGCTGGGCATGGCCGACACGGGCTTTCATGCGCCCGACAGCGAGATCGCACGCGCCGCGCGGCCCCAGCCCGAAGGGCCGCAGAAACAGATGCCGCCCATCCCCCCGGTCACGCGCGCCATGATGTTCGAGTCGGGCGGCGGTGGCATGGTCTCGACCATGGCCGACTACGCGCGGCTGTGCCTGTTCTGGCGCAACGGCGGCACGCTGGACGGCGTGCGCCTGGTCTCGCGCAAGACCGTGGAGCTGATGACCTCCAACCACCTGCCCGCCAGCGTGCGCATGGGGCCGGACATGGCGTATTTCGGCGCCCAGCTGCCCTCGCCCGAGGTGGGCCAGGGCTTCGGCCTGGGCTTTGCGGTGCGCACGGCGCCGGGCCTCAACCCGCTGCCGGGCAGCGTGGGCGACTTTTCATGGAGCGGCATCTACGGCACCTTCTTCTGGATCGATCCGCAGGAGGACCTGTTCGCCATCCTCATGATGCAGTCCATGGCCCAGCGCATTGCCTACCGCTGGGTGATGCGCGAGGGCGTGTACCAGTCCATGGTGGACTGAGCCGGCAGGCGCGCTGCACCGAAAGGGTGCAAAGCCCATGCTGCGAGCAAGAGCGGCGTCCCTTCCTAAAATGACGCGCTTTTGCAGCCCTGCCCCAGGGCCGCGCAGGCAAAGACAACAAGACAACAAGGCCATGGGCTGGAACAGAAAAGCATGGGGGCCGGTGGTGCCACGCCCCGCGCCTGCGGACATGTGGCGCGTGGCCATGGGCTCCATCGTGGGCATGGGAATGGCCACGGCCCTGGTCTGGCTGGCGCATGCGGGCACCTGGGATCTTCCCCTGCGCCTGTTCGCGCCGCTGGGTGCCACGGCCGTGCTGCTGTTCGCCGTGCCCACCAGCCCGCTGGCCCAGCCCTGGTCCTGCGTAGTGGGCAATACGGTGTCGGCGCTCTGGGCCCTGTTCGTGCTGCAGTGGAGCCCTCCCCAGCTGGCCCCTGCGCTGGCCGTGGGTGGCGCCATAGGCTGCATGCTGCTGACGCGCTCGCTGCATCCGCCGGGTGGCGCCATGGCCCTGCTGACGGTGCTCAATGCCAAGGCCTCGCTGGCCGCCGGCTGGATGCTGCCCTTCGTGCCCGTGGGCGCGCTGACGCTGGCGCTGGTCCTGGCGGCCACGGCGCTCCACCGCGCCACGGGCCGGCGCTATCCCCACCATGCCGACACGGCGCCCAAGGCCTCGCCCGCCGATTCGGCCCATCGCCATGCCTCGCGCCTGGGCCTGTCCCATGCCGATCTGGAGGCGCTGCTGCTGCGCTTCGGCCAGGAAAACAACCTGGAAGCCGACGACCTGGCCGAGCTGCTGGCCGCCGCCGAGGAAACCGCCATCGAGCACCGCCTGGGCGGCGTGCGCTGCGCCCAGCTGATGACGCGCGATCCCGTGAGCTGCTCCATGGACGACGACGTGCACGCCGTGGCCGCACGCTTTCGCGCACACCCGGCCAAGAGCCTGCCGGTGCTGGACGCCGATGGCGGCCTGGCCGGCACGGTCTCCCGTGCCGAGCTGTACGAGTGGCTGTGGATGAGCCCCGCGCGCCCGGCCGAATCTGCGGCAAAACCTTCTTTGTTGAACTGGCTGGGCCAGCGCCTGCCCGGCAAGAGCCGGGCCGTGCCCCGCCTGTCGGAGCTGCCCCAGCTGGTTCATGCGCCTGAACTCAGCGTGGACGAGGACACGCCCGTGGGCCAGTTGCTGGACGCCCTGGCCCGGCACAGCGTGCCCTGCATTCCCGTGATGCGCGAAGGCCGGCTGACCGGCCTGATCACGCGCACGGACCTGATGCGGCTGCTGCTGCAGCCGGGCAGATAGGGCGAGCCGGCAATGCGCCAGTTTCAGGAAGTGCGCCCAAGCGCAGCATCCTGAAACCTGGCCATCAGAACAGCACGCGGCAGCGGATGGTGCCGGGAACCTGGGTCAGTTTCTCGACCGCCAGGCCCGAGGACTGGGCCGCCAGGTCGATCACCACATAGCCCACCTTCTCGTCGGTGCGCAGGTACTGGCCGGCAATGTTGATGCCGTTCTCGGCAAACACCTGGTTGATGGCCGACAGCACGCCGGGCTGGTTGTGGTGCACGTGCAGGATGCGGTTCTGGCCGGGGTGGGCGGGCAGGGCCACTTCGGGGAAGTTCACCGCCGAGGTGGTGGTGCCGTTGTCGCTGTACTTGACCAGCTTCTCGGCCACTTCCAGGCCGATGTTGGCCTGGGCCTCCATGGTGGAGCCGCCCACGTGCGGTGTCAGGATGACGTTGTCCAGGCCGCGCAGGGGCGAGACGAATTCATCCTTGTTGCTGCGCGGCTCGGTGGGGAACACGTCGATGGCGGCGCCCAGCAGCTTGCCGGCCTTCAGGGCCTCGGCCAGCGGCTCGATTTCCACCACGGTGCCGCGCGAGGCATTGATCAGGATGGCGCCGGGCTTCATGGCCGCGATTTCCTTGGCGCCGATCATCCACTGGGTGGAGGGCAGCTCGGGCACGTGCAGGGTGACGATGTCGCTGCCGGCCAGCAGATCGGCCAGCGATGCGGCCTGGCGCGCATTGCCCAGCGGCAGCTTGGTGGACACGTCATGGAAGAGCACCTGCATGCCCACCGACTCGGCCATCACCGACAGCTGGGTGCCGATGGAGCCGTAGCCCACGATGCCCAGCGTCTTGCCGCGGATTTCGTAGGAGTTCTCGGCGCTCTTGAGCCAGCCGCCGCGGTGGGCGGAGGCGTTCTTGGCAGGCACGCCGCGCAGCAGCAGGATGGCTTCGGCCAGCACCAGCTCGGCCACCGAGCGCGTGTTGGAGTAAGGCGCGTTGAAGACCACCACGCCACGCTCGCGCGCCGCGTCCAGGTCCACCTGGTTGGTGCCGATGCAAAAGCAGCCCACGGCCACGAGCTTTTGCGCGGCGGCGAACACGTCGGCCGTCAGCTGCGTGCGCGAACGGATGCCGACGAAGTGCACGTCGGCGATCTTGCGCTTGAGCTCCTCGCCTTCCAGCGCGCCCGTCACGGTCTCCACATTGGTGTAGCCCGCGTTGCGCAGCACTTCGAGTGCGGAAGGATGGATGCCTTCGAGCAGCAGGAACTTGATCTTCGATTTATCCAGCGACGTTTTGGTCATGGGCGAGCCCTCTCTAGTCAGTCAGAAATCAAAGCGAGCATTACAGCGGATTCGGGAAGCCGCTACAGCCGGTAGGCCCAAAGCCAGCGCGCCCGCAAGCGGGAGAACCATGCGCCCTGCGGCCATGAATATCCCGCCATCCGGCAGACACCCATTGCAGGACGGCGCATGCCACGGGAGCACATGCACACTTCGAGATTGGCGCGAAATGTAAAACATTGAGAACCGGTGCGCCCGTGCGCGGCAGCCTTCCTAGAATTCGCGCGTCTGCGTCCGGTGCTTTCAAATCAATAGCAACAGAACAGGCCTGCAGGCGGGCCGGACGCGCCCTTGTTTTACGAACCAACCGAGGAATCCGATGATTACAAACATGCTGCGCAGGATCGAGGACCTGCTGGTGCAGGTGGTGCGCGTGGTGCTGCTGGTGTTCTCCCTGCTCGTGCTGGTGGGCATGGCACTGTGGACCTGGGAGAGCTTCAGGCCCGGCAAGGCCGAGGCGCCCCAGGCCGTGGCCCAGGAATTGAACTGGAAGGACGCCAGGCCCGACCTGCAGTTCGTCGTGGACGAAACCAGCCGCGACCTGGGCGCGGGCGGCGGCGAACCCGCCATGGAAAAGCGCCTGGCCGATCCGGCGCTGCGCCCCGCCTTCCAGAAGGCCGACGCCCTGGTGCGCGCCTTCGTGAACAAGGATCCTGCGCGGCGCGAGCGCACCGAGCGGGACCACCAGGCACGGGGCCTGGCACCGCTGCACCCGCTGCTGCAAGGCGACGCCCTGCCGTCCGAGGCCGATGTGCAGCGCCGCATCCAGGAGCGCGGCCAGCGCGAAGGCGATGCCGGGGCCGTGGATGCGGCGGCCGATGCAGCGGCTGCCGACGCAGCGGCTGCCGCAGCCGCCTCCGCCGACGAGGAAGACAGCTGGATGGTCGAGCCCGTGGATACCGCCGCCGCCATCCATGAGCGTGCCCAGGCCGCCGAGCTGGAACACGGCAAGGGCGCCTATGCGGCCTATGTGCAGGGCCTGCCCGCCGCGCTGGAGCAGGTCTTCGGCAATGCCGCGCTGGAGCCGCGGCTGCAGGCGCAGACGGCCCAGCAGATCCTGTCCACGGTGCTGCTGAACTACACGCTGTCCCTGGACAATGCGGCGCGCGCGCTGCGCGGCGAGGACAGCCACGGCAGCAGCTCCTGGAAGGAACGCTTCGGCGCCGTGGAGACGGCCTTCTGGAGCATGCTGATGTCATTCCTCGTGCTGGTGGTGATGGTGCTGGTCTTCATCCGCATGGAGCGCCATCTGCGCGTGATCAGCCAGCAGCATGGCCAGGCCCCGCGCCAGCCCTGAGGCCTTGCGCTATCGTTGCCGCTTTCCTTTCTGCTTGCCGCCTATCCGCATGACACGCAACACCACCACCCCCATCCATCCGCAGTTCCTGGGCCGCATGTCGCCGCGCGCCTTCAGGCCCGAGGCACTGAGCCAGGCCCAGATCGAGCAACTGGCCGACGCCGCGCGCTGGGCGCCTTCGGCCAGCAACAAGCAGCCCTGGCACTTTGCCTATGCGCTGCGCGGCGATGCGAACTGGCAGGCCTTCAGCACCATCCCCAACGAGTTCAACCGCCGCTGGTGCCTGGAGGCGGGCGCGCTGATCGTGCTGATGTCCGACCGCCAGGCCTCGCCCGGCAAGCACAGCTTCGACGCGGGCTGCGCCTGGGGCTACCTGGCGCTGGAAGCCCACGCCATGGGCCTGGCCACGCACGCCATGGGCGGCTTCTCGGCCGAGGCCGCACGCGAGGTGCTGCGCCTGCCCGAGCACCTGGAGCCCGAGGTGGTGATCGCCGTGGGCTGGCGCGGCGATGCGGCCACCCTGCCCGACGATCTGCGCGAGCGCGAGGTGCCCACGCCGCGCAAGCCGCTGGCCGAAGTGCTGAGCGCCGGCCCCGTGGCCACGGGCGGCTGACGGCGGGTTCCAAGTCCTACGCCGCTTTGCGGGGATGCCCCGGATGGCCTGCCCAGGCCCCGGGGCTACACTGGCCCACAGGCCTGCGGCGCAGCAGGCGTCCATGACCCCAAGGAGTTGCCATGACACCATCCTCCAGCCCCAACCTCGACAAGCTGCGCAACATCGTCCAGAAGTTCGGCGCCAGCTCCTTCACCACGGACCAGGTGGCCAGCGAATACGACGACGCCCCGGCCACGGCGGAAAGCATCGAGCAGTTCGACGCCCTGCTGCAGCGCCATGCAGCCGTGCTGGGCATCCATTCCGTCCCCGGCAGCGGCGGCCAGGGCCACGGCGCCACCGTCTGGCAACCGGCCTGAGCACCGAAACCACGCAGGGCACTGCGCCGCTACACTCGCTGCGGCCGGCACTTTGCCGGCGCGCGGTTTTCTTTTGATGTCCTCACTCTCCCCCCATACCTGGCTGCAGCTGTCCGTGGCAGCCAGTGCCTTGCTGGTGCTCGCCTCCATCGGCTGGGTCTGGCACGGCACGCGCGCCCTGCCCGCGGATTCGCGCGATGGCCGCAGCGCCCGGCGCATGGCGGCCCTGTTCGCCCTGGGCGCCTTGGCCTGGCTGGCCTACGGCCTGTACACGGGCTATGCCGCGCTGTGGAAGGCCGACGCGCTGATGCTGTTCGCCCAGCAAGGCGCGCTGCTGCGCCTGCCGCTGCTGATCGGCGGACTGGCCTGGGTGGCCGCGCTGCTGGTCACGCGCGTTCTGCGCATGCTGGGCCGGGCCGGATCGGCATGAGCCGGCGCAGACCCCCACGGCGCTGAGCGCTCAGGGCGCCGCCACCTCCTTGGGCAGCACATAGGCACGCACGCTGTCGCCAGCCTTGGTGCCGGTCGAACCATGGCCACCCGCCACCACCACCAGGTACTGGCGCTGGTCGGTGCCCAGGTAGGTCATGGGCGTGGCCTGGCCGCCAGCAGGCAGGCGGTCCTGCCAGAGCTGGCGGCCGCTGTCCACGTCGTAGGCGCGTACATAGTTGTCCAGAGCCCCCGAGTAGAAGGCCACGCCGCCAGCGGTCATCACCGGGCCGCCAATGCCAGGCACGCCCATGCGAAAGCCCAGCGGCAGCGGGCTCAGGTCGCGCGGCGTGCCGTTGCGGCGCTGCCAGACGATCTGGCCCGTGCGCAGGTCGGCGCCCGCCACAAAGCCCCAGGGCGGCGCCTGGCAGGGAATGCCCAGCGGCGAGACAAAGGGCTTGAGCCGCACCGCAAACGGTGCGCCGAAGTTTTCGTTGAGCGCGGGCAGGCCGTCCTTGGGCGGGCCGCCATCCTGCACCAGCAGCGAGGTATCGTCCGCGCGCGGCACCAGGGTGGAGACGAAGGCCAGCCGCGTGGGCGTGGCAAACACCACCTGCCGGCGCGGATCCACGGCCACGCCGCCCCAGTTGAAGACGCCGAAGTTGCCCGGATAGATCAGCGAGCCCTGCTCCGACGGCGGCGTGAAGCGCCCCTCGTAGCGCAGCCGGTGGAAGGCCAGCCGGCACCACAGCTGCTCGAAGGGCGTGGCACCCCACATGTCGCGTTCGGTCAGGGCCGGGGGATTGAAGCTCAGCTGCGAATGCGGCTGCGTGGGCGCCGTGCGGTCGCCGCGTGCCGCGCCCTGCGGCGCAGCCACCTCGGTAACGGGCAGAAGCGGCTGGCCCGTGCGCCGGTCCAGCACGAACAGCTCGCCCTGCTTGGTGGGCTGCACCAGGGCGGGCACGCTGTGGCCGCCGATCTCCAGGTCGATCAGGCTGGGCTGCGAGGGCACGTCGTAGTCCCAGAGATCGTGGTGCACGGTCTGGAACACCCAGCGCACGGCGCCCGTGGCGATGTCCAGCGCCACCACGGAGGACGAATACCGCTCGGCCTCGGCGCTGCGCCGGCCGCCCCATTGGTCGGGCGGCGCATTGCCCATGGGCACGAAGACGAGGCCCAGCGTCTCGTCCACGCTGGAGATGGACCAGCTGTTGGGCGAGCTGGGCACATAGGTCTGCCCTTCGGGCAGCGGCGTGCTGGTCGCTGGCCGCCCCGGGTCCCAGGCCCACAGCAGCGCACCCGAGCGGATGTCGAACGCACGGATCACCCCCGAAGGCTCGCGCGTGGAATGGTTGTCCAGCACCGTGCCGCCCACGATGATGCGGTCGCGCGCCACCACCACCGGCGAGGTCGAGTAGTACGAGCCCGGCTTGCGCTCGGGCATGCCCTGCCAGAGGTCGATCTGGCCCTGGCCGCCCGCCACGTTGCCGCAGGTCTGGCCGTCGGCGGGATTGAGGGCGACCACCTTGCCGTCGGCCGTGGCCATGAACAGCTTGGCGGTACAGCGGCCATCATCGGAGGAAGGGGCCGGGGAGACCGAGGAAGCCGGATCAGCCTGTGCCGCCTGTGCGCCGGCCTTCCTTGCAGCCGGCGCCACCGCCGAATGCGTCTGCCCTGCCGCCGCATCGAACTGCGCGGCCGCCTGCGCCGACTGGTAGGACAGGCCCCGGCAGGTCAGGTGCTGCAGCGCCAGCCCCTTGGGCATGGGCAGGTCGCGCCGCCACAGCTGCTTGCCCGTGGTGGCATCGAGCGCAATCACCGACTGGTGGGGCGTGCACAGGAACAGGCGCTCGCCGATCTTCAGCGGCGTGACCTCGAACGTGGTTTCTTCGGGATCGCCGGGCTTGCCGCGCACATCGCCCGTGCGGAACTCCCAGGCCAATTGCAGCAGCCGCACGTTGTGCGGGCCGATCTGGCTCAGCGGCGAATAGCGCTGGCCCGCTCCGGTGCGGCCGTAGGCATGCCATTCACCATCGGGCACGGCATCGGTGGCATCGCCCTGCAGCACCGGCGGGCTGCGCAGGCCGCCGGCATCGGAGGCCACCATGGACATGTTCTGCACGGCCGTGACCTGGCCGTCGGCCGGCAGGTCCGACGCGGCGGCGGCCGCGCCCGCAAACTGGCCCTGGGTTTCATGGGCATCGCGCTGCCGCCCGAAGGACAGGCTCGCAAGAATGGCCGTGCCCAGCACCACCAGCGCCAGCGCCGCATGGGCCGGTGCCAGGCCCCGGTTCTGGCCCATGTCGGGCTCATGGCGCAGCGCACGCACCGACCAGGGCAGCACCAGCAGCAGGCCCATCAACCAGGGCACCCCCAGGCGCCCCGCCAGCGGCCACCAGTCCAGCCCTATCTCCCAGACCGCCCACAGCGCGGTGCCCAGCAGCCACAGCGCAAACAGCCACAGCGCCATGGCCGAACGGCGCGCCACGCCCCACCCCACCACCAGCAGCAGCAGGCCGGCGATCACGTAGTAGCCGCTGCCGCCGGCCAGCAGGAGCTGGGCGCCGCCCCAGGACAGCCAGGCCCCGGCTGCCCACAGCAGCAAGGCCATCAACCAACGCCACACCGTCATGCTGCCTCCCTTGATGTCAGCCCGCAGACTCGATGCGCAAAGCCTAGCCCTGCATGCGGGCGCCGCATGCAGGACGAATTCGACTCAGCAAGCGTGCAACGAGAAGGAGGAAGGAAAGGAGGGGCAGGAAGAAGAAAGAACGCGGCGGCGGGCGCGGCGTTGGGCCAGCCTCAGCGGCGTGCGCTCGCAGCCCACAGCTGGCGCAGCTGCTGCAGCTCGGCATCGAAGCGCTCCTGGATGCGGCGCTTTTCCTGGTCCTGCTGCTGGACGAAGCGCTGCTGCTCCTCCTGCGAGGCCGTGTTCTCGTCGAGCTGGCGGCGCAGCGATGCCGGCGCCTTGGCGGGGTCTTTCCTGTAGAACTCCATCTCGGCATTCAGGGCCGTGCGCCGCGTCTGCAGTTCCTGCTGGCGCTGGCGCGCCACGGAGATGACCTGATCGACCTGGGAGATGGCCTCGGCACGCTCGGCATCGTGGGCGGCCTGGTTGGGGTAGCGCGTGATCAACGCCTTGTCGCGCGAGCGCTCCTCGCGCATGCGGCGCTGCTCTGCCTGGTCGCGGCGGCGCTGGGCGTCCAGCTCGGCGCGTTCGTTGTCGGTCAGCGTGGGGCCCACGCGGCGCAGCTCCACGCCGGAGTTGCCCAGCACGCGCTGGTCGCGGTCCACGCATTCGGCAATCGGGCGGTCGGCCGTCAGGCGGCGGCCACGGGCGTCGGTGCATGAATAGATGCCCGGCCCCAGGGGCACATCCTGGGCGAGCACGGCGCAGCCCAGCGTGGCCAAGCCCATGGCACACAGCAAGGATCGTGCATGCATCGCCCGCTTCATCAACCGCTCACCCCTTGTCGTTGACTCCATAACGCTGGCGGTAGGCCAGCACGCGCTCATGGTGGCCGCTGCCTGCGCTGCCACCTTGAATCTCAAGATAAAGCAATAAGTCTGCCAGTTTTGCAATAGTGCAGACCTGCATGCCCAGCTGGTTGCGCACGTACTGCACGGCGCTGTGGGGCACGTCCTGGCCATTTTCCGTGGCCATTTCCTGGCGGTCCAGCGCGATGGCCACGGCATGCGGCGTGGCACCGGCGGCGCGGATGATGGCGATGGACTCGCGCGCGGCCGTGCCGGCGCTCATCACGTCGTCCACGATCAGCACGCGGCCCTTGAGCGGCGCGCCCACCAGGGTGCCGCCCTCGCCGTGGTCCTTGGCTTCCTTGCGGTTGTACGCAAAGGGCTTGTTGATGCCCATGCGGGCCAGCTCCACCGCCACGGTGGCCGCCAGCGGGATGCCCTTGTAGGCCGGGCCGAAGATCATGTCGAACTCGATGCCGCTGGCCGCGATGGCTTTTGCATAGAATTCGGCGAGACGGCCCATCTTGCCGCCGTCATCGAACAGGCCGGCATTGAAGAAGTACGGGCTCATGCGCCCGGCCTTGGTCTTGAACTCGCCGAAACGCAGCACCCCTGCGTCAACGGCGAATTGCACAAATTCCTGCGCCAGACGGCCTGCGTCATCGGCCTGCAGATTACTCACCACCATGGATTCATCCTTGTTCAAATTGACCAGCCTCAACCTCAACGGCATCCGCTCGGCCTCGACCAAGGGCGTCGAAGCCTGGATCGAGGCCACTGCGCCGGATTGTATTTGCGTGCAGGAAATCAAGGCCCAGGCCGCCGACATGACCGGACGCTTCGAGCTGCTGGCCGGCCTGCGCGGCCACTTCCACTACGCCGAGAAAAAGGGCTACTCGGGCGTGGGCGTCTACAGCCGCCACGAGCCCAGCGACGTCGTGGTCGGCTTCGGCTCGCACGAATTCGACGCCGAAGGCCGCTACGTGGAGGCGCGCTTCGACACGCCATCGCGCAAGCTGTCCATCATCAGCGCCTACTTTCCCAGCGGCAGCTCCGGCGAACTGCGCCAGACGGCCAAGTTCCGCTTCCTGGCCGAAATGCACGCCCACCTGATGCGCATGAAGGGCGAACGCGAGTTCATCCTCTGCGGCGACATCAACATCGCCCACCAGCAGATCGACCTCAAGAACTGGCGCAGCAACCAGAAAAACAGCGGTTTCACGCCCGAGGAACGCGAGTGGATGACAAAATTGTTGAACAAAACTGAGCCGACTGGCGGCCTGGTGGACGTTTATCGCCTGCTCCAGCCCGACACCACCGACACCTGCTACACATGGTGGAGCAACCGCGGCCAGGCCTACGCCAACAACGTGGGATGGCGCCTGGACTACCACCTGGCCACCCCCGCTACCGCCGCGCTGGCCCGCACCGAGAACATCTACAAGGATGTGAAGTTCTCGGACCATGCGCCGGTGACCATCGGCTACGACATGAAGCTGTGAGACGTTCAAGCAGGGCCTTGGGTCGCGGCGGTTTGACTCGTCGCGCTCTCATACAGACACTGTGCGCATGATCTTTATCTGAGGGTTCCGAGATGAAATCCATTGCTGTCTCCAGCGCCAAGCGGCCAATCCATCTCACGATCAATGCAGATCTGGTGACGCAGGCCAAGGCCTATACCGACAATCTCTCGGCCACCATGGAATCCCTGCTGGCCGAATACGTTGCCAGGCAGGAGGGCGCACAGCGTGAGCGCCAACGGCTTGCCGACGCCTGCGCCAGCGACTGGAACGCGGTCAACATCGCGGTGGGTTCGTTCGCAGACGAGCACTCGACGCTCTAGTGGCGCAATTCGACGTTCATCGCAACAAGGGAGCCTTGCGCGACTCGATTCCCTACGTCGTCGTGGTCCAGTCCTCGCTGTTTGACCGCTACCGCCGTCGCGTCGTGGTTCCACTGGTTCGGCAGAATCTGCTGCCGCACGGCACTCCAACCGTGGGTGCGAGGATGAATCCTGTGTTTGTCATTGAAGGCGTGCCGGTCGTCCTGCATGCCCTGGACATGGTTTCAGTCGCCCTGGATCAATTGGGTGAAGTGGTGGCCTCACTGGAGCATGAAGGCCAAGCCATCGCCGATGCGCTGGACGAATTGCTGACCCGGTCCGGGGGCTGACCCAAGATCGTTTTCAAGGAGGCCAGGGCTTGGGCCCTGCCCTCCTCGGACTTCAGCCCGGGCGCATGCCTCACTCCAGCGCCTTGCCCATGTCCTCCACCACCTTCTTGGCGTCGCCGAAGACCATCATGGTCTTGTCCATGTAGAAAAGCTCATTGTCCAGGCCCGCATAGCCGGCCGCCATGGAGCGCTTGTTCACGATCACCGTCTTGGCCTTGTAGGCCTCCAGGATGGGCATGCCGTAGATGGGGCTGCCCTTGACGTGCGCGGCGGGGTTCACCACGTCGTTGGCGCCCAGGATGATGGCCACGTCGGCCTGGCCGAACTCGCTGTTGATGTCCTCCATCTCGAAGACCTGGTCGTAGGGGACCTCGGCCTCGGCCAGCAGCACGTTCATGTGGCCGGGCATGCGGCCGGCCACCGGGTGGATGGCGTACTTCACCGTCACGCCGCGCTCGGTGAGCTTGTCGGCCAGCTCCTTGACCGCGTGCTGGGCACGCGCCACGGCCAGGCCGTAGCCGGGCACGATGACCACGGTCTCGGCATTGCCCAGGACGAAGGCCGCATCGTCGGCGCTGCCGCTTTTCACGTTGCGCTGCTGCTGGGAGCCTGCCGCCGCGCTGGTGGCCTCGCCGCCGAAGCCGCCCAGGATCACGCTGAAGAACGAGCGGTTCATGGCCTTGCACATGATGTAGCTCAGGATGGCGCCCGAGCTGCCCACCAGCGAACCCGCAATGATCAGCATGCTGTTGTTCAGCGAGAAGCCGATGCCCGCCGCCGCCCAGCCCGAGTAGCTGTTGAGCATGGACACGACCACCGGCATGTCCGCGCCGCCGATGGGAATGATCAGCAGCACGCCCAGCAGCAGTCCCAGGGCGATGACCAGCACGATGTCCATCCAGCTTTGGCTGTGCCAGAAGCCGAAGACGAAGAAGGCCGCAGCCAGCCCCAGCACGGCGTTGAGCGCATGCTGGCCCTTGAACTGCACGGGCGCGCCCTGGAACAGGCGGAACTTGTACTTGCTGCTGAGCTTGCCGAAGGCGATCACCGAGCCCGTGAAGGTCACGGCGCCGATGAAGGCGCCCAGCGCCAGCTCCACGCGGTTGCCGCCCGGGATGGCGCCGCCCTTGGCCGTGATGGCAAAGGCCCAGGGCTCGGCCACGGCGGCCACGGCGATGAACACCGCCGCCAGGCCGATCATGCTGTGCATGAAGGCCACCAGCTCAGGCATCTTGGTCATCTCCACGCGCTGGGCCATGACCGCACCGGCCGTGCCGCCGACCAGCAGGCCCAGCAGCACCCAGCCCAGCCCCAATGCATTGCCGCCGGCCAGCTGCACGATGAGCGCCGCCGTGGTCAGCACGGCGATCACCATGCCGGCCATGCCGAACAGGTTGCCCCGTATGGACGTGGTGGGATGCGACAGCCCCTTGAGCGCCTGGATGAAGCAGACGCTGGCCACCAGGTAGAGCAACGTGACGAGGTTCATGCTCATGACTGGCCCTCCGCCTTGGCATCCTTGCCGTCCTTGGCCGGAGCGCTCTTGCGCTCTTTCTTGCGGAACATCTCCAGCATGCGCCGCGTGACCAGGAAGCCGCCGAACACGTTGACCGCGGCCAGCGCCACGGCCAGCACGCCCATGGTCTTGCCCAGGCCCGTTTCCGTGAGCGCCGCCGCCAGCATGGCGCCGACGATGACGATGGCCGAGATGGCATTGGTCACCGCCATCAGCGGCGTGTGCAGCGCGGGGGTGACGGTCCACACCACGTGGTAGCCCACGTAGATGGCCAGCACGAAGATGATGAGATGGATGATGGTGGGGGATACGGCTTCCATGTCATTTCCTCCGCTGTGCTGCGAGTTGGCCTTCATGGGCCATCAGGCACGCGGCCACGATGTCGTCCTCCATGTCCACATGCAGGGCGCCATCCTTGTTGATGATGAGCTTGAGAAAATCGAGCACATTGCGTGCATACAGGGCCGAGGCATCGGCCGCCACCAGCGCCGCCAGGTTGGTCAGGCCCACGATGGTCACGCCATGCGTGACCACGGTCATGCCGGCCTGGGTCAGCGGGCAGTTGCCGCCGCGCTCGGCCGCCAGGTCCACGATGACGGCGCCTGGCTTCATGGCCTGCACCATCTCGGCCGTGACCAGCACGGGCGCGGGCCGGCCCGGGATCAGCGCCGTGGTGATGACCACGTCGGCCTGGGCCACGCGCTTGGCGACCTCGGCCTTTTGCCGGTCCAGCCAGCTTTGCGGCATGGGGCGGGCGTAGCCGCCCACGCCTTCGGCGGCCTCCTTTTCCTCGGCCGTCTCGTAGGGCACGTCGATGAACTTCGCGCCCAGCGACTCGACCTGCTCGCGCACGCTGGGCCGCACATCGCTGGCCTCGATCACGGCGCCCAGGCGCTTGGCCGTGGCAATGGCCTGCAGGCCGGCCACGCCCACGCCCAGCACCACGACGCGCGCGGCCTTCACCGTGCCGGCCGCCGTCATCAGCATGGGAAAGAAGCGCTGGTACTGGTTGGCCGCAATCATCACGGCCTTGTAGCCGGCGATATTGGCCTGGCTGGACAGCACGTCCATGCTCTGCGCACGCGTGGTGCGCGGAGCCGCCTCCAGCGCATAGGCCGTGATGCCCGCATCGGCCAGGCGCTGCAGGCCTGCGGGCTGGAAGGGGTCCAGCATGCCGACCAGCGTTGCGCCCTTGCGGACCAGGGGCAGCTCATCCTCCGAAGGAATGCGCACCTTGAGCACAAGATCGGCGCCCAGGGCGCCTGCCGCATCGACGATCTCGGCGCCCGCTGCCTCGAACAAGGCATCGGGCACGCTGGCCGCCACTCCCGCTCCCGACTGCACGCGCAGCACATGGCCTTGCGCACGCAGCTTCTTGACGGTCTCGGGGGTCGCGGCCACCCGGGTTTCTCCTGCCATGGTCTCGGCAGGCACGCCAATCAACATACCGGTTCTCCCTCGCGTGATGCCGGTACCCGCCCTGCGCTGCATTGCGCAGGCGGCGGCCCGGCCCATCCTCGAAAAAATCCTTGCGCGCCTGCATGACGGCAGGCTGGCTTGGCGGCACGGCTAGCTTGTATCACGGCCGCGTGGCGGCAGCCACGGGGTCTGCCCGCGAGGATGTCGCCTGTCCGTCACAAGACGTCGGATTGCCGCGAAATGACAGCCACATTAAATGATCGCCATCCACGACCCGGCGCACCGCTGCCGTGTCCCAATGCACCTTTGAGCGACTGCAGCGGCGCAGCCGCGCAGTGCGAAGGAAGGCACCATGGGACTCTTGCAAAGACTGTTCGGACAACACGCGCGCGGCGGCCATCACGGCGGCAATATCGGCGTCCATATCGGCGGGCATCACGCCGGCGGCGCATACCCGCCTGCGGCCGTGGCGGCGGTCTGCCCCGGCTGCCATGCATCGATTGCCTCCAGCTCGCGCTTTTGCCCGCAGTGCGGCGGCGCGGTGCTGCCGCAGGCCTGCAGGAGCTGCAGCGCCAGCCATCCGGCCGGTGCGCGGTTCTGCGGGCAATGCGGCCAACCGACCACCTGACGGCGCAAGCGGGGGAGGCCCTGCGCTGCCATCAGGGGAAGGAGCGGGAATAATGGGCGCTTTCGCCAGAAGCACCCACGCCGCCCATGCTCCAGTACCACACCATCCCCGTCACCGCCTTCCAGCAGAACTGCTCGCTGGTCTGGTGCGACCAGACCATGGAAGCCGCCGTCATCGACCCGGGCGGCGACCTGGAGCAGATCGGCTGGGAGATAGAGCGCCTGGGCCTGGCGCTCAAGGCCATCTGGCTCACGCACGCCCACATAGACCACGCGGGCGGCACGCGCGAGCTGGCCGATGCACAGCAGCTGCCCATCATCGGCCCCCATCCCGGCGACCAGTTCTGGATCGATGCGCTGCCCCAGCAGGGCGCCATGTTCGGCTTCCCGCATTCGGACCCCTTCACGCCCACGCGCTGGCTGCACGATGGCGACACGGTGAGCATCGGCCAGGAGACGCTGCAGGTGCGCCACTGCCCCGGCCATACGCCCGGCCACGTGGTGTTCCATGCGCCGCAGATCGACCGCGCCTTCGTGGGCGACGTGCTGTTCGCGGGCAGCATCGGCCGCACCGACTTTCCCCAGGGCAACCACCAGCAGCTGATCGACAGCATCGTCCAGCGCCTGTGGCCCATGGGCGACCAGACCGTGTTCATCCCGGGCCACGGCCCCGAAAGCAGCTTCGGCCGCGAGCGCAAGAGCAACCCCTACGTGGGCGGGACCTGAGCCTGCAGCTGTCTCAGCCCAGCACCTCGATCCACCGATAGCCCAGACGCACGCTGCCGCCCGCCTGCAGCTTGCGCAGCTCCTCGTTCACGCGCTGGCGCGAGGCGCCCACCACATGCGACAGATCACCCTGCGATATGCGCAGCAGGGTGCGGCCACCGGGCAGGGGCTGGCCATTCTCTGCCGCCAGAACCTGCAAGGTGGCCCAGACCCGGGCATGCAGCGTGTCCTCCGAACTGATGAAGATGGTGTCCAGCAGCCCGTTCACGCGCAGGCTCAGCAGGCGCGCCACAGCCAGGCATGCGGGCGCATCGCGCTCCAGGAAGTCCAGCAGCGGCTGGCGCGGCAGGACCAGCACCTCGACATCGCCATCGGCCACCAGGTCCACGGGCACGGGCGCATTGCCCAGCACCGAGCTGATGCCGGTGATCTCCCCGGCCTCCAGCCAGCGCGTCATGCGCTCGGTGCCGCCCACGGTGAAGGCCACGACACGAAAGCGCCCTGACAGCAGCACCAGCGCATGGTCGGCCGCATCGCCGCGCTTTTGCACGAACTGTCCATCGCGGTAGCGGCGCCTGGACCCTATAGCCCGCAGCCCGCGTGCCGATGCGGCCGGCAATTCGGCCAGCAGGTCCACGCGATAGCGCTCGCTGCGCGCCTGCGCCAAAGAGGTGTTGGGGGAACCGAGCTTGGTGTTCACCCGATCATTGTCCCTTTCGCGGCAATTGGCGCATAGCACCGTCCTTGTAATCGGCCCCATACCCACACGTATGGAGCCCGCCCCATGATCCGCACCACGCTCGCCCTGGTATCCGCCTTCGTGTTCGCCCTGCTCTCGACCCAGGCAGCCCTTGCACAGACGCCCACGCTGCGCATCCAGGACTACCCCGGCATCGGCAATTTCCTGGTGCGCGTGGCCAACGCGCGGGGACTGTGCGAGAAGCACGGCATACGCTGCGAACTGCGCCCCATCCCGCAGGCGCCGCTGGCGCTGCAGACCTTGCTGGCCGGTGACCTCGAAGTGGCGTTTACGCCGCCCGAGGTGCTGCTCCAGGCGGTCAACAAGGGCGCCGACCTCAAGGTGATCGGCAGCGGCGCCAGCGCGCCGACGTTCTTCCTCATGGCCTCGTCGGCCCTGCCCATGGCGCATGCCGGCCAGGGCTATCCCGCCGTGATGCAGGACTTCAAGGGCCGGCGCATCGGCGTGACGGCGCGCGGCAGCGCGGCCGAGTTCCAGCTCGTGAGCCTGCTGCAGGGCGCCGGCATGAAGGCGGACGACGTCACCATCGTCGCCGTGGGCTCGCCCAACACCGCCTTTCCGGCGATTGCGCAAAGGCAGGTCGATGGCCTGATGCTGTTCTCGCCCATGGACGGCTTTTGCGAGGTCAGCCAGGCCTGCCGCATCGTCGTCGATCCGCGCAGGGGCCAGGGTCCGGCCGATGTGGTGGACACCAACGGCGCCGGCGTGCTGCAGGTGGTGCGCGCCGACTTCCTGCGCAAGAACGCCCAGGCCGTGGAGGGCTTGCGCCGCGCCATGAACGAGGCGGCCGACTATGCCCGCGAACCGGCCCATTTCGATGCATTGCTCAAAGTCGCGCAGGACAGCTTCCGCATCAACACGACCGGCGGCGAACGGATCCTGGAAGTGGCGCTGCGCAACGCCATTCCTTCCATGCAGTTTGCGGTGGACCCCAAGGCCCTGCAGCATGCCGCGCGCTACCTGCAGCGCACGGGGCAGATCAGCCGGCTGATCGACACCGCGCCCCTGCTGGCGCAGTGAAGGGGGCGCGCGCCATGACTTCCAATGGATCGCAACTGCCGCCGCAGGCCATTGCCGCCGACGGCCTGCACCTGAGCTTCGACGGCCGCACGCAGGTGCTGGACAACATTGCGCTGCAGGTGGCCGAGGGCGAATTCGTCTCGCTGGTCGGGCCCAGCGGCTGCGGCAAGACCAGCCTGCTCAACCTCTGCGCGGGCCTGGTGGCCCACACCGGCGCCGGCACGCTGCGCGTGCTGGGCGAGGCACCGCTCCTGGGCAGTTCCCGCGTGGGCTACATGCTGGCGCGCGACAGCCTGCTGCCCTGGTGCACGGCGCTGGAGAACGCCGCCTTCGGCGCGCGCGTGCGCGGCGTCGGCACGGCCGACAGCACGGAGCGCGCACTGCGCATGCTGCAGGAGGTGGGCCTGGCCGACCATGCGCAGGCCCTGCCCAAGGCCTTGTCCCACGGCATGCGCCAGCGCACGGCGCTGGCGCGCACCTTTGCGCTGGACGCGCAGCTGCTGCTGATGGACGAGCCCTTCGGCGCCCTGGACGCGCAGACCAAGCTGCAGCTGCAGGACCTGCTGCTGCGCCTGTGCCAGCAGCACCGCCACAGCGTGCTGTTCGTGACCCATGACCTGGCCGAGGCCGTGGCCGTCTCCGACCGCGTGGTGGTGATGTCCTCGCGCCCGGGCCGCATCATCGCCGACCTGCCCATAGACCTGCCGCGCCCGCGCTCCATCCGCGACCTGCAGAAGTCGCCGCGCTTCCATGAACTCTATGCGGCCCTGTGGTCGCAGCTTGAATCGGGATGGGTGCACCATGAAGGCTGACCGTCTGCAATGGCTGGCGCTGCATGCGCTGTTCATCTGTCTCGTGCTGGGACTGGCCGAATGGGCCGCCGCGCGCCGCTGGCTGGACCCCACCTTCTTCGGCCAGCCCAGCGGCGTGGCCGCCTTCGCCACCGGGCTGGTCTTCGTGCGCTGGCCGGCCGTCGAGCGCTTTGCCGAGCCCTACTTCAACGCGCTGAACGTGATGCCGCGCATCGCGCTGGCGCCGCTGTTCATCCTGTGGTTCGGGCTGGGGCTGGGCAGCAAGATCGCCGTGGGCTGCTCGCTGACCTTCTTCATCGTGCTGTCGGCCACGGTGGCAGGCATGCGGGGCGTCAGCCAGGACCATGTGACGCTGTGCCGCACGCTGGGCGCCAGCGCCGCCACCACCTTCTTCGAGGTCACGCTGCCCGGCGCCGTCCCGGTGATCTTCTCGGGCCTGCGCCTGGGATTGATCTATGCCCTGCTGGGCGTGGTGGGCACCGAGATCATCGCCAGCGAAAAGGGCCTGGGCCAGACCCTGGCCTACCTGGGCTCCACCTTCGACATCAATGGCGTCATGGCGCTGCTGCTGGTGCTGGCCCTGCTGGGCGTGGGCATGGTGCGCTTCATGTCCTGGGCCGAGAGGCGGCTGCTGCACTGGCAGTGAGCCCGCCAGCCCTCTCTCCCCACCTTCCTTCCTCTTCCTCCCCTTCCATCCGTTCCTCCAAGGAGTACCCCATGGCCAATGCCGCCCCCATGCAGCTGATCGACATCGACGCCCGCTACCACCACATCCGCCCCGTGCCGCGCATGCCCAACTTCGCGGCCTGGATCGAGGGCGTGGACCTGACCCGGCCCCTGTCCCCCGAGGTGCAGGCGGAACTGCGACAGGCCCTGTACGACTTCGAGGTCATCTTCTTCCGGCCCCAGGCCATCACGGCCGAGCAGCATGTGGCGCTGGCGCAGGTGTTCGGCCCGCTGTCCAAGGGCTCGTACTTCGAGCGCAAGAGCGGCATGCCCGACGTGGAGATGATCATCTCCGACAAGGACCGCCCGCCCGCCATAGACAACTGGCACACCGACATCAGCTGGAAGCAGCAGCCGCCGCTGGGCACCGTGATCCAGATCGTGACCACGCCGCCGGCCGGCGGCAACACCTGCTGGACCAGCACCAGCAAGGCCTATGACTGGCTCTCGCCCGGCATGCAGCAGTACCTGGAAGGCCTGCAGGCGGTCCATACCTGGGAGGAATCGGGCTTCCGGGAATACCTGGGCCGCAAGGGCGAGGAGGCGCTGTTCGAGGCGCTGCGCCAGTTCAAGCCCGTGACGCATCCCGTGGTGCGCACCAACCCCGATTCAGGCCGCAAGTGCATCTTCGTCAATGCCGATTTCACGCGCCACATCACGGGCGTGGACCGGCACGAGGCGCGCGGCGTGCTCGCCTTCCTGCTGGACTGGCTTAAGAAGCCGGAGTTCATGGTGCATCATCAATGGGACGCGGGCGGCATCGCCATCTGGGACAACCGCAGCACGCAGCACTATGCTGTGGCCGACTACTGGCCCCACTACCGCGTGAACCAGCGCGTCACCTTCGACACCCCTTCCACCCAATGACAACGAGACACGGAGACAGCTTCATGAGCACGCAAGAGCACCTGCAGTTCTATATCGACGGCCAATGGGTTCCCCCGGCCGTGCCGCGCACGCTGGATGTGATCAATCCGTCCACCGAGGAGGTGGCGGCCCGCATCAGCATGGGCTCGGCCGCCGATGTCGATGCAGCCGTGGCCGCCGCACGCCGCGCGTTCGACGGCTTCTCGCAAACCACGCGCGACGAGCGGCTGGCCCTGCTGGACAAGGTGCTGGCGGTCTACATGCGCCGCATCGACGAGGTGGCTCAGACCATCTCGCTGGAGATGGGCGCGCCGCTGTGGCTGTCGCGCGCGGCCCAGGCCACCGTGGGCGCGGGGCACCTGAAGCAGACCCTGCAGGTGCTCAAGGAATTCGAGTTCGAGAGCGTGCGCGGCACCACCGGCATCGTGCATGAGCCCGTGGGCGTGGTGGGCATGATCACGCCCTGGAACTGGCCCATCAACCAGATCATGTGCAAGGTGGCACCGGCCCTGGCGGCGGGCTGCACCATGGTGCTCAAGCCCTCGGAGATCGCGCCGCTGAACGCCATCCTGGTGGCCGAGATCCTGCACGAAGCGGGCGTGCCGGCCGGCGTGTTCAACCTGGTCAACGGCGACGGCCCCTCGGTGGGCGAGGCCATGTCCGTGCACCCCGGCATCGACATGATGACCTTCACCGGCTCCACGCGCGCGGGCATTGCCGTGGCCAAGGCCTCGGCCGATACCGTCAAGCGCGTGACCCAGGAGCTGGGCGGCAAGTCGGCCAACATCGTGCTGGACGATGCCGACATCGAAAAGGCTGTGACCCAGGGCGTGAACGCCTGCTTCACCAATTCGGGCCAGAGCTGCAACGCGCCCACGCGCATGTTCGTGCCGCGCGCCCTGCATGCGCGCGCCGTGGCCGCGGCCAAGGCCGCTGCCGAGGGCATGAAGGTGGGCGATGCATTGGCCGACACCGGCGCCATGCACATGGGCCCCGTGGTCAGCGAGGCGCAGTTCCGCAAGATCCAGGGCCTGATCGAGGCCGGCATCGCCGAAGGCGCCACCCTGGTGGCCGGCGGCACGGGCCGCCCCGAGGGCCTTGCGCGCGGCTACTTCGTGCGGCCCACGGTGTTTGCCGACGTGCGCAACGACATGACCATTGCGCGCGAGGAGATCTTCGGCCCCGTGCTGGTCATCCTGCCCTACGACACGGAGGAGGAGGCCATCGCCCAGGCCAACGACACGCCCTACGGCCTGTCGGGCTATGTGCAGTCCGGCAGCCTGGAGCGCGCACGCCGCGTGGCCTCGCGCCTGCGCACCGGCATGGTCCACCTCAACGGCGCGGGGCCGGACTTCGGCGCGCCGTTCGGTGGCTACAAGCAGTCGGGCACGGGCCGGGAATGGGGCGAGCACGGCTTCAAGGAGTACCTTGAAGTGAAAGCCGTGATGGGCTATCAACCCAAGCAAAAAGCCGCCGCCTGAAGGCGGCTGCCTACCCGCGCCGTGCGGCCTCGTAGAGGCCTTCCACGCGCGGGATGTTGCGCTCCAACTCGCGGATGCGCTCGGGGCCTGCGGGGTGGGTGGACAGGAATTCCAGGCCGCCGCGGTCGCCCGTGGCCTGGCCCATCTTGCGCCACAGCGAGACCGAGGCCTGGGGGTTGTAGCCGGCGCGCGCGGCCAGCTCCAGGCCCACGAGGTCGGCCTCGCTCTCGTCGCCCCGGCTGAATTTCAGCGACAGCAGCTGGCCGCCCAGGCGGGCCGCCGCATTGCCCAGGTCGCCCAGGCCCAGCAGTTGGGCGCCCAGCGAGATGCCGATGCTGGTGGCCTGGTTCTTGGCCAGCTGCTCGCGCGAGTGCTCGCGCAGCGCATGGGCCATTTCGTGGCCCATGATCATGGCGATCTCGTCGTCGGTCAGCTGCAGCTGGTCGATGATGCCGGTGTAGAAGGCGATCTTGCCGCCCGGCATGCAAAAGGCATTGATCTCCTTGCTGCCGATCAGATTCACCTCCCAGCGCCAGGCATTGGCACGCGGGTTCCATTGGGCGGTGTAGGGGATCAGCCGCCGGGCAATGGCGCGCAGCCGCTGCAGCTGCGGGTTGCTGTCGCCGGCCAGTGCGCCCTGGGCGCGGGCCTTGGCCAGCAGTTGCTGGTACTGGTCGGTGGCGGCGCCTTCCAGCGTCTCGGCCGGCACCAGCTTGCGCAGGCCCGAGGCACCGCCCACCTGCACCTGGGCCGCCACCGGCGCCGTGGCCAAGCCCAGGGCCGCCGCGCTGCCGGCCAGCAAGAAACCGCGACGCGCGCGCCAGGGCGCGCAGGCACAGCCCCAGGCGGACGGGGCACAGGATTCGGAGGAGAGATGGGATGGCTGCTGCATGCCGCCAAGTCTAGCGGCCGTGCATGCCTGCAACATGCGGAGAACAGCGCATCGTGAAGAGC
Organism: Delftia sp. WSY_22; assembly: GCF_043104185.1. Classification (NCBI taxonomy): domain Bacteria; kingdom Pseudomonadati; phylum Pseudomonadota; class Betaproteobacteria; order Burkholderiales; family Comamonadaceae; genus Delftia; species Delftia sp. WSY_22. The sequence goes on from NZ_JBICKN010000019.1 coordinate 65,225, forward strand.
GGCGCCGGCCTACAAAGAGTCACGCCATCTGCGCGGCCATCACGGCCCGCTGCGAGCGCATCTCGGCGCCGATCACCAGCATCAGCCCGGCCAGCACGGCCAGCAGCCCCAGCCACGATTGCAGCGGCTGCCGCTCGCCCACGACCCACACCGCCAGCACGAAGGCCGCCACGGGCTCGATCAGGCTCAGCGTCACGCCCGTGGGGCCGGAGATGCTGCGCAGCCCGATGGAAAACAGCATGTGCGCCAGGCCCGACACCACCACGCCCAGGTAGACCACCACCAGCACGGCCGCCAGGCTCCACTGCGGCAGGCCGCTTTGCACCAGCGCAATCGGCACCGCCATGCAGGCCGCCCCGGTGAAGACATAGAAATTCACCACGCGCGGCGACATGTGGGTGACCAGGCGCTTGTTGATCAGCGCATAGCCCGCGTACGACAGCCCCGCCAGCAGGCACAGGGCCAGGCCGCTCCAGGACAGCGTGGCGCCGCCCCGGGCCATCACCATGGCCGCGCCTCCCGCCACGCTCACCAGCGTGCCGGCCCACCACAGGGCCGACAGGGGCGCGCGCAGCACCAGCGCCTGCATCAACCCGGCCCAGATGGGGCCGCTGCCAATGGCCACGGCCGTGCCCACGGCCACGCCCGTGAGCGTCACGCCCTCGTAGAAGAAGATGCTGTAGCCGCCGATTCCCATGGAAGCCAGCAGAAACCAGGCCGGGCGCAGCCCCAGGTGCACCGGGTTGGGCAGCAGCGGCTGGACGGGTGCCCCGCCCTGCCCGGCCCGCCCGCGCAGCCTCCAATGGGAGACCGCCAGCAGCGCGCCCAGGAACAGGCTGGAAACCGCCAACTGCGCGGCGCCCACCCAGAACGGCGACAGCCCGCCTGCGCCCAGGCTTTGCGCCGTGCCCGTCGTGCCCCACAGCACGGCAGCCACCGAAACGAAGGCGATGCCGACGGCGGAGGAAGAAGCGGAAGAATTGCGAACCATGGCGCCATGTTGCGCCTGGCGCGGCCGGGCATTTGTCGAGAAACGCTCGTAGTCCGCAAGACTGTGAACGGGCTAGCCGCGCAGTTGCCGCGCCGTCACGCCCCGGTCGCGCCGCAGCGCATAGGCCAGCGCGCTGGCTGAGGCATAGCCGCAGCGCAGCGCCGTGGCCTCCAGGGGCAGGCCCCGCGCCAGCCCGCGCTCGGCCGCATCCAGGCGCAGGCCGCGCAGCCAGGCCTGGGGCGGCTGGCCCGCCAGCTCCACGAAGCGCGCGTGAAAGCGCTGGGCGCTCATATGGCACAGGGCGGCCAGCCGGGCCGTGGGCCAGTCCTCGTGCAATGCGGCCTGTACGCTCGTGGTCAGTTGCTGCAGGTCCAGCCCCCGGCGCGCCAGCAGGCCGGGCGCCTGCAGCACCTGGGCCAGCTGCTCTGTGGCCGGGCCTTCCGACTCCCGGCCGCGCAGGGCGGGCGGCACGGAAAAGCGCCGCATCCGGTCCAGCCCCGGGCCGCTGGGCGCATCGATGACGAACACGCGCGAGCGCGGCGCCGCCAGGTAGCCGTGGTCCACGCCGGCGGGGATGAGCATGCCGCTGACGGCGTCCACAAAGGCGCTGCGCCCGCCCACTTCCAGCTCCATGCGGCCCTGCAGGGCATAGAGGATTTGCGCATGGCCGTGGGCATGGGCCTGGTGCTCGCCGCTGTAGCTGCGCACCGAGCTGTGCGGCGCGAAGGCGGTATCGGTGGCATCGGCCGCGCCGTCTTGCGCGGCGGCATCGCTGTGGAGGGAAGAGAGGGTGTAGGCCATGGCGGCATCCTGTGCCCGCGATGGTAGCGCGCGCCAGTCCGCGCCACCATGGGCCCGATAATGGCCGCAGCCTGCCGCAGCCCAACATGACCGAGCCGTCCACCACCACCTCCTCCGCCCCTTCCACCCCCACTGAAGCGCCCCGCCGCAGTTGGGCCCAGACCCTGCGCGTCTATGCCGAGCCGGCCAGCCTGCGCATGCTGGCCCTGGGTTTTTCGGCAGGCCTGCCGCTGCTGCTGGTGCTGGGCACGCTGTCGTTCTGGCTGCGCGAGGCCGGCGTGGACCGCACCACCATCGGCTACCTGAGCTGGGTGGGCCTGGCCTATGCCTTCAAGTGGGTCTGGTCGCCGCTGGTGGACCGCATGCCGCTGCCGCTGCTCACGCGCTGGCTGGGGCGGCGGCGCGGCTGGCTGCTGTTCGCGCAGATGCTCATCGTCGCCGGGCTGTGCGGCATGGCGTTCAATGATCCGCGCGTCTCGCTCACGCCGCTGGTGTGGTGCGCGCTGGCCGTGGCCTTCGGCTCGGCCACGCAGGACATTGCGCTGGACGCCTACCGCATCGAATCGGCCGACACCGAGCGCCAGGCCGCGCTGGCCGCCACCTACCAGACCGGCTACCGGCTCGCCATGATCTGGGCCGGCGCCGGCGTGCTGTGGCTGGCCGCCCGCGCCGAGGTGGCGGGCACGGCGGGCTACCAGAGCGGTGCCTGGCAGGTGGCCTACCTGGCCATGGCCGCCTCCATGGCCGTGGGCATGCTGACCGTGCTGCTCTCGCCGGAACCGGTGCCGCGCCCGCTGGCGCCTGCCCGCAACGCGGCCGAGTGGCTGCGTGGTGCGCTGGTCGAGCCCTTTGCCGACTTCCTGGGCCGCTACCGCTGGCAGGCGCTGCTGGTGCTGGGCCTGATCGCCATCTACCGCATCAGCGACGTGGTCATGGGCATCATGGCCAACCCCTTCTACGTGGACATGGGCTTCACCAAGGACGAAGTGGCCGCCGTGACCAAGGTGTACGGCGTGATCATGACGCTGGCGGGCGCCTTCCTGGGCGGGGCGCTGGCCATGCGCTGGGGCGTGATGCGCGTGCTGATGCTGGGCGCCGCGCTGTCGGCCGCCACCAACCTGCTGTTCGCCTGGCTGGCCACGCGCGGCCATGACGTGAATGCGCTGGTCTGGGTGGTGAGCGCGGACAACCTGGCCGGCGGCATCGCCTCGGCGGCCTTCATCGCCTACCTGTCGGGGCTGACCAATGTGCAGTACTCGGCCACGCAGTACGCGCTGTTCAGCTCCATGATGCTGCTGGCGCCCAAGTGGCTGGCCGGCTTCTCGGGCGCCTTTGTCGATGCGCATGGCTACGTGAGCTTCTTCCAGGCCACGGCCCTGCTGGGCCTGCCCGTGCTGGTGCTGATCGCGCTGGCCTCGCGCGTGCATGCGGTGCGGCCCGCGCAACGCGGCAGTTGAGCGGCTGGCCGCAGGCTGCGCTGTTTTACCGAACTTTACGCAAGCGACAAGCACGGCTGACGGGGCGCTGCGAGCATCGTCGCAACACGACGCCAGGCCCCAGCATGAATACACTGCCCTCCATGAGTACGCACCATCTTCTGATGATCGAAGACGACACCCGCCTCGCGCAGATGGTGGGTGACTACCTGGGCAACAACGGCCTGCAGGTCACGCACATGGGCGACGCCCGCAGCGGCCTGGAGCAGCTGCAGCCCGCCGACGGCGTGGCCGGCGCCGACCTGCCCGACCTCGTCATCCTCGACCTCATGCTGCCCGACATGGACGGCCTGGAGGTCTGCCGGCGCATCCGCGCCCTGCCAGGCGCCGCAGCGCAGGTGCCGGTGCTGATGCTCACGGCCAAGGGCGACCCCATGGACCGCATCATCGGCCTGGAGATCGGCGCCGACGACTACCTGCCCAAGCCCTTCGAGCCGCGCGAGCTGCTGGCGCGCATCCGCGCCATCCTGCGCCGGCGCGGCGGCGGCGGCGAGGGCTCGGCCGCAGGCCAGCCGGCCACGGCGCTGCGCTTCGGTAGCCTGGAGATCGACCGCGACGCGCGCAGCGTCACCGTGGCGGGCCAGCCCTGCGAGCTGACCTCCTACCAGTTCGACCTGCTGGTCACGCTGGCCGAGCGCGCGGGCCGCGTGCTCACGCGCGACCAGATCATGGAGGCCGTGCGAGGCCGCGAACTGGAGGCCTTCGACCGCTCCATCGACGTGCACATGGGCCGCATCCGCGCCGCCATCGAGGCCGACCCCAAGGCGCCCAAGCGCATCCTGACGGTGCGCGGCGTGGGCTACGTCTTCGCCAAACAACAAGACTAGCCAAGCGAATGAAGCTGCTGTCCCTCTTCTCCCAGCGCCTGTACCTGCGCATCTGGCTGGCCGTGGTGGGCGGCGTGGCCGTGCTCACGCTGACGGTGGCTTGGGCCTGGCAGATCGCGGCCGAGCAGAACGCGCAGAACGTGCAAAGCGCCAGCTCGCCGCCCTCGCGCGACGTGGCCATGCGCGACGGCCAGGGCAACGTGATCGCCCAGGGCCGTGCGCGGCGCCTGCCCGGCCCGCCCGAGGAGGGCCTGCGCTTCGAGATCGAAGGCACGGACGGCCAGACCTACATGCTGCACATGGCGCCGCGCCCGCCGCGCGGCGACCGCCCGCCGCACGACGGCGCAGCCGCCTTCTGGCTGCGCCCGCCCTTCGGCTTTCTGTGGCTGCTGGGCCTGGTGGGCGTGGCCGTGGCCGTGGGCGTGTTCCCCATCATCCGCCGCCTGCTCAAGCGGCTGGAGAACCTGCAACGCGGCGTCAAGCGCTTTGGCGAGGGCGACCTGTCGGTGCGCGTGCCCGAGCACGGCAGCGACGAGGTGGCCGACCTAGCCCACCAGTTCAACGCCGCCGCCGCGCGCATCGAGACCCTGGTGACCTCGCACAAATCGCTGCTGGCCAATGCATCGCACGAGCTGCGCTCGCCGCTGACGCGCATCCGCATGGGCCTGGAATTCATGGGCGACGACCCGGCCAGCGCCCGCGCGCGCGCCGAGATCCAGCGCAACATCAGCGAGCTGGACCAGCTGGTGGACGAGATCCTGCTGGCCAGCCGGCTGGAGACCTATGAGGGCGACGTGGGCACGATCGAGCCCGTGGACCTGATCGGCCTGGCCGCCGAGGAATGCGCGCGCGTGGATGCCGACCTGGATCTTCAGTCCACCGACGCGCTGGAAGTGCCCGGCATCTCCAAGCTGCTGCGCCGCGCCGTGCGCAACCTGCTGGAGAACGCGCGCCGCTACAGCCAGGGCGCCATCACGCTGGAGCTTGCGCGCCAGGACGCCATGGCCGAGATCCGCGTCTGCGACCATGGCCCCGGCGTGGCGCCGGCCCACCGCGAGCGCATCTTCGAGAAGTTCTTCCGCCTGCCCGGCGCCAGCGAGCGCTCGGGCGGCGTGGGCCTGGGCCTGGCCCTGGTGCGCTCCATCGCCCAGCGCCACGGCGGCAGCGTGCACTGCGAAGGCCGCGCCGACGGCCAGCCGGGCGCCTGCTTCGTGCTGCGGCTGCCGCTGGCCTGAGCTGCCGCCTGCGGCTCAGCCGCGCCGGTGCTGCCACTCCACACGTTCCACCAGATCCCTGAGCAGGTCGAAATGCCAGCGGGTGCGCTTGAGCAGGCGGCCGTAGCGCGAGCGGGGGAAGCGGTAGGCGCCATCGGCCAGTTCGATGGCGCAGGACGCCAGGTGCCACTGCTGCTCGAACGCCTGGTGGCTGTCCGGCGGGTCGGCGCGCATGCGGCGTATGTGCGCCAGCGCCAGCTCCACCGCGCATTCCACGTCGAACTGGCGGGCCTTGCGGTCGGGCTTTTTGCCACAGACCTCGGCCAGGGTGACCAGCCGCCCCTCGATGACGACCAGACAGACATGCATGGCCTGCCACGCGCTGGGCCAGTCGGAAGGCCTTGCGGCTTGCGACCGCTTGGGCAAAGGCTGCGCCTGCACTGCCGCGCCGGCAGTGTTTTTGCGGGATGTCATGGGGTCAGCCCTCCTGATAGAGAAGAGGGCTGGAAGGGGCAAGCGCAGCGCTGGGGCTGGCAAGGATGGGGAGGGTCATGGTCTGTTTTCCTACGAGATCACAGAAAACCACCGGTTGAGTTTCTACGCACAACAGGTGGGCGTGGTGGTTAGAAACACGTCCGTAGCCGTGCGGGCGTCCTTGCGGATAGCCCCCACCACGCCCGAAACCATGCGGACAGGCGCAAGCAAATGCGCCAATCCGACGAGATAAGGCATGACAAAGCCCCGCTTTAAGGTGGGGGCTGCAACCTCACGGAAGGTGTTTCTACGCACCGGGCCTTTCGGCTTGCGGGCAGTTTAACGGGGCCAGGGCCGGCCGGCCAGCCGAGCCCTCAATCCCGGCCCAGGTGCTCGCACAGGAAGTCGATGAACACGCGGGTCTTGCGCGGCAGGTGGCTGCTGTCGGGAAAGACCACGCTGATGGGCTGGGGCGGCAGGGCGTGGTCCGGCAGCACGCGCTGCAGCACGCCGCCGGCCAGGTCGTCCTGCACAAACCACGCAGGCAGCACCGCCACACCCAGCGAGGACCGGGCCAGGGCGCGGATGGCGGTGGAGGAGTTGGATTGGTGGGCCGCCCGGCCCACCACGTCCACGCCCTGGCCGCCGGCAGTGCGCAGCGTCCAGGCCGTGGGATGGGCGAGGTTGCTGTTGGCAATCCAGGGCAGGTCTGCCAGGTCTTCGGGCCTGCGCACGGGATGGCTGCGCAGGAAGGCGGCCGAGGCCACCAGCACGATGTCGTAGCCGGCCAGCCTGCGGCTTTTGAAGCTGGAGTCCGCCAGGTGGCCCAGGCGCACGACCAGGTCCAGCTTTTCGGCCACCAGGTCGCTCAGTGAAGAGTTGACGTCATAGGCCACAGAGATGCCCGGGTAGCGCTCCAGGAAGGCCGGGATCAGCGGAAGAATGTACTTCTCCCCGTATTCGCTGGTGGTGCTGATGCGCAGCCGGCCCGCGATGCGGTTGCCGCTGTGCATGGCGTTGTCGAAGGCGCTGCCCACGTCGCGGACGATGCCCTTGAACTCGTCGTAGAACTCCCGCCCGGTTTCCGTCAGGGCGATGCTGCGGGTGTTGCGCACCAGCAGGGCCACCGACAGCGCCTCTTCCAGCGATTTCACGTGCAGGCTGGCCATGGCCTTGCTGATGCCCAGGAAGTCCGCCGCCCTGGTGTACGAGCCGAAATCCACCACGGCCAGAAAGGTCTGAGCGCGGTGCAGCAGCGTGTGCATGGCCGGGCTTGTGGGGGTCATTGTTCAATCCAGTCAAACAAAGAGTCCAGCATAGCCCCATCGACGTGGCCGCCCGCGCTCTTTAGTCTTGCCCCTCCTGAAAGCGCAAGATGACATACCGATACCGCCTGGCCACCGTTTTCCTGATGGGTTTTTTCGTCGACTGCATCAACATCTTCATGCCCGCCGTCGCGCTGCCCACGATTGCGGCCGAATTCCATGTGGGCATCTCGGCCGGGGCCTGGGTGGCCAATGCCTACATGCTGGGACTGACGCTGGCCATTCCCCTCGCCCCCTGGCTGGCCGACCGCTGGGGCGCGCGCGGGCTGATGGCGGGCTCCATGCTGGCCTTCGCCCTGGCCGCCTGGGCCTGCGGCGAGGCGGGCAGCTTCGGCCAGCTGGTGGGCTGGCGCTTCATCCAGGGCATGGCGGGCGGGCTGGTGATTCCCGTGGGCCAGGCCCTGGCCTTCAACCGGTTCCAGGGACCGGAGCGCGCGCGTGTCTCCACGCTGGTCATGGCCGTGGCGCTGATCGCACCGGCCCTCTCGCCCTGGCTGGGCGGGCTGATCGTGGACCACGGCTCCTGGCGCTGGGTGTTCCATTCCAATATTGCGCTGGCCCTGGCCGCCGCAGGCCTGGCCTGGCTGTGGGTGCGCGATGCACCGGCCACGGCCCGGCAGCGGCCCGACCTCAAAGGCCTGGTGCTGGTCAGCGCCGCGCTGGCCGCCTGGCTGCTGGGCATGTCGCTCTATGGCGCAGGCCAAGGCTCGGGCCAGGGCCTGGCGCTGGCCTGGCTGGGCATGGCGGCGGGCCTGGCCTTCACGGTGCTGTATGCCCTCCATGCCCGCAAGACGGCCCACCCCATTGTGGAACTGCAACTGCTCAAAAGCCCGCGCCTGCGCATGTCGGTGGCCGTCTATCACGCCATTCCCGGCGTGTTCACGGGCGTGAACCTGCTCAACATCTTCTACCTGCAGGACATGCTGCACCTGAGCGCGCAGGCCACAGGCCGATTCATGATGGTCTACGCAGGCGGCGCCCTGGTGTCCATGCTGGTGGGCGGCCGGCTGTACAACCGCGCGGGCGCACGGCCCCTGTTCATCGCCAGCATGGTGCTGCACAGCCTGGGCATTGCGGCGCTGGCCGCCGTGGCGGCCCCTGCCGACACCTGGCTGCTGGCGGCCGCCTACGGGCTGATGGGCCTGGGCGGCGGCCTGGGTGCCAATACCGCGCAGACGACGGCGCTGCTGGACTTCGATGGCCGGCAGACGCAGCAGGCCAGCGTGATCTGGAACATCAACCGGCAGATGGCCTTCAGCGTGGGCGCCGCGTTCTTCCTGATGGTTTTCAACATGCTCGCCACCCGCCTGGACGCAGGCCGGGCCTATCACATGACGTTTCTGATCGCGTCGCTGGCAGGGCTTGTGCCCCTGCTGCAACTGCGATCGCTGCACACCCCCGAGGACCACCATGCAAGACAACAAGCCCATCGACCGTGACATTGACATCGGCATCGCCGAACGCAGCATCCACCAGGTGCACGAGCTGATCCACACCGTCTTCACCCAACCAGCGGGCGCACAGGCCGCGCTGCAGGCGCTGATGCCGCAGTTCAGCCCGGAGTTCAGCATGGTGACCACCACGGGCAGACTCGTCGGCCTGGACGATGTGGAACAGATGTTCCGGCGCGCGGCCGGCCAGCGGCCAGGGCTGGAGATATGCGTCTGCGACATGCAGTCCGTATGGCGGGACACGGCCGGCCTGGCCATGCGCTACCTGGAAACCCATCGCCTGGACGGCGTGGAGACTTCGCGCCGCTCGGTGGTCATCCTCAAACGTGCGGGCCAAGGGGTGCTGTGGCACTACCTGCATGAGACGGCAATGGGCTGATGGCCCAGTCCGCGCTCGCCGCTCAGCCCCGCAGGTAGCGGTCGGCGATGCTGCCGGGCACGTAGAGGCCGCGCTCCAGGTAGAAGTCCAGCTTCTTGCGGTCGGGCGCGCGCAGCTTGATCAGCGGCACGGGCGCCAGTTCGGTGCGCGAGAACATCAGGCGGATCTTGAGCGGGGTGCGGCCCCAGTTACCCTGCACGTGCAGGAAGAAGGGTCCGTCCTCGGCCTTGGCCAGCCGCAGGCGGTAGCTGCCGCCGGCGCGCAGCACGCGCTGCATGGCCAGGTGCATGCTCAGGTAGGCGGGCATGTCGATGCCCTGGCGCAGTTGTTCGTAATCGCCGGCCTGCTGGAGCTGGGCGATATAGGCCTCGCCCGTCTGCGGCAGGACCTGCTCCACGTATTCCTTGTGCAGGGCCGCGATGAAGGCGCTGCCCGGGGGCGCGGCCATGAGCCAGTTCTCGACCACGGGCACCTGCAGGTCGCGGGTGTAGCGCTCCAGGTAGTAGGCGACGAGATCGGCGCCGCTGCGCTGCTGCTGCTCCAGCAGCCAGTCCAGCGGCTCGGTGAGGATGGTGCTGGCGTCCAGCCAGATGCCGCCGTGGCGGTGCAGCAATTCCAGGCGCAGCCAGTCCGAGCGCTTGGCCACGGGCAGCTGCTGCAGGTTGCCGGGCAGTTGCGGCACGTATTGCGGCAGTTGCGCGTCGTTGAGGATGCGCAGGCTGTAGCCGGGGTTCAGGCGGGCCCAGTTGTCAAAGCAGCGCTGTATGAGCAGCGGCACCGAGTCGCCATTCCAGTAGGCCCAGATGATGCGGGGAATGGGCGTGGAGACCGGCACGGGCGCCGCAGGCCCGATGTCATGGCTGCGGAAGTCGGGCGCGGGGCCCTTCTCCAGGCGGCGTGCGAAGGTGGCGTAGAAGCGGCGCATGCCGGCCGCCAGCCACAGCTCGCCCCGGGTTTTCAGTTTCAGGCCGCTCATGCAGGGGCTCCCGGTGTTCCCAGCTGCTGCGCGCGGCGCTCCCAGCTGCGCAGCTTCCATGCGCGCAGCCACCAGCCGCGCCGCAGATAGGCCTGGCGCAGGGCCGGCAGGGACAGCGGGGAGATGCGGCCGAAGTCCGCCAGGAACTGCTGCGCCAGCGCCTGCCGCTGCGCGGGCGGCATGTCCCGCTGCCGGTCGAGAAAGCGCAGGGCGCCGATGAGGTTGCGCGCAGCCTGGTGCGCCCAGGCGAACTGCAGGCGCCCGTCGTTGCGCAGCGCATCATCTTGCAGGGCTTGCACGGCCTGCGCCAGCGGCCACAGGGCGGCGGACTGGTCTGCCGCCTTGGCAGGCGTCATGGAGGCAAGGATGGAGTTGGCACGCTGCCGGTAGGCCACCCAGGGCTGGGGGTGGTAGTAGAAGCTGCTGCAGCGCAGCGCCATCTGCGGCATGGTCATCATGTCTTCGAAATAGCGGCCTGCAGGAAAGCGCAGGCCGGCATCCCACAGGCTGCGGCGCGAGATCTTGGACCAGGCATGCAGCTGGCCCGTGCGCAGCAGGCCGGCCAGCAGGGCGCCCCGGTCCTGCGAGCGCTGCAGCGTGGGGCCCTGGAAGCTGTGCCGGTGCGCCTCGCCGCGCAGGCGGTGCTTGAGGCGCGGGGCCTCGCGCCAGACGGAGAAGTCGCAGAGCACGGCATCGGGCGCATGTTGTTTCACGATGGCCGACAGCCCGGCAATCGCGCCGGGCAGCAGCTTGTCGTCGGAGTCCAAAAACCACAGGTAGTCGCCCGTGGCCGCATCGATCATGGTGTTGCGCGCCGCGCTCAGGCCGGCGTTGCGCTCATGCTGCATGAGCTGCAGGCGGCCGGGCCAGCGCTGGTCCAGCTGCTGCATCAGGGCCCAGGAGCCATCGGTGGAGCAGTCGTCCAGCACCAGCACCTGCACGCCGGCATCGGCCTGGTCCATGACGGACTGCAGGCATTCCTCCAGGTAGGGCAGCACGTTGTAGACGGGCACCAGGATGCTGAGCCAGGTCACGGACGCTCCCCCTGCAGCAGGCGGGCGAACAGGTCTTCGTACTGGCCGGTCATGCGCTGCAGGCTGTAGTGCGACAGGGCTTCCTGCCGCGCGGTGGCGGCCATGCGCACGGCGGCCTCGTCATCCTGCAGCGCCTGCTGCAGGGCGTCGGCCAGCGATTCAGGGTCGGCGTGTGCGGCCAGCAGGCCGTTGTCGCCGGGCCGCACCACTTCCTGCACGCCCACCACGCGGCTGCCCACCACCACGCAGCCCGCCGCCATGCCCTCCAGCAGGGACAGGGGCATGCCCTCGTAGTGCGTGGACAGCACGCAGACGCGGTGCGCGCGCAGCAGGCCGGGCACGTCGTTGCACATGCCGATGAATTGCACCTGGTCCTGCAGGCCCAGTTCGGCGCTGAGCCGCTGCGCCGCCTGCTGGGCGCGCGCCTTGCCGCCGCCGGCCAGGGTCAGCGTGGGCTTGAGGCCGCGCTGGCGCAGCACGGCCAGCGCGCGCAGCAAGGTGGCATGGTTCTTTTGCCGCGCAAAGCGCGCGGCCATGACGATGTCCGGGCGGCGCTGCAGCAAGGGGGGCGGCTCCTGCAGATAGGGCTCGGGCCGGATGCCGTTGCTGATGGCCATGAGCTTGGCCGCAGGAAATCCACGGTCCTGCAGGCTCTGGCGCACGCCTTCGGAGCAGCCGACGATGGCGGCCGTGCGCTCGGTCAGCCACAGGGCCTGCGCCAGCCGCCAGCGCGTGTAGCGCTCGCGCGAGTTGTGTTCCACATGCACCAGGCAGGGCACGCCGGCCCACAGCGCGGCAAATCGGCCCCACAGGTGGTCGCTGAACCCATGGGCGACGACGATGTCCGGCCGGAAGTCCAGGCAGATGCGGCGCAGCTGCCAGACGGTGGCGGCATGGGACCAGCCGGCGACCACGTCGACATCGATGCCGCCGTCGCGCAGCTTCTGCACGCGTTCATCGGAGGTATTGCGCTTGCGCCGCAGCACCAGCCGGGCGTCGAAGCGGCCCGACGCGCGGTGCGCCGACACCAGGTCCACCGCCACCTGGGTGGCACCCGAGAAGCCGCCCGTCACGAAGTGCAGCACCCGGGGCCGGGCCGTGGTGGCGCGGTCCGTCACCGCACGGCTCCGCTGGCCCTTTCCAGGCCATGCAGCGATGACCACAGGGCCACCACGAGGAAGACGAAGAAGACGATGCCGCTGTTGTGCACGAAAAATTGCTGTGACATGCCGAACGCCAGGTACATGGCTGGCATCAGACTGCCCAGGATACGCAGCAGCAGGGCCTCGCGCCAGGGGGTGCTGTCCGCAGGCCACAGCGCCATGCGCCGCCGCGAGGGCCAGAACAGCCACAGCAGCGAGATGAACAGTGCCGCCTGCAGCAGCACGCCCGGCACGCCGAGCTTGACCCAGATGTCCAGGAAGTCGTTGTGGATGAAGTTGTATTCGCGGATGGAGCGTCCATAGTCACCCGCGTCCACGCGCCGGTGCATCTCGTCCACATAGCCCTGCATGCCCCAGCCCAGCAGGGGCTTCTCGCCGATCATCTGCACGGCCAGCCGGTACTGCTCCAGCCGGGTGCCCAGCGAGGTGTCGGAGTTGCCGGCATGAAGGTAGTTGCTCACATCCAGGTAGACCTCGTCGACGCGCTCGCTGACGCGGGGTATGAAGGCCATCACGGTGGCCAGCGCCACCACGATTGCAGCGCAGCCCAGCAACAGGCGCCCGAAGTACTGCGGGCGGTACATGCGCACCAGCACCATCAGCATGAGGAACATCGGCAGCAGCGCCAGCCAGCCCCCCCGCGAGCCCGACAGCAGCGAAGCCAGCGCACCCATTGCAGCGGCCGCCAGCACCAGCAGGCGCCACAGCAGGGAGCGCTGGTGCCAGAAGGACATGGCATAGATGCAGGAGAAGCAGCCCAGCAGCAAGGCCATGTTGCCCCACTGGATGGCATTGGTGTAGCCCGTGGCCCGCTCCATGCCCAGCACGCAGACCTGCCACAGGGCCATGAAGCCCGCGCCTGCGCTGCCCAGCGGTATGCCCCACAGGAAGATCCGCGCCGTGGGCGGGTAGCACATGGCGAACAGCAGGCTGACCGCGCCCAGGATGAATTTCACGGGGCGGTCGAACTGACCGGTGCCCCCGTCCAGCACGGACAGGTGGTACCACATCACCGCCATGCCCATGAACAGTGCCACCAGCAGCCAGGTGCCAGGCGACTGCCTGTACCGGACCCAGCGGGGCAGAAAACACAGGGCGCCCAGGGCCATGAGGCCCGCGCCATAGGAATAGCCCGAACGCAGCCACAAGGCCAGTCCGGGCACCAGAACAGCGGCCAGGGTCGTGAGGAGCCCTGGCAGCTTCGACTTGTCAAATCTCATCAAGACCGCGACTTTCTGCCCCAAAATGCGGGCATTCCGCTTTCCATCCGCTATGAAAAAAATTCCTGCGGTCTTATTCAGGCTGCTCCATCGCTGGGCAGCCCCTTCCAAAATCGGCGCAGATTACACCATGCCCGCGCCCTTGCAGCTGCCCCCATCGCCCCCGGCAGCCGATGGTCTTGCAGCGGACATCCCGAAGACGATCTGGACGTACTGGAACCAGTCCGGCCTGGACCCTTTCGTCCAGCAGTGCGTGGACAGCTGGCGGCGGCAATGCCCGGATCACCAGGTCATCGTCGTGACACCAGAGAGCCTGGGCCAGTACGTGGCCTGCGGCGACCTTCCCGCGGCGTTTGCCGAACTCCACCCCACCAAGCAATCGGACTGGCTGCGCCTGTATCTGGTGGCGCACCACGGCGGCTACTGGTTCGATGCCACCACGCTGCTGACCGCGCCGCTGGACTGGATGGGCGCCGGCGCAGGCGCCACCGAGCTGACCGGCTTCTACCTTGAGGGCTTCACCAGGGACAGGCGCTACCCCGTGATCGAAAGCTGGTCATTCTGCGCTCCGGCCGGCTCGCGCTTTGTATCGGAATGGCAAAAGGAGTTTCACCAGGCGCTGATCGTGGAGGGCCCTGCGGCCTACCTGCAGCGCGTGCAGTCGCGGCCCGACGCCGCCGAGGTGCTGCAGGGCATCCCCGATCCAAATTACCTTCTGATCCATGTGACGGCCCAGCAGGTGATGCGCCGGCTGCCCGATGCCCGGCTCACGCTGTTCAAGGCCGAGGACACCGCCTTCTTCTACCACCGCGCCCTGCGCTGGAAGTGGTACCTGCTCTACCCCCAGCTGTGCCTGGCGAAGGCGCCGCAGGTGGCGGCGCCCATCGTCAAGCTGCGCGGCGGGGAACGGCGCCATTTCACGGACATGCTGGCCTTGCACGGAGATGCTGCGCCAGACAGCATCTGGAGCCGCGCGCTTTCGGCGCGCTGAGACACGCAAAGCGGGCCGAGGCCCGCTTTGCTCAATGCCCGCCTGCGAAGACTTCGCCGGCCTTCAAGCGGTACAGCGTGCCGCAGTAGGGGCACTTGGCCTCGCCGGTGTGGGCCACGTCCAGGTAGACCTTGGGATGGCTGTTCCACAGCTTCATGTCGGCCTTGGGGCTGGGGCAGAACACGCCGCCCTGGGCGTTGAGGTCCTTGGCCGCCAGTTCGACGGTGGCATTCGTTGTCATGCTTGCTTATCTCTTTCGTGGGTATCTGTCATTTTCATCGTCGGGCCGCCCCAAGATGAAAAGCACCCCCTCGGGGGGCAGTGGACCTTGCAAAGCAAGGGTAGCGTGGGGGTCATTTTTCTCAGACCCGAGTCAGCCAATGGGCGTACTTGGGGTTGCGGCCGTTGACGATGTCAAAGAAGGCCTGCTGGATCTTTTCGGTGAGGGGGCCGCGGCTGCCCGCGCCGATCTCGATGCGGTCCACCTCGCGGATGGGCGTGACTTCGGCGGCCGTGCCGGTGAAGAAGACTTCATCGGCGATGTACAGCTCGTCGCGCGTGATGCGCTTTTGCACCACCTCCAGGCCGAGGTCCTTGCAGATGTGCATCACGGTATTGCGCGTGATGCCGTTGAGCGCGCCGGCCGACAGGTCGGGCGTGTAGACCACGCCGTCCTTGATGACGAAGATGTTCTCGCCCGAGCCTTCGGAGACGAAGCCCGAGGCGTCCAGCAGGATGGCCTCGTCATAGCCGTCGTCCAGTGCCTCGGTGTTGGCCAGGATGGAGTTGGTGTAGTTGCTCACCGCCTTGGCCTGGCTCATGGTGATGTTCACATGGTGGCGCGTGAAGCTGGAGATCTTCACGCGGATGCCGCGCTGCATGCCTTCCTCGCCCAGGTAGGCGCCCCAGGCCCAGGCCGCAACCATCAGGTGGATGGTGTTGCCCTTGGGCGAGACGCCCAGCTTGCGGTCGCCGATCCAGGTCAGCGGGCGCAGGTAGCACGATTCCAGCTTGTTGGCGCGCACGACCTCGACCTGGGCCTGGTTCACCGCTTCCTGAGTGAACGGGATCTGCATGCGCAGGATCTTGGCGCTGTTGAACAGGCGCTTGGTGTGGTCTTCCAGGCGGAAGATGGCCGGCCCCTGTTCGGTCTTGTAGGCCCGAACGCCCTCGAATGCGCCGCAGCCGTAGTGCAGCGTGTGGGTCAGCACGTGGATCTTGGCATCGCGCCAGTCCACCAGCTGTCCATCCATCCAGATCTTGCCGTCACGATCGGCCATCGAGGGAACAACGGGGCTCATAGAAACATCCTTGGGGGTATTGAACAGAACACCAACCCGCTATTTTAGGGCGCGGGGGCTGCCTCGGGGGCCGCCGCCGTCTCGGGTTGCGGTTCGGGTTCGGGCGTGGGGCGCACCAGGGTCCACTTCACGAGCCGGCCATGCATGAACTCGCAGGTCACATGGGATTGCGTGCCGTCGGTCCAGCGGTAGATCTCGGGATGCTGGCCGTCTTCGGACAGGCGCTCGCCCAGGGAGCGCGTCATGGCCACCACGTGCATCAGCGAGACCTTGGGCTTGAGCTTGACGTTGAGCATCACGGCGCTGCCCACATAGCCCATGGGACGGTCCGAGGCCTTCTTCATGATGGACATCAGCCGCGTGAAATGCAGCAGCAGCCACATCATGATGCCGCCGCCCACGGCAACCACGCCCATCCAGCCATAGGACTGGTGCGCAGCCACCAGCAGTACGAGCAGACCCAGGGGAATCAGGATATTGCGCAAATTCATGGCGCCGATTGTCTTATGGAGGCGCCGCAGGACCGCTGCGGACAGTGCGTATGCCCCCGCAATGCGCTCGGCAAGGCAGTGCCTCAGCCCATCCCTCGGACGATGTTCATGGCTTCGTCCACGCGCTCCACGGCATGCACGGTCAGGCCGGGGATGGCCTTCTTGGGCGCATTGGCCTTGGGCACCACGGCCATGGTGAAGCCGAGCTTGGCGGCTTCCTTCAGGCGCTCCTGGCCGCGCGGCGCGGGGCGCACTTCGCCGGCCAGGCCCACTTCGCCAAAGGCCAGGAATCCCTTGGGCAGGGCGCGGCCGCGCAGGCTGGAGGTGATGGACAGCATCACGGCCAGGTCGGCCGCAGGCTCGCTGATGCGCACGCCGCCCACGGCGTTGACGAAGACATCCTGGTCCGCGCAGGCCACGCCCGCATGGCGGCTGAGCACGGCCAGCAGCATGGCCAGCCGGTCCCGGTCCAGGCCCACGGACAGGCGCCGGGGCGCGGGGCCGCCCTGGTCGACCAGGGCCTGTATTTCCACCAGCATGGGCCGCGTGCCCTCCAGCGTGACCAGCACGCAGGAGCCCGGCACCGGCTCGCTGTGCTGGGACAGGAAGATGGCGCTGGGGTTGGTGACGCCCTTGAGGCCCTTCTCCGTCATGGCGAAGACGCCGATCTCGTTGACGGCACCAAAGCGGTTCTTGATGGCGCGCACGAGGCGGAAGTTGCTGTGCGTGTCGCCCTCGAAGTAGAGCACGGTGTCCACCATGTGCTCCAGCACGCGCGGGCCGGCCAGGGCGCCTTCCTTGGTCACATGGCCGACCAGGATCACGGTGATGCCCGTGGTCTTGGCCGCGCGCGTGAGGTGGGCCGCGCATTCGCGCACCTGGGCCACCGAGCCCGGCGCCGAGGACAGCTGGTCCGAGTACACGGTCTGAATGGAGTCGATGACGACCACGGCCGGCTGCGTGGCCTCCATGGTGGCGAGGATCTTCTCCAGCTGGATCTCGGCCAGCACATTGACCTGGCTGGCCTCCAGCCCCAGGCGGCGCGAGCGCAGCGCGACCTGGGCACCGCTTTCCTCGCCCGTGACATACAGCGTGGGCAAGCCCACGCGGTGCAGCGCATCCATGGCCTGCAGCAGCAGGGTGGACTTGCCGATGCCGGGGTCGCCACCAATCAGCACCACGCCGCCTTCGACAATGCCGCCGCCCAGCACGCGGTCCAGCTCCTCGATGCCGCTGGGCGTGCGCGCCACGTCCTGGGCCTCGATGGCCGACAGCGGCATCACGGCCTGGGCATTGGCCAGGCCCGCATAGCCCTGCGGCTGGCTGAGCCGGTTCTTGCCCGCGCCCGCAGGCTCGGCAACGGCCTCGATCAGCGAATTCCAGGCCCCGCAGGCCGGGCACTTGCCCAGCCAGCGCGGGCTGGAGCCGCCGCAGGCATTGCAGATGAATGTGGTTTTGTCTTTGGCCATGGGTTGGGCACTATACCGAGCGGTGGCTGCCGCCCCGCCCGCATGCCTGTTGTCTAACGCAGTTGCGTGACAAAGAGATATCGGTTATAGTTGCCTTCTTCGCTGCACAAAATGCGGTGAAACGAAATTACTGCGGAATTACCGCGCGATGGAGCAGTCTGGTAGCTCGTTGGGCTCATAACCCAAAGGTCGGAGGTTCAAATCCTTCTCGCGCAACCACCACGAAAAAAAGCCCACTTCGGTGGGCTTTTTTTCGTCTGTGCCTTTCTTGCTTTTCTCCACGCAGGTCAGCTGGGATCGTTCAGGTCTTCATGGTGGTCTGCCTGGCCCTGCTTCCAGTACGAGGCCACGCGCATGCGCTTGGGCGCGGCGCCCTTGGCCAGCAGCAGGCGCCGCAGCTCGGCCATGGCGCTGTGCTCGCCCGCCGCCCAGATATATCCGTCGTCGTCCTGGGGAAGCTCCAGCGCCTGCACGGCGTCGGCCAGCGATTCGACCCAGGCACAGTCCAGCTGGGCCGTGCTCTTCCACTGGCGGCGGTCGGCAGGGTTGCGCAGCTGCACGCGCACCACGGCGCGGCTGCCGGCGGGCAGCTCGGCCAGGCGCCGCTCGATGGCGGGCATGGCGGTCTCGTCGCCGAACAGCCAATGCCATGGCAGGTTGGCCGAGATCACCAGGCTGCCGCGCGGCCCGGCCAGGCCCACCCACTGGCCCAGGGGCGCGGTCAGCGCCCATTCGGTGGCGGGGCCGGCATCGTGCAGTGCGAAATCCATGATGAGGTTCTGGCGCGCAGCGTCGTAGCGCAGCGGCGTGTAGTCGCGCAAGGTGGGGCGCTCGTCCTCCACGAAGGTGGGGCGGCCATCGAGCAGCACGGGAAGCGCGGGCAGTTCGCGCCCGGCCTGCGGCAGGATGAGCTTGACGTGGTCGTCAAAGCCCGAGCTGACGAAGTCCTCCAGTTCGGGTCCGCCCAGGGTCAGGCGCACAAAGCCGGGGCTGGGCTGCTCGCGCGAGAGCAATTGCACATGGCGGGCGCGGAAGGGATGGCGGACACGGTGGACGACGGGGGCAGGCGCCACGGCAGAGTTGGCTGGATTGGGCAAGTTCATTGGCGAAACGGCCTGTGACGGCCTAGAATGTTGATTTAGTCCACCAATTCTCTGTCATCCGTTGACTTTGTCAACATATTTCCACAAGACCCTGCCATGAATGCCTCCCTGCCCGCCGATATCTTCGAGGCCATGCACGAGCTGCTGCACCTGTTCCGCTCGCGCATGCGCGAGGACATGGAGTCCATGGAGCCCGGGCTGACGCCCAACGAGGTGCGCGTGCTGATGTACGTGGGCCGGCACCCGGGCCGCACGCAAAGGGATCTGGTCGACCACAGCCACATGGACAAGGCCCAGCTCGCGCGCATGCTGGCGCAGCTGCAGGAGCAGGGATGGCTGGACCGCGAACCGGACGCCCGCGATCGCCGCGTGCGCTGCCTGAGCCTCAGCCCCCAGGGCCAGGCCCTGTTCGACCGGCTGCGCCAGTCGCGCCAGGCGCTGGCGGCGCGGCTGCTCAAGGATTGGGAGCCTGCCGCGCAACAGCAGATGATGGCGCTGCTGGAGCGGGCCAGGGACAGCGTCCAGGCCGCGCCCTGATCAATCGACGGTCTTGTTCACGCGCGGCGCGACGGCGCACATGAGTTCATAGCCCAGCGTGCCGGCCGCCTCGGCCACCTCGTCGATGGGCAGCACGGCGCCGTTGCCGGCGCGGCCCCACAGCGTGACTTCGCTGCCCATGCCGGCATCGGGCACGGGCGTCAGGTCCACGGCCAGCATGTCCATGCTCACGCGGCCCAGGGTGCGGGTGCGCACGCCGTCGACCAGCACGGGCGTGCCGGTGCCGCAGTGGCGCGGATAGCCGTCGGCATAGCCGCAGGCCACGGTGCCCAGGCGCACGGGAGCTTCGGCCGTGAAGCGCGATCCATAGCCCACGCTCTGCCCCGCAGCCAGCTGCTGCACGCCGATGATGCGCGAGCTCAGGGTCTGCGTGGGCTGCAGGCCCCAATGGGCCGCCGTGTGCTGCGGATAGTCGGGCGAGCTGCCGTACAGCACGATGCCGGGCCGCACCCAGTCGCAGCGCACCTGGGCATCGTCGCCATGGCGCAGCGTGGCGGCACTGTTGCCCACGCTGCGCTCGCCGGGCAGGTCGCACGTGGCGTCGTGAAAGCGCTGCAGCTGCGCGGAGATGCCCGACTGGCCAGCGCCTGCGTCGGCATCGCTGAAGTGGGTCATGAACGAGATTTCCTCCACCTGGGGCAAGGCATTGAGCCGGGCCCAGGCCGCGCGAAAGCGCTCGGGCGTGAAGCCCAGGCGGTTCATGCCGGAGTTCATCTTGAGGAAGACGCGGTGGCCGTTCTGCGTCTTGTGCGCGGCCAGCCAGTCGATCTGGGCGTCGCAATGCACGGCATGCCAGATGGACAGGCGCGAGCAAAGCTCCAGGTCGCGCGGCTCGAACACGCCCTCCAGCAGCAGGATGGGGCCGCGCCAGCCCAGCTGGCGCACGCGCTCGGCCTCGGCCAGGTCCAGCATGGCGAAGCCGTCGGCGCCGCGCAGGGCCTCGAACACGTTTTCGATACCGTGGCCATAGGCGTTGGCTTTGACCACGGCCCACAATTTGGCATCGGGGACCGCTTGCCGCACCCGCTCCAGATTGTGGCGAAGCGCGGCGGAATGGATGGTGGCAAGAATGGGACGCGGCATGGTTTTCACTCAGTCAGAAGCTTGGGATTCTGGCACTGCCGGCCAAAGGCCGCGTGATATAACCGCCAGTCACTTGCCACGGGGCCCTTATTTAACCGGTCAGCAGCCCTGCGGCTGACCCCATCTGCCTATCCATGAAGCGCGGTTTCTACACCATCATGTCAGCGCAGTTCTTCAGCTCGCTGGCAGACAACGCCCTGTTTGTGACCGCCGTGGAACTGCTGCGCACCAATGGCGCCCCCGAGTGGCAGCGCGCCGCCCTGGTGCCCATGTTCGCGCTGTTCTACGTGATCCTGGCCCCCTTCGTCGGCGCCTTTGCCGACGCCCTGCCCAAGGGGCGGGTGATGTTCATCAGCAATGCGATCAAGATCGTGGGCTGCCTGATGATGCTGTTCGGCAACCATCCGCTGATCGCCTACGCCGTGGTCGGCCTGGGCGCAGCGGCCTACTCGCCCGCCAAGTACGGCATCCTCACCGAGCTGCTGCCCGCCTCCCAGCTGGTCAAGGCCAATGGCTGGATCGAGGGGCTGACCATCACCTCCATCATCCTGGGCGTGCTCGTGGGCGGGCAGTTGCTGAGCCCGGGCATCTCGACCCATCTGCTGGACTTCGACCTGCCGCTGCTGGACACGGGCGTGGACACTGCGGCCGAGGCGGCGATTGCCGTGCTGGTCGGCGTCTATGCGCTGGCCGCGTGGTTCAACCTGCGCATTCCGCTGACCGACACCATCCTGCGCCCGCTGCGCCAGGACCCCAGCAAGAGCCTGCTGGCCAACACCCTGGCCCTGCTGCCCGACTTCTGGACCTGCAGCCAGCGGCTGTGGGGGGACAAGCTGGGCCAGATCTCGCTGTCCACGACCACGCTGTTCTGGGGCGTGTCGGGCAATCTGCGCTACATCGTGCTGGCCTGGGGCGCGGCGGCCCTGGGCTACGGCACCTCCCAGGCATCGGCCCTGGTGGGCGTGGTGGCCATCGGCACGGCGGCAGGCGCCATCCTCGCATCCATGCGCATGCGGCTGGACAACGCCACGCGCGTCATTCCGCTGGGCATCACCATGGGCCTGCTGGTGATCGCCATGATCTTCATCCACAGCGTGTGGGTGGCCATTCCCTTCCTGATCCTGCTGGGCGGCCTGGGCGGCTTCCTGGTCGTGCCCATGAATGCGCTGCTGCAGCACCGCGGCCACAACCTCATGGGCGCGGGCCGCTCGATTGCCGTGCAGAACTTCAACGAGCAGGCCTGCATCTTGGCGCTGGGCGCCTTCTATGCGCTGTCCACCAAGTTCGGGCTGTCGGCCTTTGGTGCCATCACGGTGTTCGGCCTGGTGGTGGCCGGCATCATGTGGCTGATCGGACGCTGGCACAGGAACAACCTGCGCCAGCATCCCGAGGAAGTCGAGCGCCTGCTGGCGATTGCCCGCAAGGATTGTCATTGAGACTACCCCCTGAGGCGCTTCGCGCCTTCCCCCAGGGGGGACGACACCCTCGCGGCGGGGCGGCCCTGGCTCGGTGTCTCTCGCTTTGGGCCTCGCCAGTTCCATAGGGCGCTATCGATTGATAGGCCTGGTCTAAATGGTCTTCTCGTATTGTGTTCGGTGCGGGCTTTGCCTGACCGGGCACTTTTTCGTGGTTTTATGCATAGCCCGCTGCCCGTTCTCGCCCTGCTGTTCAACACCCTGGTCTGGGGCCTGGCCTGGTGGCCGTTCCGCGCCATGCACGAGGCCGGCCTGCATCCGCTGTGGGCCACGGCGCTGATGTATGCCCTGGTGCTGGCGGGGCTGGTGGCGCTGCGCCCGGCCAGCCTGCGCCAGGCGCTGCAGTACCCGGCCCTGATCCTGCTGGGCGCCTGCGCGGGCAGCAACAACATCGCCTTCAACTGGGCCGTGACCATTGGCGACGTGGTGCGCGTGGTGCTGCTGTTCTATCTGATGCCCGCATGGTCGGTGCTGCTGGCCTGGAGGCTCCTGGGCGAGCGGCCCACGCCCGCTGCGCTGACGCGGCTGCTGCTGGCCTTCGGCGGGGTGGCGCTGGTGCTGGTGCCCGAGGGCACATTCAGCGGCGGCTCGCCCGGGCTGCTGCGCGGCCTGTCGCTGGCCGACGGCCTGGCACTGTTCGGCGGCTTCACCTTCGCGCTGACCAACGTGCTGCTGCGCCGCCTGCAGGCCGTGCCGGCGCAGGCGCGCATGCTGGCCATGTTCAGCGGCTGCATGGCGATGGGCCTGTTCAGCGCCTTTGCAGGCAGCAGCGTGGGCCTGGTGCCGCCGCTGCCGGCTCCGCAGGCCGGCTGGATGCTGATCGCCGCCGGCCTGGCCGTGCTGCTGATGCTGGGCAACTGGGCGCTGCAGTTCGGCGCCGCGCGCCTGCCGGCCGGCGTGACGGCCGTGGTCATGCTGGCCGAAGTGGTGTTCGCCAGCGTCTCCTCGGTGCTGATTGCAGGCGAGGTGCTGACGCCGCGCACGCTGCTGGGCGGTGCCTGCATCATCGCGGCCGCGCTGCTGTCTGCGCTGGCGCATGCACGACGGCGTGGGGCTTGACGCCCTGCCCGCACCAACGCTGCGCAATCAGCCCGTGAGCTGCCCGGCCAGCAGCAGGTAGCCCGGCAGCCAGCCCGTGAGCACGCCCTGCGCAATGCACAGCGTGCCCGTCATGCGGCCGATGTTGCGGCCCAGGGCCAGCAGCATGAAGAACATGGCCCACAGCACGGCCCAGGCCGCCCAGTTGGCCGCCATCCACCAGTCGATGGCGGTGCGCGCGCCCAGCAGGGTGTCGATGGCCACCGGCACGGCCGTGATCGCCACGAAGAGGCTGAACCAGCCCAGGCCCCGGCCATCGGCCCCCGTGAAGCGGTTGATGGCCACCCACAGGTAGGTGAAGGCGAACAGCAGGGTGAGCGCGCCGGTCTTGACAGAGGCCACATCAGGCTCGGGCCCGAAGGCCGAGGCCAGGCCGATGATCAGCGAGACCAGGCCCGCGAACACGTTGATGACCCAGATCTCCCGGTCGGCAATGCGCCCCAGCATCCACAGGCCATTCAGGCACAGCACGGCGCCCACGTAGAACAACGACAAACCCAGCCACATCGCAAGTCTCCTTTTGCTTTTTTGCTTTGAAGTGCCTTGCGCGCCCTTGCCAGACCACGGGAACGAGCGCGCACGGCAAGGCGCCGCCGCCCCGTGGCCGGGTGCAGCGGCGTCCGTGAAACAGTTCATCCCCGGGCCCGCCCCTGGTGGGCATCTGCGTGCTGGCGGAGGGTCCGCTGCAGAGATGCCGCCTGTGATCCAGGGCGGGTTCACCGGCGCGGCCCTTGCCGGGCACGCGGCGGTGGAGTGTGCCGGCAGACGGTGCTACCGGTCTTTGGCGTCGGTCCTTGGTGCCGGTCCTTGGTACCTCAGGCCGCCTGCGTCTGCAGGCGACGGCGGGCGCGTTCCAGCTGCTGCGCCACCTGGCGCGGGTTCATGCCGTACATGTCGGCAAAGCCGGCTTCGGTGGTCTGGCCGCTGGCCTCGAAGGCGCGCAGCAGAGCTTCGTCGCGTGCAGAACGCGCATCGGCTTCGGCCAAGGCCTCGGCCACCAGGGCGTTGGTGGCCTCGTCACGGCCCTGCACACGCGCCGCATAGTCGTCGCGGGACAGGCCCGAGGCCTCGTAGGCGGCGATGATGCGGTTGCGCAGCTTGGGCGCCAGGTCCTCGGGCGAGCGGTGCTGGCGGCGACGGAAGACTTCGATCAGCGCATGGTGCACATGCTCGGGCGCCATGGGCTCGACCGATTGGCCCTGCAGGTCATGGCGCGCCTGGCCGCTGGCCACCACGGTGAGGTAGCGGCTCGAGCGTGTGTGCTGGGACAGGGCCAGCTTGAGCTGGTCGCGGTCGATGGCTTCGGGATGGGCGGCCAGCAGGTCCTCGAAGATGCCGCGCTTGAGCGGCAGGGGCTGCTCGCCGAACAGGTTCGGATGCCATTGGGCCAGTTGCGCCAGCAGCGGGTGCTGGGTGCGCACAGGCCTGGATGCGGGAGCCTCGGCACTGCCGGCCGCGCCGGTTGCGGCGTCGGCGACGGGCTCGGAGGCCTTGCCCTTGTTGCGGCCACGTCCGCCGCGGCGCGAGCGCTTGCGGCCCTGGCCATCGGCGCTGGCTGCAGCCTGCGGCTCGGTGCCGGCAGCGGCGTCCGCCGGCAGCGCGGCGCTCTGTTCTTGCGGTTCAGACACGGATTCAGTCATGGCGGAGCACGTGGGCTTGGAGAAAACGAAACCCCGCATCATGCCAGCATTGCAAAGGCTTGCGCGGGCATAGGCCCCACGGCGTCGCGCTGGAGGCACAGATGCGCATTCGGTACGCGGCTGGTCTCAGGCCAGCAGGGCCTCGTCCAGCACCTCGATCCAGTGGCGCACCGGCACGTCCGTTCCGTTTTGCAGATGGACGATGCAGCCCATGTTGGCCGAGAGGATGGCTGCAGGCCGCCGGGCATCGAAGCCTTCGGTCAGTGCGCCGATCTTGCGGTCGCGCAACTGGTGCGAGAGTTCGGGCTGCAGCACCGAGTAGGTTCCCGCCGAGCCGCAGCACAGGTGCGACTCGGTGCGCGCCACGCGCAGCTCGAAGCCCAGCCTGGCCAGATGGGTTTCCACGCCGCCGCGCAGCTTTTGCCCGTGCTGCAGCGTGCAGGGCGGGTGGTAGGCCATGGGCGCGGCCGGTGCGCGCACCCTGCCGTGCAGGCGCTCGGCCAGCTCGGGCAGGAGCTCAGGCAGCAGCTCGCTCAGGTCGCGCGTGAGGGCGCTGATGCGCGCGGCCTTGTCCGCGTACTGCGCATCGTCCTTGAGCAGGTGGCCGTATTCCTTGACGGTGACGCCGCAGCCCGAGGCGTTCATGACGATGGCCTCCACCGCGCCGCTGTCCACCTGGGGCCACCAGGCGTCGATGTTGGCGCGCATCTGCGCCTTGCCGCCTTCCTGGTCGTTGAGGTGGAATTTCACGGCACCGCAGCAGCCGGCGTTGGGCGCGATCACGGTCTGTATGCCGGCCGCATCCAGCACGCGCGCGGTGGCGAAGTTGATGCGCGGCATCATGGCCGGCTGCACACATCCGGCCAGCAGCAGCACCTTGCGCACATGCTCGCGCACGGGCCAGGCGCCGGCATCCTGCGGCTGGGGCACTTTCTCGGCCAGGACTTCGGGCAGCAGGCCGCGCACGGCCTGTCCCAGCTTCAGGGCCGGGGCGAACAGCGGCGAGTTCAGCCCCTCCTTGAGCGCCCAGCGCCTGGCGCGCTCGCCGAAGGGGCGCGGCACCTGTTCCTCGACGATCTTGCGGCCTATGTCCACCAGGTGGCCGTACTGCACGCCACTGGGGCAGGTGCTTTCGC
Organism: Delftia sp. WSY_22; assembly: GCF_043104185.1. Classification (NCBI taxonomy): domain Bacteria; kingdom Pseudomonadati; phylum Pseudomonadota; class Betaproteobacteria; order Burkholderiales; family Comamonadaceae; genus Delftia; species Delftia sp. WSY_22. Next base: position 90,921 of record NZ_JBICKN010000019.1, read on the forward strand.
AGTTGCGGCAGGTCAGGCAGCGGTCCAGATGCTGCTGGGTGGCGCGCGTGGGGGTCTCGCCCTCCAGCACCTGCTTGATCAGGTAGATGCGGCCACGCGGCCCGTCCAGCTCGTCGCCCAGCAATTGGTAGGTCGGGCAGGTGGCCGTGCAAAAGCCGCAGTGCACGCACTTGCGCAAAATGGCTTCGGCCTCCTGGCCCTCGGGCGTGGCGCGGTACTGGGGTGCGAGTTGGGTCTGCATGGTGGGGCTCTTGTTGTATGGGTATCGGGGAACGGTCAGGCACGGCAGCCGGACACGGCGGTCATGCGCGAGGCGCGGCTCGCCGGCCCAGCAGCAGGGGCAACCGCGCACGGTCGGCCCACAGCGGCGGCAGGGACAGCAGGCACAGCACCACGGCCAGCGGCACGACGAAGACGAAGCCCAGGTGCCTGAAACCCAGCGCGCCCGCAATGCCGCCCAGCAGGAACATGGACAGCAGCCCTGCGAACAGCCGCAGCCGCACATGGTTGGCGTGGACCCGGTGCTCGGGCGGGCTGCCATGGCGGTTCCAGTAGAGGGCTCGACCCAGCTCCATGCCCAGGTCGGTGATCACGCCCGTCATGTGTGTGGTGCGGATCTGCGAGGACGACATCTTGGTCACCGTGGCGTTCTGCAATCCCATGATGAAGGACAGCAGCAGCACGGCCAGCGGCACGGCGAACGGCGTGGGCCAGGCCAGCATGGCCGCGCCCAGCAAGCCGAAGAGCAGCATCAGCGCGGCTTCCAGCAGCAGCGGCAGCGCATAGCTGCTGCGCAGCCGGTGGTGGCGCGCCCAGTTGACCAGCAGCGACGTCGCGGCCGCGCCGCACAGAAAGGCCAGCAGCGCGCCGCAGGCACTGAGCACCAGCGCCGTATTGCCCAGCACGAGGTTGTCGGCCAGCAGCGAGACAAAGCCCGTCATGTGCGAGGTATAGGAGTGCACCAGCAAAAAGCCGCCCGCATTCACCGCACCCGCGTTGAAGGCCAGCAGCAGGCCCAGCGTGCGGTTGCTGGCCACCGTGCGGTGCCGGTCCGTGAGCAGGTGCAGGTGGTGGCGCATGCGCATGGGCGGAGCCAGGCGTTGGCCCGGCCTACCAGGCGGCGGCCAGCCGGCCGCGGTTGAAGATGCCCGCAGGATCGAAGGCCTGCTTGAGCCGCGCATGCAGCGCGGCCGTGGCATCGGCCGCCTGGGCGTCGAAATCGGGCTCGGCGCCGGGCTGCCCCGTTGCCTCGGAGCGGAACAAGGTGGCCGATCCGCCCGCTGCTTTTGCCAGCGCGCGAAGCGCATGGCCCAGCGCACGCGGCGCCTGTACCCAGCGCAATGCGCCGTGCCATTCGATCAGGGGCCCCTTGCAGCCGTCAGGCAGCGCCAGGGCCGGAGCCGTCTGCGGCACGGACAGGCGCCACAGCGCATGGCCCGGTGCGCGTGCGGTGAACCAGGGCAGCTGGTGCTCCCGGCAGGCCTGCCAGTCGGCCGCAGCGCTGTGCATGCGCTCGCCCCCCAGGCGCCCGCAGGCCGCCTGCACGGCGGCACGCGCACCGCGCAGGCGCAGGTACAGCACGCCCTGGGCCGCGCTGTCTTCCTGCAGCCAGCAGCTGGCATTGAGCGGCAGCGGCTGTCCGCCCCAGGCATTGAGCCAGTCCAGCGCCTGCTGCTGCGTGCATTCGAAGCGCAGCGTGGCCTCGGCAGGCGCCACGGGCAGCACCTTGAGGCTGACCTCGGTGATCAGGCCCAGCGTGCCCCAGGAGCCCGCCATCAGCCGCGAGACGTCGTAGCCCGCCACGTTCTTCATGACTTGGCCGCCATAGCGCAGCAGCTCGCCCTGGCCGTTGATCATCTCCAGCCCCAGCATGAAGTCGCGCACGGCGCCCACGCTGGCGCGTGAGGGGCCCGACAGGCCGGAGGCCACCATGCCGCCCACGGTGGCGCGGCCATCCGCTCCCTCGAAATGCGGAGGCTCGAAGGCCAGGCACTGGCCCTGTGCGGCCAGCAGGGCCTCGACCTCGGCCAGCGGCGTGCCGGCGCGCACGGTCACCACCAGCTCGCTGGGCTCGTAGCTGACCACGCCGGCCAGCGTCCGCGTGTCCAGCAGTTCGCCCTGCAGGGCCAGTCCGTGGAAATCCTTGGTGCCGCCGCCGCGTATGCGCAGCGGCGTGGCGTCGGCCGCCGCGGCGCGCACGCGCTCGGCGATCTGGATGAGTTGGCTTTGGGCTGAATCCATGGCCTGCATGGTAGCGGCTGGGCCCTTTTGCGCCTCGGTGCGGACCCGTGAATTTTTTGAACGGCGCGCTTGAAGTTCTGCGGGCGGCGCAAAACAGCAGGGACGAAAAGGCAAAGACGCCATCTCTGCAGCGGCTCCAAAGCAAAAAAGGCCCCGGTGCAAGCACCGAGGCCAATCCGCAATGAACTCCCTGTAAACCGATCAGCGGTAGTACGCCACCTCGCCGTGCGTGGTGATGTCCAGGCCCTGGCGCTCGGACTCTTCGCTGACGCGCAGGCCGACGACCAAGTCGCAGATCTTGTAGGAGATGCCAGCCACCACACCGGACCAGACGATGGTCAGCAGCACGCTCTTGACCTGCACCCACACTTGATGGCCCATGTTGAAGTTTGCCGGCTCGATGCCGCCCAGGCTGGAGGCGCAGAACACGCCGGTCAGGATGGCACCCAGGATGCCGCCCACGCCGTGCACGCCGAACACGTCGCAGACGTCATCGACCTTGAGCAGCTTCTTGAGGCCGGACACACCCCACAGGCAGACGGGACCGGCGATCAGGCCCATGACGATGGCGCCCATGGGGCCCACGAGGCCGGCCGCCGGGGTGATGACCACCAGGCCGCCCACGGCGCCCGAGGCAGCACCCAGCATCGAGGCCTTGCCCTTGTGCAGGGCTTCAGCGGCCAGCCAGGAGATGGTGGCGGCGCCCGTGGCGACGATGGTGTTGATGAAGGCCAGGCCGGCGATGCCGTTGGCAGCACCTGCCGAGCCGGCGTTGAAGCCGAACCAGCCCACCCACAGCAGCGAGGCACCGACCATGGTCAGCGTCAGGCTGTGCGGAGGCAGGGCCTCACGGCCGAAGCCGATGCGCTTGCCCAGCATGTAGGAACCCACCAGTCCGGCGATACCGGCGTTGATGTGCACCACGGTGCCGCCTGCGAAGTCCAGCGCGCCGTCCTTGCCCAGCAGGCCGCCGCCCCAGACCATGTGGGCCATGGGGATGTAGCTGAAGGTGAACCACAGCACCGAGAACAGGATCACGGCAGAGAACTTGATGCGCTCGGCGAAGGCGCCGACGATCAGGGCCACGGTGATGGCGGCGAACGTGGACTGGAAGGCCACGAACACGTACTCGGGAATGGTCGGCAGTGCGCCGGCCAGCGTGTCGGGCGCAATGCCCTTGAGGAAGATCTTGCCGAAGCCGCCGAAGAAGTTGCCTTCGCCCGCAAAGGTCAGCGAGTAGCCGTAGACGGCCCACAGCAGCGTGATCAGCGAGAAGATCACGAACACCTGGCACAGCACGGACAGCATGTTCTTGGTGCGCACCAGGCCGCCGTAGAACAGTGCCAGGCCCGGGATCACCATCAGGATCACCAGCATGGTCGAGGTCAGCATCCAGGCCGTGTCACCGGCGCTGAGCGCGGGGGCCGGCGCCTCGGCTGCGGCCGCGGCGGCGGGGGCTGCCGCAGCGGCCGCATCGGCAACGGCTGCAGCGGCGGCGGGCTCCTGTGCCAGGGCAGCGGCGCCTGCGGCCAGCAGGCCCAGCCCCAGGCCCATGGAAAGAAGTCGTTTGGTCATGGCAGTCTTTCGGGAAACGTGGGGTTGAAACTCACAGTGCGCTGTCGCCGGTCTCGCCGGTACGGATGCGGACGGCCTGCTCGATGGGCAGCACGAAGATCTTGCCGTCACCGATCTTGCCGGTGCGCGCAGCGGCCTCGATGGCATCGATCACCTGGTCCACCAACGCGTCGGGCACGGCGGCCTCCAGGCGCAGCTTGGGCAGGAAATCGACCACGTATTCCGCGCCGCGGTACAGCTCGGTATGGCCCTTTTGGCGGCCGAAGCCCTTGACTTCGGTCACGGTGATGCCCTGCACGCCGATGTCGGAGAGCGCCTCGCGCACCTCGTCCAGCTTGAAGGGCTTGATGATGGCGGTCACCAGTTTCATGATGCTTAGCTCCTCAGGTCCGGTTACAGGGTCTTGGTCAGCGTCACGATCAGACGGGCCTTGTTGACGTCACCAAAGTAAGACTTCTTGTTCGCACCCGTGACGGCCGCGCCCAGCGACACGCCGTCGCCGAAATCGTAGGCACCGCCCACGCTGTAGTCCATATAGTTGGGCACGCCCAGGCCCTTGATGTCGCTGGCAAAGCGCGTAAAGCCCAGCGAGGCCTTCACGGTCACCTTGGGCATGACTTCCTTGCTGAAGCCCAGCCACAGGTAGCCGGTATTGCGGCCCGACAGGCCCGAGCCGGCTTTCTCGCCCGCCCAGCCGAAGTAGTCCTTGGATACGGTGTGCGAATACTTGGCCGTGAACGGGCCGTACGTGGCCGCGCCATACAGCTCGGTGGTGTTGCCGCTGGAGTTGCCCGAGTACAGGTATTGCAGGGCCCCGAAGTCCAGGTCCACCTCGCCGGCCTTGAACTTGTAGCCACCGTAGAAGTCGGTTTCCAGGGAGTTGCCCGGCAGCCAGTCCACGCTGGAGTTCCAGTTGCCGATGTACCAGCCGCTGTCGCCGAAGGTGTAGTCGAAGCCGCCTTGCAGGGCAGGCTTGACGGCCTTGTTGCGTCCCGTGTCCTGGTCCTGTCCGCGGAACTTGTAGTTCGTCGTCAGAGACACATTGGCCGTGAGCTGGGCGTGGGCCCAGAGCGGAGCGATGGCGACACAGGCGATGGCGAGCGACTTGAGGCTGGCACGGGACATGGGATCCTCCGGTTTGAAAAATTTCGTGACAACCGGGTTAAGCACGGACCGTGCCAGTCTTTTCTGCTGGGTGGGGCGCCTTCCGGCCCACCAATGCAGCACCGCAGCATCCTCCCATGCACCGGCTTTGTGCAGAAGTTCTGCACCGTTACGGTGATAGCGGTCGCTCACATGGCATCTCAACAAAAATGCACCAAAAAAGTGCAAATGCTTTCATGCCCAGTACAGCACATTCCCAGGTCGCCTGCCACAGCACATGATCAGCCAAGTCTGGATTACCTGATTTTGGAACATGCCTGATTGGATAGCCTGCCATTCAAATACATACCTGTATCCAAGATGGGAAATTGCTTACATTTACAGG
>NZ_JBICKN010000001.1:0-78321 GCF_043104185.1 Delftia sp. WSY_22
AAGAAACCCCGTAGCCCAAAGCTACGGGGTTTTTTGCATTGGGCTGCAGGAAACGGGGAAACAGGCAGAACAGCCAAAACAGCCAAAACGGACAACCCAAAAAAAGAGAGCGCTGACGCGCTCTCTTTTTATTCCTGAATACGCAATGGTTCAAAGCGGCAGGCATTCGCCCTGTACAAAGACCTTGAGTTCGCCCGACTGGATTGAGGTCCAGGTCTCATTCTTGGTCAATGGCGCCGTGACGATGATGGCCACGCGGTCCTGGGGTGTGGTTTCCCGGGCGAAGTCCACGGCCAGGTCTTCATCCGACAGATGGGCCTGGGCAAAGGGGTGGCGTCGTTCGATATAGCACAGGTGCGTGGTGGCATGGGCCCACAGCGCCTCGCCGTTGGACAGCAGGAAATTGAAGGTTCCATGCGGCGAGATGCGCTTGGCCAGCTCGCGCAGCGTGTGGGTGAGTTCCTGCACGCTGGGCAGGCCGGCATGCGACTTCCACAGCTCCTGGAGAATCCAGCAGAAGGCCTGTTCGCTGTCGGTGTTTCCCACCGGGTGGAAGTGGGCATGCAGCTTGGGTGCAAAGCCCTTGAGATCCCCGTTGTGGGCAAAGACCCAGTTGCGACCCCACAGTTCACGCACGAAGGGGTGGCAATTCTGCAGGCTTACCGCGCCCTGCGTGGCCTTGCGGATGTGGGCGATGACGTTGCGGCTCTTGATCGGGTACTCGCGTATCAGCTTGGCGATGGGTGAGTCGATGGCGCGCTCATAGCCCACGAAGTGGCGCAGGCCCTTGTCCTCGAAGAAGGCGATGCCCCAGCCGTCCGTATGGTCGCCGGTATTGCCCGCCCGCTGGGTGAACCCCGAGAAGCTGAAGCGCACGTCGGTGGGCGTGTTGCAGTTCATTCCAAGCAGCTGGCACATGGCGGTATCGTTGTTTGCGTAGTTCAAGCCATAGCCTAACGCCTGGCGCGGCAGCTGCAAGCACAATGCGGGGCAACGGCAAAAAAACGGAACACACCCATGCCCATCCTCTGTCTGCATACGGCGCACAGCAACGCCGTGATCTTCGAGCAGGCTGCTGCCGAACTGGGCTGGCCGGCCCACTCAAGCGTTCATCAGGTGCATGAGGAACTGCTGTTGGAGGCGGAGGCTGCCGGCGGCATGAATGCGTCGCTTCGGCAGAAAACGGCGGGGCAGCTTGATGCGCTGGCAGACCCTGCCGATATCGATGCCGTGCTGCTGACCTGTTCGACCCTGGGTCCGGCCGTGGCGGATTGCCTCAGTGACAAGGTCTGGCGTGCCGATGGCATGCTGGCCCGCAAGGTGGCCGCTGCCTTGCAGAGAGATCCCCAGTCACGCATTGCACTGCTGTGTGCTGCTCCCACGACGTATGAAGCCACGCGCGATCTGTTCGTGCAAGCGTTGCTGTCTGGCGATGCACATCTGCGCCTGCAGCTGCAGTGTGTCGAAGGCGCATGGGCGCTTTTCCGTAGAGGCGATCTCTCTGGCTACCAGGCACGGATGACCGATGCCGCTTTTCAAGCCTATGCGGCCGGCGCCGCCCAGGTGGTTTTGACCCAGGTTTCCATGGATGGGGTTGCCAGGTACTGGCAGGCCAGAGACTCCCATCCTGTGCCGTGGACCGTGGCTGCCAGTGCGCTGCAGGCACTTGGAGAAATGCGCAAATAAAGCTGCAGCTTCATGGAAAAAGGCAGCCGAAGCTGCCTTTTGCATGCGTTGGAGGAAAAGTCCTCAGCTGCGCTCGGACCAGAGCTTGCCGCCCGTGGCCCAGTTTTCGCGCTTGATGTCGGTGATCAGGATGTCCACCGATTCGGGCGAGCCACCGAGGACTTCGACCGAGACGCGCGTGATCTCTTCGACCAGCTTGCGCTTTTGTTCGACGGTGCGGCCTTCCATCATTTCGACGTGGTACGTGGGCATGTCAATCTCCTCAGGGATCAAGTTCTAGGGGGTTGGGTCGGCGACATCATATCGGCCGACGCGGGCGGTCGAGGCTTGTCGGTGCCAAGTGCGCAGGCGGGACACAGGCATACCTTGTTGCGCAGGGGCTCCGGAATACGGGCCAATGCATCGGGTGCCACCGGCGTGTCCATGCACCAGCAGTTCAGCGGATCAACGCCCGCAAGAATGGCGCACTGATTGCTGCGGCCGCACAGCGGACACAGGCTGGCATCGGGGGGAGGGGCACTCATCGTGGTTCTGAGTGTAGATCCATGAAAAAAGCACCTCAGGCAAGCCTGGGTGCTTTTTCAAGCGCCGGGTGCCGCCCGCGTCAGGCGGCGGCCTTGACCTTCAGGCGCCAGGCATGCAGCAGGGGCTCGGTGTAGCCGCTGGGTTGCTCCTTGCCCTTGAAGACCAGGTCACAGGCGGCCTGGTAGGCCATCGAGGTGTCGAAGTGGCCGGCCATGGGCTTGTACAGCGCATCGCCCGCGTTCTGCTGGTCGACCACGGCGGCCATGCGCTCGAAGGTCTCGCGCACCTGCGCCTCGGTCACGATGCCGTGCTGCAGCCAGTTGGCGATGTGCTGGCTGGAGATGCGCAGCGTGGCGCGGTCTTCCATCAGGCCCACGTTGTGGATGTCGGGCACCTTGGAGCAGCCCACGCCCTGGTCCACCCAGCGCACCACATAGCCGAGGATACCCTGGACGTTGTTGTCCAGCTCCTGCTGCTTTTCAGCCGCGCTCCACTTGTCTTCCTTGACCACGGGCACCTGCAGCAGGTCGGCCAGGATGTTGGCGCGCTCGGCGTCGGCATTGGTCTGCTCCAGCTGCTTTTGCACTTCGGCCACGTTGACCTGGTGGTAGTGCAGGGCGTGCAGCGTGGCGGCCGTGGGCGAGGGCACCCAGGCGGTATTGGCGCCGGCCTTGGGGTGGCCGATCTTTTGCTCCAGCATGGCCTTCATCAGGTCGGGCATGGCCCACATGCCCTTGCCGATCTGCGCCTTGCCGCGCAGGCCCAGGCCCAGGCCCACGAGCACGTTGCTGCGCTCATAGGCGGCCAGCCAAGCGCTTCCCTTCATGTCGGCCTTGCGGACCATGGGGCCGGCATACATGGCGGTGTGCATTTCGTCGCCCGTGCGGTCCAGGAAGCCGGTGTTGATGAAGGCCACGCGCGATGCGGCGGCGGCGATGCAGGCCTTGAGGTTGACGCTGGTGCGGCGCTCCTCGTCCATGATGCCAAGCTTGACGGTGTTCTCGGGCAGGCCGAGCACCTTTTCCACGCGGCCGAACAGCTCGCTGGCGAAGGCGGCTTCCGCAGGGCCGTGCATCTTGGGCTTGACGATGTAGACGCTGCCCGTGCGCGAGTTGCGGATGCCGTTGGCGCCCAGACCCTTGATGTCATGGACGGCGATGGCCGTGGTGACCATGGCGTCCAGGATGCCTTCGGGGATTTCCTTGCCGTTGCCCCAGAGGATGGCCGGGTTGGTCATCAGGTGGCCGACGTTGCGAACGAACATCAGCGAACGGCCATGCAGCCTGACGGGCTTGCCGTCGGCGCCGGTGTACTCGCGGTCTGCATTCAGGCCGCGCGTCATGCTCTTTCCGCCCTTGTCGAAGGTCTCGGTCAGCGTGCCCTTGAGGATGCCCAGCCAGTTGGCATAGCCCACCACCTTGTCCTCGGCATCCACGGCCGCCACGGAGTCTTCCAGGTCCAGGATGGTGGACAGGGCGGCTTCGACCACCACGTCGGCCACGCCGGCGGCATCGGTCTGGCCGATGGCCGTGGTCTTGTCGATGCGGATGTCGATATGCAGGCCGTTGTTGAGCAGCAGCACGGAAGAGGGCGCTGCGGCATCACCCTGGTAGCCCACAAACTGGGCGGTGTTCTTCAGGCCCGTGGTGCCGCCGTTCTTGAGCGCGACGACCAGCTGGCCAGCTTCCACGCGATAGCCGGCGGCATCCTTGTGCGAGCCCGAGGCCAGCGGGGCGGCCTGGTCCAGGAAATCACGTGCGAAGGCGATGACCTTGGCGCCGCGCACGGGGTTGTAGCCCTTGCCCTTTTCCGCGCCGCCGTCTTCGCCGATGGCGTCCGTGCCGTACAGCGCGTCATACAGCGAACCCCAGCGCGCGTTGGCGGCGTTGAGCGCATAGCGGGCATTGAGAATGGGCACGACCAGCTGGGGGCCGGCCTGGATGGCCAGTTCCGCATCCACGTTGGTGGTGGTCGCCTTGGCATCCTTGGGCTGCTCGACCAGATAGCCGATCTGCGTCAGGAACTGCTGGTAGCCGGCCATGTCGGTGATGGGGCCGGGATGGGCCTTGTGCCAGGTGTCCAGCTCGGCCTGCAGGCGGTCGCGTTCGGCCAGCAGGGCAGCATTGCGGGGGGCGAGGTCGTTGACGATCTCGTCGAAGCCTTTCCAGAATGCCTCGGGCGCGACACCCGTGCCCGGGAGCACTTGTTCATTGATGAAGCGGTGCAGCTCTGTGGCCACCTGCAGGCTGTGGACTTGGGTGCGATCGGTCATGGTGGGAACCCCGGTTGGATGGATGGAAAGACTGGCCTGGACCCTTTACGGGCCTGACTATAAGGAATACTTTATTAGATTTATTTGCGTACATAAATAGACCATAAATCTTAAAACTCGTGACTTTTACGCAAAAATGTGGGAAGGTTATGCGCCTGCCAAAACCATCGGAAATTGGCATGCAGCCCGGTGCGAAGGGCAAATGGCAGACAGCCAGTGCCTACTGCGCAAAAAGGCGGACCCCAGGAGACAGGCATGCATGCGCATGCCCCACAAGAACACGGAAAAGAAACGGACAGCAGTCATGGACAAGCTCAAGGCATTCGAGTCATTCGTATCGGTGGCCACGCGCGGCAGCCTCACGGCAGCGGCCAAGGCGGAAGGCGTGGCGCCAGCCATCATGGGGCGGCGACTGGATGCCTTGGAAGAGCACCTGGGCGTCAAGCTCATGGTGCGGACCACACGCCGCATCTCGCTCACGCACGAGGGCAGCGCTTTTCTCGAGGATTGCCAGCGCCTCTTGTCCGATGTGTCCAACGCCGAGGCCAGCGTCAGTGCGGGCGGGGTCAAGGCCACAGGACATCTGCGCATCACGGCGCCGGCAGGCTTTGGTCGGCGGCATGTGGCGCCTCTGGTGCCGCGTTTTCGGGACCTGCACCCCGATGTGACGATTTCCCTGAATCTGAGCGACCGCGTGGTCGATCTGGCCGGTGAGGGCTTTGACTGCGCGGTGCGGGTAGGCGACCTGCCCGACTCGGCCCTGGTCAGCGTGCGCATCGCCGACAACCGGCGCCAGTGCGTGGCCACGCCCTCCTATCTGGAGCGCCGCGGCACGCCGCGCCACCCCAGCGAGCTGACCCAGCATGACTGCCTGACGCTGTCCAGCGATGCCTCGCAGACGCGCGGCTGGGCCTTCCGCATTCCGCACCCGGACAGCGGTACCAGCGAAGTCGTGCATTTCAAGCCGGGCGGTCCGCTGGACTGCTCCGACGGCCAGGTGCTGCACGACTGGTGCCTGGGCGGCTGGGGCATTGCCTGGCGCAGCACCTGGGAGGTGGAGGCCGAGATCGCCGCCGGGCGCCTGGTGGCGGTGCTGGAGGAATTTGCGGCCCCACCGAACGGCATCTTCGTGGTCTTTCCCCAGCGCAAGCACATGCCGCTGCGCGTGCGGCTGTGGATCGACTATCTCAAGCACCATTACGAGCAGCCGGAATTCTGGCGTCGAACCCACGCGGCCTGAGCGGGCCGCCCAGCAAGGAGGAATGAGCATGGCAGTGTCGATCGCGACGGAAGCGGTATCCGCAACGCAGGCCGCGCCCCCCGCAAGGCGGCGCTGGATGTGCATGGCGCTGGGCGCCGCCTGCCTGGGGATGGTGGCAGGCTGCGCCGTCCAGGGGCCGGGGCAGGGCCGGCCGGACGGGATGCGGCAGGGCGCGGTGCCTGCCGGCATCGTGAGCGTGACCTTTGACGATCCCTCGCGGTTCGATGCCGGGCGCAATGGAACCCAGGAGTCCGAGAAGGCGCGCCGCGCCTGGGTCGATGCGCTGGCCCAGTTCCTGGCCGAGCGTGCCGCGCCCAGGCTGTCCCAGGGCCAGCGGCTTGAAGTCCACCTCACCGATGTGCAGCGTGCCGGCAGTTTCGAGCCCTGGCGCGGACCCCAGGCCGCCGATGTGCGCATCGTCCGCGATATCTATCCGCCGCGCATCGACCTGCGTTTCAAGCTGCTGGATGCCGACGGAAAGCTGCTGCGCGAGGGCAGCCGCCAACTGCGCGATGCGACCTTCATGATGCGCCCCGACCTGTATCCCAACGATCCCCTGCGCTACGAGAAGACGCTGCTGGATGACTGGTTGCGCGCGGAACTGCCGAAGTAACGACGCAAGAGCCGGCGCGACGGGAGGACCGCAGTGGTCTACCGATTGCCTCGGGCATCCCGATGGCGGTCGCCGTTTCTGGCGTAATGCAGCATGGCCCAAGAGGCTCAATTTCTATACGGATTCCCCATGACGATAGAAGCCATTCTGGCCAGCCTTCACCTGCTGGCCATCCTCACCTTCGTGGTGTTCCTGTCCAGCCAGGCGGCGCTGTGCCGCAGCGAGTGGATGAGTGCCGCCGTGGTCCAGCGCCTGGCGCGGCTGGACATGATCTACGGGCTGGCGGTGGTGTTCCTGGTGCTCACCGGCATTGCGCGCCTGGTGTGGGGCGTCAAGGGCATGTCCTGGTACGTCTCGCAGCCACTGTTTCATCTGAAGATGACTTTGTTCGTGGTCGGCGCCGTGTTGTCGATCAAGCCCACGCTGGCCTTCCGCCGCTGGCGCCGCGCGCTGGATGCCGGCCAGGGCCTGCCCCAGCCTGCCGAGGTGGCCAGCACGCGCCGCTGGGTGATGTGGCAGGCGCATGTGGTGCCTGTGATCGCGGTGGTGGCGGTGTTCTGGGCGCGGGGCATGTAGGCCCGGTTTTCCTGTCTGGCGGCATGGGGCAGGCCTGCCACGTAGAATCCGCCGATGCTCTCCGTCAAACAGGAACTGCTCGCGGCTCTGGCCGGCGAGCTTGAAACTTTGTCGCCCGGCGCCGGTGCCCGTGCCGCTTTCGAATCCCCCAAGGTGGCTGCCCATGGCGATTTCGCCTGCACGGCCGCCATGCAGCTGGCCAAGCCACTCAAGCTCAATCCGCGCGCGCTCGGTGAACAGCTCAAGGCTGCGCTGGAGGCCACGCCGGCTTTCCAGCGCTGGGTCGATGCCATCGAGATCGCCGGCCCCGGCTTTCTGAACATCCGTCTCAAGCCCGCCGCCAAGCAGCAGATCATCCGCGAAGTGCTGGGACAGGCCGAGAAATTCGGCTGGCAGGCCGACCGTGGCGCCAAGATGCTGGTCGAGTTCGTCTCCGCCAACCCCACCGGCCCGCTGCACGTGGGCCATGGCCGCCAGGCCGCGCTGGGCGATGCCATCTGCAACCTCTATGCCACCCAGGGCTGGGGCGTGCACCGCGAGTTCTACTACAACGACGCGGGCGTGCAGATCGACACGCTGACCAAGAGCACGCAGCTGCGCGCCAAGGGCTTCAAGCCCGGCGACGAATGCTGGCCCATCGATCCCGAGAATCCGGAAAGCAAGGCCTTCTACAACGGCTCCTACATCCAGGACATCGCAGACGATTTCAAGGCCTGCAAGACCGTCAAGGCCGATGACCGCGAATTCACGGCCAACGGCGATGTCGAGGACTACGACAACATCCGCCAGTTCGCCGTCGCCTATCTGCGCAACGAGCAGGACAAGGACCTGCAGGCCTTCAACCTGCACTTTGACGAGTACTACCTCGAATCCAGCCTCTACACCAACGGCCATGTCGAGGACGCGGTGCAGCGCCTGATCGCGGGCGGGCACACCTACGAACTCGACGGCGCGCTCTGGCTCAAGTCCACCGACTACGGTGACGACAAGGACCGCGTGATGCGCAAGCAGGACGGCAACTACACGTACTTCGTGCCCGATGTCGCCTACCACATCCAGAAGTTCAAGCGCGGCTACTCCAAGGTCGTCAACATCCAGGGCACGGACCACCACGGCACCATCGCACGCGTGCGCGCCGGCCTGCAGGCCGCCGACGTGGGCATTCCGGCCGGCTATCCCGACTATGTGCTGCACACCATGGTGCGGGTAGTGCGCGGCGGCGAGGAAGTCAAGATCAGCAAGCGCGCCGGCTCCTACGTCACGCTGCGCGACCTGATCGAGTGGACCAGCAAGGATGCGGTGCGCTTCTTCCTGCTGTCCCGCAAGCCCGACACCGAGTACACCTTCGACGTGGACCTGGCCGTGGCCCAGAACAATGACAACCCCGTGTACTACGTGCAGTACGCCCATGCGCGCATCTGCTCGGTGCTGGCAGCCTGGGGCGGTGATGCGGACACGCTCAAGGACGTGGACCTGTCGGCGCTGGAAGGCCCGCAGGCCCAGGCGCTGATGCTGCAGCTGGCCAAGTACCCGGCCATGCTGACTTCGGCCGCAGAAGGCAATGCGCCCCACGACGTGACCTTCTACCTGCGTGAACTGGCCTCGCTGTACCACAGCTACTACGACGCGGAACGCATCCTGGTGGACGATGAAAAGGTCAAGCTCGCCCGCCTGGCGCTGATCTCGGCCACGCGCCAGGTATTGCACAATGGCCTGGCAGTGCTGGGCGTCTCGGCCCCGCAACGCATGTAACTTCGAGCGACAAGCCATCTATGAAGACACAGCAACGTGGGGGCACCGTCATCGGTCTCATCATCGGCATGATCGTCGGGCTGGCAGCAGCCCTGGCCGTCGCCGTCTATGTGACCAAGGTGCCCGTGCCCTTTCTCTCCAAGGGCGGCAAGACGGCCGACCAGGACGCGGCAGAGGCCCAGCGCAACAAGAACTGGGACCCCAACGCACCGCTGCAGGGCAAGAACCCGGCGCCGCCACCACCGGCTGCCGTCACGCCCAGCCTCCCCGGCAGCACCACGCCAGCAGCGCCCACCCCGCCCGCCGTGGCCGGCGGCGTGACGCCGCCGCCCGCGCCCGTGGACCCGGCCAAGCCGCCCGCCAAGCCCGACACCAAGGCCGATGGCAAGACCTCCGCCGACCCGCTGGGTGATCTGGTGAAGGCGCGTTCCGCCGCTGCCGAGAAGACGGAAAAGGCCGAAAAGGCCGAGGCTGCCTTCAACTACTTCGTGCAGGCCGGCGCCTTCCGCAGCCAGGGCGATGCCGATGCGCAGCGGGCCAAGCTGGCCATGCTGGGATGGGAGGCGCGCGTGAGCGAGCGAGAGCAAAACGGCATCACCATCTTCCGCGTGCGCGTGGGTCCGTTCACCAAGCGCGACGATGCCGAGCAACTCAAGCAAAAGCTCGATGGCGCCGGGGTCGAGTCCACGCTGGTGCGCGCCGCACGCTGAAAGCGCGCTGCGACAAGAGCGCTGAACTTTTGGCGGGCCCCTGCCTCCTAACCTGCAGCATTGAACGAGGAGTTTGTTTTGATGAATCGCCGCGACTTTTCCCTGGCTGCCTCGGCAGCCGCTGCCAGCGCACTGACGCTGGGCACTTCCGCCGCCCAGGCCCAGGCCGCAGCGCCCAAGGAGGGCAAGGACTACATCAAGCTGGCCAAGCCCGCACCCACCAGCGCCGGCGCCGGCAAGGTCGAGGTGGTCGAGTTCTTCTGGTACAGCTGCCCGCACTGCAATGCATTCGAGCCCACCTTTGCCGCCTGGAAGAACCAGGCGCCGGCCGACGTGGTCGTGCACCGCGTGCCCGTGGCATTCAACGCCAGCTTCGTGCCCCAGCAAAAGCTGTACTACGCCTTTGAAGGCATGAACCTGCTGGACACCATGCATGCGCGCGCCTTCCACGCCATCCATGTGGAACGCAACCGCCTGGCCAAGGACGACGAGATCTTCGCCTGGGTGGGCAAGCAGGGCGTGGACGTGGCCAAGTTCAAGGAGGTCTACAACTCCTTCACGGTCTCCAACCAGGTGCGCAAGGCCACCCAGCTGCAGCAGGACTATGACGTGGAAGGCGTGCCGGCCATGGGCGTGGCGGGCCGCTACTACACCGATGGCACCAAGGCCGGGAACATGACCAATGTGCTGCGCGTGGTCGATCAGCTGATCGCCACCAGCCGCAAGGGCTGAGGTCCGGGCCTCGGCCCAGACCAACCGTGACAGGCCCGCCATTGAGCGGGCCTGTCGCTTTTGGAAACCTCTTTTTGTGCCTTCGTGTCAGCGCTTTGCCCCCCGGCTTGAAAGACGCCAGGAACGGTTGCGCGCGACACCCCCTACAATGGATGCAAGAAGCGTGCCCTCCATGAAACAACGACTTTCCTCCCTCCTGCTCGCAGCCGCCCTGGCGGCTTTCGCCGGTTTGGCCCAGGCCGAAAAGGCCGACAGCACCAAGCCCATGAACATCGAGGCTGACGCGCTGCGCCATGACGAACTCAAGCAGACCAGCGTCTTCACCGGCAACGTGGTGATGACCAAGGGCACCATCGTGCTGCGCGGTGCCCAGCTCGATGTGCGCCAGGACCCCGAAGGCTTTCAGTACGGCGTGGTCACGGCCGAAGCGGGCAAGCGCGCCTTCTTCCGCCAAAAGCGCGACACCGTTCCCGGCCAGCCCGAGGAATTCGTGGAAGGCGAGGGCGAGGTCATCGAATACGACGGCAAGGCCGACCTCGTGAAGTTCATCCGCCGCGGCGAACTGCGGCGCTATCGCGGCGGCCAGCTCAGCGACGAGATCACGGGCTCCATCATCGTCTACAACAACCTCACCGACGTGTTCACCGTCGATGGGCAAAAGACCAGCGGCGGCCAGCCCAGCTCCACCGCCGGCCAGGGCGGGCGCGTGCGCGCCGTGCTGGCGCCCAAGGAGGGCACACCGGGCTCGCAGCCGCGCGCTCCCGCCGCAGGCGCGCCGGGCACATCCCTGCAGCCCAGCAACACCCTGGACAGCCTTGGTGGTACCAAGCGATGAGTACCGAGGCCTCAGCCCCCGCTGCCCACGCTTCCTCCCCACGCGCCGAACAGGGCAGCAGCCTGCAGGCGCGCCATCTGGCCAAGTCCTACGGCAGCCGCAAGGTGGTCAAGGACGTGTCGCTGTCCGTGAAGAAGGGCGAGGTCGTGGGCCTGCTGGGCCCCAATGGCGCGGGCAAGACCACCTCGTTCTACATGATCGTGGGCCTGGTGCGCAGCGACGGCGGCGACATCTTCATCGACGGACAGGCCGTGGGAAACATGCCCATCCACCAGCGCTCGCGCCTGGGCCTGTCCTACCTGCCGCAAGAGGCATCGATCTTTCGCAAGCTCAGCGTCGAGGACAACGTGCGCGCCGTGCTGGAGCTGCAAAGGGATGAGCAGGGCCGGCCGCTGGCGCGCAGCGTCATCGAGGAGCGCCTGACGGCGCTGCTGCAGGAGCTGCGCGTGGACCATCTGCGCGCATCGCCCGCGCTGGCGCTGTCGGGCGGCGAACGCCGCCGCGTCGAGATTGCACGTGCCCTGGCCACGCAGCCGCGTTTCATCCTGCTGGACGAGCCCTTCGCCGGCATCGACCCCATCGCCGTGATCGAGATCCAGCGCATCATCGGCTTTCTCAAGGCGCGCGGCATCGGCGTGCTCATCACCGACCACAACGTGCGCGAGACGCTGGGCATCTGCGACCATGCCTTCATCATCAGCGACGGCCATGTGCTGGCCCAAGGCACACCCGAGGAGATCGTGGACAACGCCGAAGTGCGGCGCGTCTACCTCGGCGAACACTTCCGGATGTAGCGCCATGCCCTGCCTGGCCCGTCTGCGAGATTGCCTGCGCGAAGGAGCTGCCGCTTGAAGCCCGGACTGTCGCTGCGCGTCTCCCAGCATCTTTCGCTCACCCCGCAACTGCAGCAGTCGATACAGCTGCTGCAGCTGTCCACGCTGGAGCTGGCGCAGGAAGTGGAGCAGATGCTGGGCGACAACCCCTTCCTGGAGCTGGCGAACGACGACGGCGACCACGAAGCGGCAAGCAGCGCCCCGGAGCCAGCGGCGCCCGGCGCCGACGCCGCGGACTCCTTCCAGGAAAGCCGTGCGGACCAGCCATCGGCTGCGGTGGAATGGGAGGCGCCGTCGGACACATCCTCCGGCGATGCCGTCGAGACCTCCGGCACGGCCGAATCCCTGAGCTGGGAAGGAGATGGCCAGACCAACTCGGGCAACGACGACCGCGACTGGGGCAGCGATGCGCCTTCCAGCCGTACGCGCGGCCAGGGTGACGATGACGAGACCGATGCCACCGAGCTGGCACGCAGCGCAGAAAGCCTGACCGACCATCTGCACCGCCAGGCCCTGAGCCTGCGCCTGGGCGAGGTGGATCGTGCCGCGCTGCGCTTTCTGATCGAGAACCTCAACGACGACGGCTACCTGGAAGACCCGCTCGACGAACTGGCACAGGGCCTGGCGGGCGACGACCTGGAGGAGTGCGAGGAACTGGTGCACCGCTTCACCGTGGCGCTGCGCCTGTTGCAAAGCCTGGAGCCGGTGGGCGTGGGCGCGCGCGACCTGGCCGAATGCCTGACGCTGCAGCTGCGCGACCAACTGGCCGATGCCGAGCGCGAAGGCGACGGCAGTGCCGAGGACGAAGATCGGCAGGCCGTGCTGCGCACCGCGCTGGACATCTGCGCCCAGCCCATGGACCTGCTGGCGCGGCGTGACCTGCGCAAGCTCGCCAGCCTGTGCGGCGCGCGCGAGGAGCGGCTGCGCGAGGCGATGGTCCTGATCGCCCGGCTGGAGCCGCGCCCTGGCCGGCGCTTCGCCGACGTGCAGCGCCAGATCGTCGTGCCCGATGTCATCGTGCGCCCGGTGCGCATGGGTGCGGGACGCATGGAGTTCAGCGTGCAACTCAACCCCGATGTCATGCCCAAGCTGCGCGTGCACGACATCTATGCCAGCGCGCTGCGCAGCCACCGGGGCAGCGAAGGCCATGCGGCGTTGCAGCAGCGGCTGCAGGAGGCGCGCTGGTTCATCAAGAACATCCAGCAGCGCTTCGACACCATCCTGCGCGTGTCGCAGGCCATCGTGGAGCGCCAGAAGAACTTCTTCGTGCATGGCGAGCTGGCCATGCGCCCGCTGGTGCTGCGCGACATTGCCGATGCGCTGGGCCTGCATGAGTCCACCATCAGCCGCGTGACCACGGCCAAGTACATGGCCACGCCGCAGGGCACCTACGAACTCAAGTATTTCTTCGGCTCGGGCCTGGGCACCGAGGCGGGCGGCAACGCGTCGAGCACGGCCGTGCGCGCGCTCATCAAGCAGTTCGTCGCAGCCGAGGACCCCAGGAAGCCGCTGTCGGACAACCAGCTCGCCGACATGCTCAAGGAGCAGGGCATCGAATGCGCACGGCGCACCGTGGCCAAGTACCGCGAACTGCTCAAGATCCCCCCGACCACGCTGCGCAAGGCCCTGTAGCCGCGCAGGGCGCGCACGCTCTCAGGCCGCAGGCGCGCGGCCGGCCACGTCATCCCATTTGAGGCCGAATTTCAGCAGGTACTTGCGCAGGCGGTCGGCATCGTTGACCACGCTGCGCTGGGTGCGTGACTGGTCGAACAGGCGGCGCCCCGCATCGGACAGCGAGGGCGATTGCCTGCACACGCGCAGCACCGCTTCGAGCTGCATGCGGTCGAACAGATCCATCTGCTCCAGCCTATCGGCGGGCAACAGCGCATCAAGGCCGCAGCCGGCGCCGGCGGGGGCGGGCTGCGCTGCCTCGCCCCGTTGCCACAGCCACTGCATGCGCTGGATCTCGGCATCGACCAGGGCCGTGGAGATGCGCCCTCCGTCAGCCAGCGTGGCCAGGCGCGTCATGCTGGCCGACAGGTCGCGGAAGTTGCCGCTCCACAGCGCCTCGGGCGAGCGCGCAAAGCGCAGATAGCGCTCGCGGGCCTCCACGTTGAAGCGCACCATCTGGCCGGTCTCGTCGGCCGAGCGCGCGAGCAGGTGGTCCATGTTGGGTTCTATGTCCTCGGGGCGCCCGGCCAGGCCCGGCAGCGCGTAGGACCACAGGTTGATGCGCGCGAACAGATCCTCGCGAAAGCGCCCCTGCGCCACGTCGATGCGCAGGTCGCGGTGCGTGCCGGCGACCAGCTGGAAGTCGCTGCTGACCTCGCGGTCGCTGCCCATGGGATAGAAGCGCTTTTCCTCCACCGCCTTGAGCAGCATGGCCTGTTCGTCCAGGCCCAGCTCGCCGATTTCGTCCAGGAACAGCACGCCCTGGTGCGCGCTGCGCAGCAGGCCGGCGCGGTCGGCCGCAGCGCCCGTGAACGCGCCCTTCTTGTGGCCGAACAGCACCGAGGCTGCACCATCGCCGCGCAGCGTGGCGCAATTGACCTCGACGAACTCGCCCTGCACCTGGTGCCTGGCCTTCTTCAACTCGTACATGCGCCGCGCCAGATGCGATTTGCCCGCACCCGTGGGACCCGTGAGCAGGATGGGCGCGCGCGAGCGCACGGCCACGCGCTCGATCTCGTCGATCAGCGCGTTGAACCCGGCATTGCGCGTGGCGATACCGCTCTTGAGAAATTGCACGGCCTCGCTCTGCTCGGCGCCGAAGCGCTGGGCGATCACGTCGTAGCGCGACAGGTCCAGGTCGATCAGCGCATAGCTGCCCGGGTCGCCCATGCGCTGGCGCCGGGGCGGCGAAGTCTGGGCCAGCACGCCGGGAATGCGGCGCGACTCCACCAGCAGGAACAGGCAGATCTGTGCCACGTGCGTGCCCGTGGTGATGTGGGTCCAGTACTCCTCGCGCTCGGGGTCGAAGCGATAGGCCTGCGTCCAGTCGAACAGCCGCGCATAGACCTCGCCGAAATCCCAGGGATCGGCAATGTCCATGGGCACGAGGTTCACCTGGGTCTCGGGCGATGCCGTGGCGATGTCGCCCTGCAGCAGCTGCGCCAGGGCCAGATGGGGCGGCGTGTAGAGCAGCTCCAGCCGCTCCACCACCAGATCCTCGTGCTGCATGAGGGAGAGGGTCGGCCGCCATTTCTCCCAGCGCCCCGCGCCCCTGCCGGAGTCCAGCTGCGTACCCAGAAAGCCGATGACGACCTTTTTCTTTTCCATGTTTTTGTCTAGTTGGATAGCTGAAATTCTAGTTTCTTTGGATTGAAGAAGAAATCAAGAAAAGTGTGATTTGAGATTTATCCAAATAAATCAAGGGGTTGAAGAAATTTTTGGCACCAGATGCCGGGCTGGCACGCATCTCGCAATAAGCAAGGCATCCAGTGCAGGCGGTGACCGCTCACAGGCCGGGGTTGGGGCAAACGCCCGCCCCGCCGGTGCGGGAAGTCCGGGCCCCCAGGGGCTTGTCGATTTCCCGCATGCCGCACGCCGCAAGCGCTGGGTGACGGCAAGGTTGTGGAAACCGTCCCGCAAGGGACGCCTGGTTCGACTCCAGGCTTGCCAGCCACTGGTAGCTCAGTCTGGTAGAGCACCCTCGCAAGAGGACTGTCGCAGGTTCGATTCCTGTCCACTCTTCCGGCCGCAAGGCCGGGCTATTGAAACGGTCGAAAGACCACCCGCCGAACGCGGGAGGTGGCCGCCGGGTTGCGATGCAGCCCCCAGGCCGCCCCCCGTCAGCGGCGGCGGCTGTGCCAGGTCCCGGCACGGTCCGCGCCCGCAGCCAGCCACGCTGCAACCTGTTTCCAGGGTTGCCGCCACGGCGCACTGCAAGGCCCGGGCCGTGCCCCCTGGAACCCCGCCGCTGCTGTAACGGCACCCCTATTGATTGCGGCGAAGACGCCGAACGAGGAGAAGAAGAAATGCTGAAGATCCAACGCATCACCATCAAGAAGAACGAACGCGCCCTGCTGCTGCGCAATGGCGATTTCGAGCGCGTGCTGCACAGCGGCCGGCACTGGCTGTTTGCCGGCACCGACCAGCTGCGCGTGGAAACCTTTGCCCTGGAGCAGCCCGCCTTCACGCACGGCCTGGCCGACTACCTGATGGCGCAGGAGCCCGCCGTGGTGGCCGCCGAATTCCTGCGCGTGGAACTGTCCGAAACCGAGGCGGGCCTGCGCAGCGAAAACGGCGTGCTGGTCGAGATCCTGCCGCCCGGCACGCGCCGCCTGTACTGGAAGGGACTGGTGGATGTGAGCGTGCAGGTGGTCGACCTGCAGGCCGGCGCCGAGCTGCCCGCCGCCCTGGCGGCGCGCCTGACCCAGACGCAGCTGCGCCAGCGCAGCGTGTCCGGCCTCAACGGCGTGCTGCAGGTGCAGGTGCCCGCAGGCCAGTGCGCGCTGCTGACCATCGACGGCAAGGTGGACCGCCTGCTGCAGGCCGGCAGCCATGCGTTCTGGAAGTTCGGCCGCAGCATTGCCGTGGAGCTGGTGGACCTGCGCCTGCAGGCCGTCGAGGTCTCGGGCCAGGACATCATGACCCGCGACAAGGTGAGCCTGCGCCTGAACCTGAGCGCCACCTATCGCCACACCGACGTTCTGCGCGCCTTTGCCCAGCTGCAAAAGCCCGCCGAGCACCTGTACCGGGAGCTGCAGTTCGCGCTGCGCGCCGCCGTGGGCACCCGCACGCTCGATGAGCTGCTGGAGAACAAGACGGTGATCGACGACGTGGTGACCGCGCACATGGCGGCCAAGCTGCAGCCCTTCGGCATGGTGGTGGAGAGCGTGGGCGTGAAGGACATCGTGCTGCCCGGCGAGATGAAGGCCATCCTGACCCAGGTGGTGCAGGCCGAAAAGCAGGCCCAGGCCAACGTGATCCGCCGCCGCGAGGAAACGGCGGCCACGCGCTCGCTGCTCAACACCGCCAAGGTCATGGAGGACAACCCCGTGGCCCTGCGCATGAAGGAGCTGGAGACGCTGGAACGTGTGGCCGAGCGCATCGACAAGATCTCCGTGTTCGGCGGGCTGGACCAGGTGCTCAACGGGCTGGTGAAGATGCGTTGATCACGCGATGAGGCGGGCGTGGAGTCGCCGGCGGTGCCGGTTGCTTCATGCCTGCCCTTGAAGGAGAGACACCATGGACAAGAAGATGACATCGAAAAGGATGCAATCGCCTGCAGCGCAAATACAGGAGCGTACAGACGCCCTGGCTGCTGCATCACAGGCGCTCTACCAGAGCTTTGCTGGATACAGGTCGCCGTCGGTAGCGCTGGACGCTTGCGTCACATGCTGCATGGATGCAGACCTGGAGCGCGAGATGCGTCGACTGCCCCTGCGCAGCCTGACCGAGCACCATTTCTACCAATACAACGACGCTGCCAAAAGCGTGGTCCAGCCTGCGGATGAGATCAAGTACCTGGCGCCAAGAATGTTGGAACTGCTGGCGCAGGGCGCAAGGCTGCACCACTCCACCGAGTTGTATCTGGACCGCCTTGGTCGTTGCGAGCCCGGCTCCTTTTCATCGCAGGAAAGCGCGGCGTTGCAAGCCTTTGCTCGTGCCTTCTTTGCCTTGGGGCTGGAGCAGTGGGCTGAGCCGGACACCAGCGTTTTCCAGGGCGAAGAGGCCTTCTCCTTTTTGCTCATGTGGGACTACGCCGGTGTGCCGCTCCAGCCCCTGCTGGACCACTGGCTGACCTGTGACAGCGAGAGCGCCACGCTGCATTTTGTCGATGCATGCTTCTACGAATTCATCTGGGGTGGGCACTGCATCAGCAATGCCTTCGCATCCGATCGCAATGGCTACCGTGCAACGATGGAGCAGTGGCTCTCGCAGACAGGCAACAAGAAGCATTGGGCAGAAAAGCTGCTGCAACTGGCCGAGCGCGGCCCGGCCAGCACCTGGCTGCCTTCAGGCAAGCGCGACCACCAGTGCTACCCGCTGGATGAGCGCATAGGCGCGGTATTCGACGCCATGGCCACTTGAGGCGGAAACACGATTCAACCAAGAACAAAGACATGAAAGAGAACAGCACCATGAACAACTACCAACAGCATGATGTCGAGGGCGGCGTTCCCATCAAGATGTGGACCAAGGGCGTGCCCGTCGAGGACGAGGCGCGCAAGCAGCTGGAGAACGCCGCGCGCCTGCCCGTGGTGTTCAAGCATGTCGCGGCCATGCCCGATGTGCACCTGGGCATAGGCGCCACCGTGGGCTCGGTGATCCCGACCATCAAGGCCATCATCCCGGCGGCCGTGGGCGTGGACATCGGCTGCGGAATGATGGCTGCCAAGACCACGCTGCGCGCCGAGGACCTGCCCGACAACCTGGGCCCGCTGCGCTCGGCGATAGAGCAGGCCGTGCCGCATGGCTCGGTGCCGCGCCACCGGGGCCGTGATCCAGGCAGCTGGGAGAACCCGCCCGTGTCGGTGGACCAGGTCTGGGCCACGCTGGCCGATGAGTTCGACCTGCTGTGCGAGCTGCATCCGCGCCTGGCCAACACCAACAACCGCAAGCACCTGGGAACGCTGGGCAGCGGCAACCACTTCATCGAGATCTGCCTGGACGAGGCGGGCTTCGTGTGGTTCATGCTGCACTCGGGCTCGCGCGGCGTGGGCAATGCCATCGGCACCCATTTCATCGAGCTGGCCAAGAAGGACGCAGAACTGCATCAGCGCAACCTGCCCGACAAGGACCTGGCCTATTTCGAGGAAGGGGCCCGCTACTTTGGCGACTATGTGCGCGGCGTGTCCTGGGCGCAGAAGTTCGCCATGCGCAACCGCGAGGTGATGATGGTCAACCTCATCGCCACGGTGCGCAAGGTGATCGCCAAGCCCTTCGAGTCGCATGTGGAGGCGGTGAACTGCCACCACAACTACGTGCAGCAGGAGCGCCATTTCGGCCAGGACGTGTTCATCACCCGCAAGGGCGCGGTGAGCGCGCGGCGCGGCGAGCTGGGCATCATCCCGGGCAGCATGGGCGCGCGCAGCTATATCGTGCGCGGCCTGGGCAACCCGGAGAGCTTCGAGAGCTGCAGCCACGGTGCGGGCCGCGTGATGAGCCGCACCAAGGCCAAGAAGATGTTCAGCGTGGCGGACCACATCAAGGCCACCGAGGGCGTGGAATGCCGCAAGGATGCCAATGTGGTGGACGAGATTCCCATGGCCTACAAGGACATCGATGCGGTCATGGCCGCGCAGCAGGATCTTGTGGAGGTGGTGCACACCCTGAAGCAAGTGGTGTGCGTGAAAGGGTGAGTGGATGAGGGCCCCGGGCTCTCATCCTCCGGAACAGAAAGCAGGATGAGAGCATGAGGGAAGAGAAGGTATTGAGCGCGCATCCGGTCTCCGACGCCATGCGCGCCACGGTGCTGGCCAACCTGGCCGAGGTGGAGCGCAGGCACGAGGTCACGGTGCTGTTTGCCTGCGAGTCGGGCAGCCGCGGCTGGGGCTTTGCCTCGCCCGACAGCGACTATGACGTGCGCTTCATCTACGTCCACCGCCTGCCCTGGTATCTGACGGTGGCGCCGGGCCGCGATGTCATAGAGCAGCCGCTCAGCGGCGAGCTCGATGTCAGCGGCTGGGAGCTGCGCAAGGCGCTGGGGCTGCTGCGCGCCTCCAACCCCACGCTGCTCGAATGGCTGCGCTCGCCCGTGGTCTACCGGCAGGAGCAGCCCTGGGCCGAGCGCCTGCATCTGCTGGCCGAGCAGGGCTTTTCGCCGGTGCGCGGCTACCACCACTACGTGGCCATGGCGCGCAAGAACCTGCGCGCCCACCTGCAGGGTGATGTGGTGCGCTACAAGAAGTACTTCTACGTGCTGCGCCCCTTGCTGGCCGCGCGCTGGATACGCGAGGGGCGTGGTGCGCCGCCCATGCGCTTTGCACAGCTGGCGGCGGGCACGCTGGAGGATGCAGTCCTGCTGGCCGAGCTCAACGAGCTGCTGGAGCTCAAGATGCGCCTGGGCGAGGCCGCCAAGGGGCCGCGCCGGGTGCGGGTCCATGATTTCCTGGAGCGCGAGCTGGCCCATGCCATGGCCCATGCGCCCGATCCGGGGGACCAGGCCGATGCGGCGCCGCTGGACCGCTATCTGCGGGATGCCGTGGCGCGCTTTGGCGGCAATTGGCGGCAATGAATGAAAGAGAAAAATGAAAGTGATCGAGATCGACGGCTCCGCCGGGGAGGGCGGAGGCCAGATGCTGCGCAGCGCGCTGGCGCTGTCCATGTGCACGGGTCAGCCCTTTGCCATGCAGCGCATCCGTGCCGGGCGCGCCAAGCCGGGCCTGATGCGCCAGCACCTGGCCTGCGTCAATGCCGCCGCCGAAATCTG
This sequence comes from Delftia sp. WSY_22, assembly GCF_043104185.1. Classification (NCBI taxonomy): domain Bacteria; kingdom Pseudomonadati; phylum Pseudomonadota; class Betaproteobacteria; order Burkholderiales; family Comamonadaceae; genus Delftia; species Delftia sp. WSY_22. The sequence continues at coordinate 20,173 of NZ_JBICKN010000001.1, forward strand.
CGGCGCGCAGATGCAGGGCGCCGAGATGAATTCGCAGACGCTGCAATTCACACCGGGGCCGGTGCGTGCGGGCGAGTACCGCTTCGTGATCGCCTCGGCGGGCAGTTGCACCCTGCTGCTGCAGACGCTGTGGCCCGCGCTGATGCTGGCCAATGGCGAAAGCCGCCTGACCCTGGGCGGCGGCACCCACAACCCGGCCGCGCCGCCCTTCCATTTCCTGGAGCGCAGCTATGCGCCGCTGCTGCACAGGCTGGGCGCGCGCTGCGAACTGCGGCTGCGCCGGCTGGGCTTTTATCCGGCCGGTGGCGGCGAGATGGACGTGACGATCACGCCGGCAACCAATGGGCTTGTGCCTTTCGATATCACCGAACGCGGCGCCCCCGTGGCCAGCCATGCCGAATGCTTTGCGCCCGCGCTGCCACGCGCGGTGGCCCAGCGCGAACTGGACCATCTGGGCCAGGCCCTGGACTGGTCTGGCGAGCAACTGCAGGTGGCTGCCGTGCGCCAGAACGAGGGGCCGGGCAACGCGCTGCTGGCCACGCTGGCCTATGAGCACCTGAGCGAAGTGTTCACGCAGTTCGGCATGAAGGGCGTCAGCGCCGAAAAGGTGGCGCATGACCTGGCACGCGAGGTGCGCCGCCACCAGGGCAGCCGGGCCGCGCTGGGCCCGTACCTGGCCGACCAATGGGCCCTGCCGCTGGCGCTGGCCGTCTGGCGCAGCGGGCGCGGTGCCAGCTACACCTGCACGGAACTGACGCCGCATGCGCGCAGCAATTTCGAGGTGATCGAGCGCTTTGTGCCTGTGCGCTTCGCTACGGACGCAACGGGCGACGGCTGGCGTATTTCGCTCTCGCCAGCCTGAGCGGCCTCAGCGATCGGCCCGCACCAGCGTGCTCTTGCCGAACAGGCTCTCCAGCAGGTCCACCACCAGCTCGGCCGTCTGGTTGCGCAGGTCCAGCGCCGGGTTCAGTTCCACCAGGTCCATCGAGCCCAGGCGTCCGGTATCGGCCAGCATCTCCATGCACAGCTGGGCCTCGCGGTAGCTGGGGCCGCCGCGCACGGGCGTGCCCGTGCCGGGCGCGATGTCGGGATCGAGGTAGTCCACGTCGAAGCTCAGGTGCAGGTGGGTGTCGCTGCCGGCGAGGCCGTCGAGCGCGCGGCGCATGACCTCGCGCATGCCCAACTCGTCGATGGCGCGCATGTCGTACACCTCGATGTCCAGCGAATGCAGCAGGCGCTTTTCCTGGTCATCCACGCTGCGCAGGCCGATCTGGCACAGCGAGGCGGCATCCAGCGCCGGATCGCCGCCCTGGGACAGCGCGGTCAGCGGCTCGGGCCCCAGGCCGCACAGGCTGGCCACGGGCATGCCGTGCAGGTTGCCGCTGGGCGAGATATCGGGCGTGTTGCAGTCGGCGTGGGCGTCCAGCCAGATCACGCGCAGCGCGCGGCCCAGGCGGCGGCAGTGGGCGGCCACGGCACTGATCGAGCCCATGGCCAGGCTGTGGTCGCCGCCCAGCATCAGCGGCAGCTCGCCATCGTCCAGTGCCTGGCCCACGGCCTGGTGCACGGCCTGCATCCAGGCACGGGCCGGTGCGAGGTGGCGCAGCCCCTGCTCGGGCGGTGTCTGGGGATTGGGCGGACCGGCCAGGTTGCCGATGTCGCTCACCTGGCAGCCCAGCTGGCGCAGCGCCGGGGCCAGGCCGGCCACGCGCAGCGCGTCGGGGCCCATGGCGCTGCCCAGGCGGCTGGCGCCGATGTCGGTGGGCACGCCTATGAGTCTCAGGGCGCGTGCGGTCTGCGGGGACGTATGGGTGTTCATGCTCATGGGACCCATGGTATGCAGTCCCCGTGTCAGCCAAAGCCGCGTTCTGCCTGCCCGGCCTCGCGCACCAGCCGGTACAGGTCGCGGGGGTCGGCCAGCGAAGGCACCAGGTCGATCGACTGCATCAGCCCGGTGTCGTGGGCCAGCGCGCGCAACCAGCGCAGGGCCGAATAGTCTTCCAGCGCAAAGCCCACGGAGTCGAACAGCGTGATCTCGGTGTCGTGCCCGCGTCCCGGCGCCAGGCCATTGATGACCTGCCACAGCTCGGTCACGGGCGCGTCGGCGGGCAGCTGCTGTATCTCGCCTTCCACGCGCGTCTGGGGCGTGAACTCCACGAAGATGCGCGCGCGCCGCAGCAACTCCACGGGCAGTTCGGTCTTGCCGGGGCAATCGCCGCCGACGGCATTGATGTGGGTGCCGGGGCGCACATCGGCATCGGCGATCACGCAGGCGCGGCGCTTGGCGGCCGTGACCGTGGTGACGATGTCGGCGCCTTCCAGCGCCTGGGCGCTGCTGGTGCAGCAGGTGATGCGCTGGGCGGCAATGCCTGCATGGCCCAGGTTGTCCACCAGCTTGCGCATGGCCTGGACGTCGATGTCGAAGATGCGCAGCCGCTCCACGCCCAGCAGGTGGGTGAAGGCCAGGGCTTGGAATTCGGACTGCGATCCTGCGCCGATCAGCGCCATGCTGCGGCAGCCCGGCCGCGCCAGCCGGCGCGCGGCCAGCGCCGAGGTGGCGGCGGTGCGCAGCGCCGTGGCCAGCGTCAGGTCGGACAGGAAGACCGGCAGGCCCGTGGCCACGTCGGCCAGGGCGCCGAATGCCATCACCGTGGGCAGGTCCCGGTCGGCGTTGTCTGGATGGCCATTGACGTACTTGAAGGCGTAGTCCAGCGCATCGGACACGGGCATGAGCTCGATCACGCCGCCGGGCGAATGGTGGGCGAGGCGGGCCGATTTCTCGAAATCGGGCCAGCGCGCGAAGTCTTGCTCGATGGCATCGGCCAGGCCGGCCAGGCAGGCGGCGACGCCGACCTGCGCCACCAGGCGTGCGGCCTGCGTGGCGCCGAGGAAATCCGTGTGGACGGGCGTGGTTCGAGTCTTCATGGTGCTCTCCCTCGCGGTTGCTTCCACTGTAGGCCCGGGCCGAAGCGCAGGCAAGCGGGTTTCGGCTGGCGCCTGCGCGGGGAATCGCGGTGCGCGTATGCTCGGCACCCAAGCTATGAACCAACTGCATCTGTTTTTGCCCTGCGCCGCCGGCGTCGAGGGATTTCTGGCCGACGAGGTCCACGCGATCACCGGCCTGAGCGGCCACGACCTCCTGGTCGGCCGTGGCGGCGTGATGGTGCGCGGCCTGTGGCGCGACGCCATGCTGCTGAACCTGCACAGCCGTCTGGCCCAGCGCGTGCTGGTGCAGCTGTCGCAGACCCTGTACCGCAACGAAAACGACCTGTACCGCGCCGCCAGCGAAGTGGCCTGGGAGATCTGGTTCTCCCCGCGCGAGAGCTTCAAGATCGAAGTCACGGCCCAGCACAGCCCGCTGACCAGCCTCAACTTTGCGGCGCTGCGCGTCAAGGACGCCATTGCCGACCGCTTCCGCGACAGGAAGGGCGTGCGCCCCGACGTGGAAACGCGCCACCCCGACGTGCGCGTGCACCTGCACCTGACGACCGACGAGGCCACCATCTACATCGACACCTCGGGCGAGGCGCTGTTCAAGCGCGGTTGGCGCGAGGACAAGGGTGATGCGCCGCTCAAGGAAACCCTGGCCGCGGCCATGATCGCCGCCACGGGCTGGGACCCGCACGGCGACGATCCCCAGCCGCTGTACGACCCCTGCTGCGGCAGCGGCACGGTGCTGATCGAGGCCGCGCAGATCGCCCGGCGCATTCCGGCAGGCATCCTGCGGCGCTTCGCGTTCGAAAAGCTCGTGCCCTTCCAGAGGCATGTGTGGGAAGCCATGCTGGACGAGGCAGAGGCCGCCATCCTGCCCGACAGCCCCGTGGGCATCTATGGCTCCGACGTGTCCCACCGCATGGTGGACTTCGCCCAGCGCAACGCCGAGCGCGCGGGCGTGGGCCAGACCGTGCAGCTGCGCGGCGGCGACGCGCTGCAGCGCATGCCGCCCTGCGAGCAGCCCGGCCTGATGCTGCTGAATCCGCCCTATGGCGAGCGCATTGCCGCAGCCGGCTCGGCCGGCCGCAGCGCCGGCGAGCGCATGGCCGTGGTCGAGCGCGCGGGCCGCGAGACGGCCCAGACCGAGGACGGCGTGGAATTCTTCAGCCAGCTGGCCACCCACTGGAAGAAGAACTACAGCGGCTGGAGCGCCTGGATGCTCACGCCCGACCTCAAGCTGCCCGGCAAGATGCGCCTGAAGGAAGCGCGGCGCACGCCCATGTGGAACGGCCCCATCGAGTGCCGGCTGTTCCGCTTCGACATGGTCCGTGGCGCTGTCAAGCCCAGAAAGGCCGCCGAAGGCCCGGCAGAGGGCGCCGCGCCATGAAGATCGTGCTGCGCTGGCCGCAGTGCAACGACGGCTACGAAGGTCCCCTGCCCCGGCCCGTGGTGCTCGATACCAATGTGGTCCTTGACATGCTGATCTTCGACGATCCGCATGTTCCGCCGATCCGCGAGCTGGTGGAGCAGGGGCAGATGCGCTGGATCGCCGACCAGGCCCAGCGCATCGAGCTCGAACGCGTGCTGCACTACAGCCAGATCGCGCCGCGCGTGGCCTTCTACGGCAAGACGGCCGAAGGCGTGCTCTCGGCCTTCGACGGAGCGGTCGAGTACGTGGCCGATGCGCCGCGCATCCGCTTTGCCTGCACCGACCCCGACGACCAGCATTTCCTGGACCTGGCCAGCCAGCACCAGGCGCTGCTGATCAGCAAGGACAAGGCCGTGCTCAAGCTGCGCAAGCGCGTGGCCGGCCTGGGCGCCACCGTGGGCAACATCCTGCTGGCTGAACAGGAAGAGGCACTGGCCGCCTGACGCCCTGGATGCTGTTGTGCAGCAACCACCCAGGCGGCAATGGGGCAACAGGCTGGGTGCGGCCGGCTTGAAGGCTTTCTCCTAAACTGGCGGCCATGCAGGAGGCACAAGCCCTTCTGCCAGGAGGACGGCCTCCCCCACATCGGGACATGCATGCGCCGGGACGACCCGGCTTCACAAGGAGTTTTCCATGGCATGGGTCTATCTGTTGGTGGCGGGGCTGCTCGAAGTGGTCTGGGCGTTTTCGATGAAGCAATCGCACGGCTTCACGCGGCTGGTGCCCAGCGCCATCACCATCGTCACCATGATCGCCAGCTTCGGCCTGCTGGCCGTGGCCATGCGCAGCCTGCCGCTGGGCACGGCCTACACGATCTGGACCGGCATCGGCGCCGTGGGCGCCTTCCTGGTCGGCATCACGGTCCTGGGCGAGCAGGTCAGCGCCATGCGCATCGGCGCGGCCGTGCTCATCGTCTCGGGCCTGGTGCTGATGAAGATGTCTTCGGACTGAGCGGGGCGGCCGTTCAGCGGCCCGTGCCCAGCTCCAGCGTCAGGCGCAGCATGTCGCGGTGCTGCACGCCGCGCTCCCACAGCTGGGTGGTGTAGTGCTTCAGAAAGAAGTCACGCACGATTCCCGTCACGCGAAACCCCGCGCGCTGGTAGAAGACCAGCTGGTCGCCGAAGCTGCCGGTGCCGACCTCGATGCGGGGAGCACCTTGCGAGCGCGCCCAGGCGATGGCCTGGCGCAGCAGGGCGGTGCCCAGGCCCCGGTGGTGCAGCGCTTCCGCGACCGCGATGTTCATCAGCTCCCAGGCGGGTGGGCCTGAGGCTTCGTCGCCGCTGGCGCGCAGCGGCACCAGCACGCACATGCCCAATACCTCGCCGCGCCCGCCGGGACGCGGCGGCTGGCCTTCGCGCTGGAAGGACTCGCGCGCGGCAAAACAGGTGGAGCCCGCCAGATAGCCGCGCACCTTCTCCCGCGACGGATCCGCCGACAGCAGCAGCGGCCACGGCGCCTCGGCCGGGTTCAGCGGCTCTATGTGCCAGGGTGCGAGGGAAACGGAAGGTGCGGTCATAAGCCTGAATCATCCCATGCCTGACATTGGGACGCAGTTGGGCACCTCTGCGGAATCTTGACGTGCGCTTACAACTGTGCCTTTGCACGGGCGGATCTAGTGGTTTATACTTAGACCTAGGGTAAACGCTTAGAGGGTTTTCCCGGCATTCGCGGCACTTGAGATGCATGCCGCCAGTGATTGTTGAGCGTCTCAGTAAGGAAGTTCACCATGCGCCAAGCAATCTATTCCCTGATCGATTTCATCCAGCAAGCCCGCAACGCCGAGCTCGAAATCGCCAACCAGTAATCCGGTTGGAGGCAGGTGCGCCCCGAAGCGCGCCCACCGATGCGATCGCCCCATTGCCGATGATGGCCTTGGGGCTTTTGTGTTTCTGGGCGCCGGGCTTGCGGGCACAGGGCAGCGGAGCCCTGGCTACAGGCCCAGCACCAGCCTGCCGCTCCTGGCGCGCGAGCAGCAGCTCATCATCTTGGTGCAGGCCGCGCGCTCGCCGCGCGTGAGCACCATGTCTCGGTGGTCCACCTCGCCGTCGAGCACGGGCACTTCGCAGGACCCGCACAGCCCTTCCCGGCAGTCGCTTTGCACTTCGATCTTCGCGCTGCGCAGGGCGTCCAGCAGCGTCTGGTCGTTGCGCACCTGCAGCACAAGACCCGAGGCGCGCAGTTCCACCTCGAAGCCCTGCTCCCTGGCAGGGTCCAGCGCCCCCACGGTGGAGACGAAGTGCTCCACGCGCAGGCTGTCCTCGGGCCAGTGGCGGCTGGCGGCCTCCAGGCCGTGCAGCAGGCGCGCCGGTCCGCAGGCATGGATGCGGGCTCCGGCGCGCGGCGTGGCCAGCAGGGCGGCGTAGTCGGCGCGCCGGCCTTCCTCCGCCACGTACAGGTGCAGCCGGGCGCCATGCTCGGCCTGCAGCGGCGCCAGCAGCGCCATGCCCGCGCGGCGCCGGCCGCTGTAGTGGATTTCATAGGACAGGCCCAGCGCCCTGGCGCGCCGTGCCATGGCCGAGATGGGCGTGATGCCGATGCCGCCGGCCACCAGGATCAGGTGGCTGGCGCCTTCGTCCAGCGGGAAATGGTTGCGCGGGCCCCGCACCTGTACGGTGGCGCCGCGGTGCAGATGCGCATGCACCCAGGCCGAGCCGCCACGGCCGTTGGTCTCGCGCAGCACGGCAATCTCGTAGCTGCCGGTGTCCTGCGGGTCGCCGCACAGCGAATACTGGCGCGACAGGCCTGTGTCGCCGCATTGCAGGTCGATGTGCGAGCCCGGCGTCCAGCGCGGCAGGGCGTGACCATCGGCGGCCTTCAGGCGCAGGCGCAGCACGCCTTCGGCGGCAGCCTCGGCCTCGGCCACGACCATGGGCCGGCTGGCGCCGCCCTGCAGGGCTTCGCCGATGCGCACGGGCTGGCGCGCCTGCAGCAGGGCGGGACGGGCGCGCTCGGGGTTCAGGGCCGGGTCCCACTCCACCCACAGGTGCTCGGGACCCCGGAACGAGGTGTTGGGCACGTAGGTGAACCGCTGCTCGGCCAGCCGCATGTGGGGAAGGCGGCGCGTGAACTCCTCCAGGAAGATCTGCATCTCCATGCGCGCCAGGTTCTTGCCCATGCACTGGTGCGAGCCATAGCCGAAGGTCAGGTGGTCGCCGGCGTTGTCGCGGTGGATGTCGAAGAAGTCGGCATCGGCGAAATGCCGCTCGTCGTGGTTGGCCGACGAGGTCACGATGAGCAGCTTCGAGCCCGCCGGCACGGCCACGCCGCCGATCACCACGTCGCGCGTGGCCAGGCGCCGCCAGGCGGCCACCGAGCCGTTGTGGCGCAGGCATTCCTCCACGGCATTGGGGATCAGCGCGGGGTTCTCGCAGATCTGCTTCCAGGCGCCGGGATGCTGCAGCAGCAGCTTGACGGCGTTGGCCGTGGCATTGGCCGTGGTCTCGTGCGCGGCCACGATGCCGGCCATCATCATGGAGTGCAGGTAGGAGTCGGTGACGACCTCGGGAAGCTCCTTTTGCTTGCGTATGCCGTATTGCATCCAGCCCGGCGCATCGGGGTTCTCGCGCATCTTGGCCAGCACCTTGCCGGCCAACTGCCAGAAGTTGCCCACCGCATGGGCCACGGCCACCTGCTGCTCGGGCCGGGGCCGGCCCCAGGTGTTGACGGTGTGGGCGATGGAGTACTCGCGCAGCCTGTCCATGTCCTCCTCGGGCACGCCGAGGAAGTGCAGGGCCACGGTCAGCGGCACCTCCCACAGCATCTGGTCCACAAGGTCGGCGCGACCGTCGTCGATGAAGCGGTCCACATAGGCGCGCGCCAGCTTGCGCACCATGGGCTCGTGGTGGCGCAGCTCCTCGGGCGTGAACGGGTCCATCAGCGCGCGACGGCGCGGCATGTGCGCGGGCTCGTCCTCGTTGACCAGGGTGCGGTTCAGCGCGAAGCCGTAGGAGGCCAGCACGGCATTGGCCTCCTCGCCCGTGGGCGTGATCTTCTCCAGCGCGATCGAGGGACTGAAGGCGATGTTGTCGCGGAACACCGCCTTGATGTCGTCGAAGCGCGTGACCACCCAGTAGCCCAGTTGCGGGCTGTAGAACACCGGCTCCTGCTCGCGCGCCCAGCGCACATATTCGGGCGGGTCCTGCTGGTAGCCGTCGCTGAACGGGTCGAAGGCCGCGGCACCCGCGCTGACGGGGCAGCCCGTGGGGCCGGTCTGGCCGCTGGGCTGGCGGTGGTCGAAGGGGCAGCGCGCGGAGGCTGGCGCAGAGGTGGACGCAAAAGCGGACGCAAAGGCGGACGGGGCGGTGTCGGGGGCGGCGGAGGCAGTCATGGCAGGTTGTTCGCAGGCAGGCAGGCGCGGAGGGTCAATCCAAAGTGATGTTCTGGTCGCGGATCAGCTGGTGCCAGCGCGTGCTTTCGCTGGCCAGCAGCGCGGCGAACTGCTCGGGCGTGTTGCCCACGGGCTCCACGCCGAAATCCACGAGCTTCTGGCGCACGGCGGGCTCGTTGATCGCGGCCACGACCTGCCGGTGCAGGGCCGCGATGACCGGGGCCGGGGTCCTGGCGGGCGCCACCAGTCCCACCAGGGCGGCGGCCTGCACCTTGGGCAGGCCCAGCTCGGCGAAGGTGGGCACGTCGGGCAACTGGGGCAGGCGCGTGGCGTTGGCCACGGCCAGCGGGCGGACCTTGCCGCCCTTGATGAAGCCTGCGCCCGCGGCCAGGTCCACCATCATCACGGGAACCTGGCCGCCCGCCACGTCGCCCAGGGCCGGTGCCGCGCCCTTGTAGGGTGCGTGCACCAGCTTCAGGCCGGCCTCCACCCTGAGCAGTTCCATGGCTAGGTGGTGCGGGCTGCCGGCGCCGGCCGAGGCGTAGTTCACGCCGTCCTTGCTGGTGCGCGCCTGGGCCAGGAAGTCTTTGGCCGTGGCCGCTGCCATGCCGGGGCCGGCCACCAGGATCATCGGGAAGCGGCCCATCAGCGTGACCGGCGCAAGGTCCCTGGCGGGGTTGTAGCTGAGGCTCTTGTAGAGCACGGGATTGAAGACCAGGGTGCCGTTGTCGGCCGACAGCACGGTGTAGCCATCGGCGGCGGCGCGCGCGGTTTCCGAGGCGCCTATGGCCGTGTTGCCGCCCGGGCGGTTGTCCACCACGATGGGCTGGTGCACCTGGCCGCCCCAGGCCTGGCCTATGGTGCGGGCCAGGAAGTCCGAGCCGCCGCCGGCCGCGTAGGGAACGATCCAGCGCACGTTCCTGCTGGGGAATCCGTCCTGGGCCAGCGCGCCGGGCAGGGCGGTGGCCGATAGCAGGCCTGCGGCCAGTGAGGTGAGGAAAAGGCGCTTGTGCATGGGGCTTGTCTCCGGTGAGGCCTGGGTGGAATCCATGGAATCTTGTTTTGCGTAATTTTTCTACGCATTGCGTAAAAATACCGCCCGGGATTACCCGCAAGCTGCGGCACAATGCCCCGCCAGCCCTTAAAACAGGCCTTTCCAGACCCGTCCTGCCGCCATGACTTCCACTGTTGCCTCCGAGATTGACGAGCCCGCGCCGCCGCGCGAAAGGCGCCAGCGCGTGCAGGCCGCCGAGACCTGCCTGGCCGTGCTCAAGGCCCTGGCCACGCTGGGCGGACGCGCCAGCCTCACGGCCATCGCGGGCGCGGTGGAGGAAAGCCCGGCCAAGGTCCACCGCTACCTGGCCAGCCTGATGGCCGAGGGGCTGGTGGAGCAGGACCGTGGCGGCACGCAGTACGCGCTGGCGGCCGAGGCCATGCGCGTGGGCCTGGCCGCCATGCGGCAGTCCGACCCCATCCGCCTGGCCGAGCCGGCCCTGCTGCACCTGCGCGAGGCCTTGCAGGTCACCAGCTTCGTGGCCGTGATGGGCAACCTGGGGCCGACCATCGTGCGCTTCGAGGAGCCGGGCCTGCCGGTCACCGTCAATGTGCGCGTGGGCTCGGTAATGTCGCTGCTGTGGTCGGCCACGGGGCGCGCCTTCTTCGCCTTCATGGACGACGATGCCCGCGTGGATGCGCTGCTGGCCCGGGAGCTGGCCGAGGCGCCGGCCGCGCGGCGCGCGCTGCTCGATGGCGCGGACCCGCTGGGCACGCTGCGCCGCGAGATCCGCGCTGCGGGCTGCGCCTCGGTGCGCGACGTCAACCTGCCGGGCATCAGCGCCGTGGCGGCGCCGCTGCACGATTACACGGGCCATGTGGTGGGCGTGCTGTGCGCGCTGGGCGCCAGCGGCGGCTTCGACCCGGACCCGCAGGGCGCTGTGGCCCGGGCCCTGCGCGCTGAAGCGGCGCGCGTCAGCGCCTCGCTGGGCCATCTGCCCGGTGAGGCCCGGCTGAAGCCCGGCTGAGGCCCGGTTGAGGCGTGCAGCCCGCTGCCGCTACGGCGTCACCAGCGTGTAGGCCATGCGCACGCGCTGCATGTCGCGGCCCAGGCGGCGGCTCTCAGGCAGGCGGCGCACCCAGGCCAGCTGTTTCACGGTGCGCGCCATCAGGGCGCGGGTCTCGGGCTCCATGGACTGCACGAAGTCCCGCCAGGCCGTGCGCGCGGCCGGCATGGCGCCGGCCTGCTCCAGTATCCAGGCCGTGGAGTGGGCGTAGCACAGGGCATCGCGCACGCGGCACAGCGCCAGGGGCAGGTGGGCGGCAGGGTCGTCCTCGAAGTCGATGAAGCCGATCACGCCATCGGCACAGCAGACCATGTTGCGCGCAAAGGCCTGGCTCAGGCAGTCGCCGCTGCCATGCACCTGCTGCAGGGTCTGCAGGCCCTGCAGCCACAGCGCCAGCGTGCTGCCATCGCTCCGGGGCAGGGCGGCTTCCATGGCATTGCCCAGCGAGGGCGCCTCCACGCCGGGGCTGCCCAGGTGGCGCATGGCAAAGCCGTCCTCGCACTCGGCCAGCACGGCAGGCACGCGCAGGCCGCGCTGCGCGAGCTGGCGCAGGCGGCGCACCTCGGTGCGGATGGCTTCGTGGCCGCCCGGGTTGGGCACGGGCCGCAGCACGGGCAGGCGCAGGCCGGCGGCCAGCAGGGCCAGGGCGCGATAGCGCCACGCCGGGTTGCTGGCGCCCGCGCGCTTGACCCAGATGGTTTCGTCGCCGCGGTCATAGCGCTGGATGCTCAAAGGCTGGCTCAGCACATGGGCGCGCAGGAAGGCGTCGTAGTCTGGCGATTCGGAAGGCGGGACGGCGGCAAACGGTTCGGACACGGCAGGCTTTTCTGGTGGGAGGCGCAGGGCGCCAAGCATGGACCGATTGTGCCGTGTCATGTCCGTTGCGCGGGGCAAGGCCTGTTTACGGGTTTGCACTGCGCATGGCCCTGGAAATCTGTGCGGCGGCACCCTGAAAATTGAGACAATCGTTTCATCTTTTCAGCCCTCATCAATCCATGAATTCCGAAGACAGTGGCAAGCTGGTGGCCGCCCTGGTGCGCGGCATCTCCGTACTGCAGTGCTTTTCCAACAAGCACCAGGAACTCAGCGCCCGTGAACTGATGGACATGACGGGCCTGCCCAAGCCCACGCTGTTCCGCCTGATCGACACCCTGTGCGAACTGAACCTGATGCGCTACTCCGAGCGCCTGTCCAAGTACGTGCCGGGCGTGGGGCTGCTGAACCTGTCCTCGCCCGTGCTGGCGCGCATGCACATGCGCCAGTTCGCGCGGCCGCACATGCAGGAGCTGGCCAATCACCTGGAGGGCCAGATCCAGCTGGCCGTGGGCCACGGCCGCCAGCTGTGCCTGGTGGAGCTGGCCAACGGCCTGACCAACAAGGTCTTCCTGCCCGAGATCGGCGTGCACATCTCGCTGTCGCGCACCGCCACGGGCCGCGCCTACCTGCTGAGCCTGCCCGAGGCCGAGCGCGAGGCCTTCATCGCGGAACTGCAGGCCGACGATCCCGCACGCGCCCAACAACTGCGCGAGCGGCTCGACGATGCGCGGCGCGACCTGGCCGAGCACGGCTTTTGCCGCAGCCACGGCGACCTGCACCGCGAGATCCAGTCCATTGCCGTGCCCATGTCCACGGCCCAGGACGGCGAGTACTGGGTGTTCTCGGTCTCCCTGCCCATCTACAGCCCGCAAAGCCGCGCGCTGGAAAGCGATGCCGGGCCGCGCCTGATCACGCTGGTGCGCCTGGTCGAAGGCATGCTGGGCGCCTCCAGCCTCTCGTGAATCAGCGGGCGCTGCGCCAGACTTCCTGCGCGCGCCCTGCGCTCACCTTCTCCCGCACGCTGGCGGTGTCGGAGCCTGCGGCGCTCGCAGGACCCGGGGCATAGGCCTGGCCGTCAAAGCGTGGCGCGGGGCTGGCCTGGAGGGCGCCGCCTTCGGGCTGCAGATAGACGCCACGCGCCTGCAGGTGCGGGTGGCTGGCGGCTTCCACAGGGCTGAGCACGGCGCCGAAGCAGGCATCGCTGCCCTCCAGCAATTGCTGCCAGTGCGCGCGGGGCCGGGAGGCGAACAGCGTCTGCAGCTGCGCGCGCCGCGCGGGCCAGGCGGCGCGGTCCCACTGGGGGCCCTGGAACGCTGCGGCACCGGCCAGGCCCAGCCTGTCCAGCAGCAGGGCGTGGAACTGCGGCTCGATGGCGCCCACGGTGATGAAGCCGCCATCGGCACAGGCATAGGTTTCGTAGAACGGCGCACTGTCGTGGATGCTGTGGCCGCGCTCGTCGGCCACCAGACCGCGCTGGCGCGCGTGCAGCATGAGGTTGAGCATGTGCGCCGCACCATCGACGATGGCCGCGTCCACCACGGTGCCGCGCCCCGTGGCGCGTGCCTGCACGATGCCGGCCAGCAGCCCCGTCATCAGGTACATGGCGCCGCCGCTGATGTCGCCCAGCGTGGCAAAGGGCGAGACCGGCCGCGCGCCGGCCGGCGAGCATCCCCACAGCGCGCCCGAGACGGCGGCATAGTTGTTGTCGTGGCCGGCTGCCTGGGCGAGCGGGCCGTCCTGGCCCCAGCCCGTCATGCGGCCATAGACCAGGCGCGGGTTGAGGGCCTGGCAGGCCTCGGGCCCCAGGCCCAGGCGCTCCATGGCGCCGGGCCGCATGCCTTCGATCAGCGCATCGGCATCGCGCACCAGGGCCAGCACCAGGTCACGCCCTTCGGGCGACTTGAGATCGGCGAACACCGAGCGCTTGCCGCGCGACAGCGCGGAGGCGGCTGAGGCGGATGAGGTGGCGGTGGGTTCCGCCTCGGGCCGCACGATGGACACCACATCGGCCCCCAGGTCCGCCAGATGCATGGCGCAGAACGGCCCCGGGCCGATGCCGCCAATCTCCAGCACGCGCACGCTGTCCAGCACCTTCATGGCGTCTCCGTCGAAATCGGTTCAGTCGAGTTGCAGCTGGCGGCTGGTGATCAGCGCGCCCCAGCTCTTGCGGTCGTTGTCCACCAGCTGGGTGAACTGCGCCTGCGGCATGCCGCCAGGGCGGCCGCCGAGCTCGCGGTAGCGGCGCGCCACCTCGGGGTCCCGGAGCACGGCGACAAGGCCGTCGGTGAGCTTGCGCACCACGGCGGGCGGCGTCTGCGCGGGCAGGAAAAAGCCCATCCAACCCACCTTGTCGAAGTCCTGCAGGCCCAGCTCGGTGGTGGTGGGCACGTTGGGCAGCTCGGGCTCGCGCTGCGCGCCCGTCACGGCGATGGGATGCAGCTTGCCCGCCTTGATATGCACCAGCGAGGCCGTGAGGTTGTCGAACATGAACTGCGTCTCTCCCGAGACGATGGCCGCCGTCGCCGGTGCCGAGCCGCGGTAGGGCACATGCACCACGTCCACGCCCGTGCGCTCGCGCAGCAGCTCGCCCATGAGGTGCGTGGTCTGGCCCACGCCGGCCGAGGAGAACGACAGCTTGCCCGGCGCCTGCCGCGCGGCCTTGAGCAGATCGTCCAGCGAGCGCACCGGCGATGCCTGGGGCACGACCAGCACGTTGGAAAACGAGATCATGTCCGTCAGCGCCACGAAGTCCTCGGGCCTGTAGGGCAGCTTCTTGTAGGCCGTGTAGTTGATGGCGTTGGAGCCCGTGTTGCCCACCAGCACCGTATAGCCGTCCGGCTGCGCGCGTGCCACCTGGCTGGCACCGATGGAGCCGCCCGCGCCCGGCCTGTTGTCCACGATGACGGGCTGGCCCAGCCGCTCGCCCAGCTTGAGCGCCAGCAGCCGCGCGGGAATGTCGGTGGAGCCCCCGGCCGCGCCCGGCACGACCAGGGTGATGGGCCGCGTGGGCCAGGCGTCGGCTGCAATGGCGGCCGTGGCGCACAGCCAGGCGGCAGCGGCCAGCGTGAGGCGTTTGAACATGGTGTTTCTTCTCCGCGCGTGTGCTGGGCCAGGGCGCTTCTCAGCGAGGACTCATCCGAATGGCACCGTCCAGGCGAATCGTCTCGCCATTGAGCATGGGATTTTCAAGAATGTGCAGCGCGGTCAGCGCGTACTCGGACGGGTGGCCCAGGCGTGCGGGGTTGGGCACGGAGGCGGCCAGCGACTGGCGGATGTTGTCGGGCAGCTTGGCCAGGATGGGCGTGTCGAACAGGCCCGGCGCAATGGTGCACACGCGGATCATGCGCGTGGCCAGGTCGCGCGCGGCGACGATGGTCATGCCGATGATGCCGGCCTTGGCCGACGCATAGGGAATCTGGCCGATCTGCCCCTCGTAGCCCGCCACCGAGGCCGTGAGCACGCAGGCGCCGCGCTCGCCTTGCACGGGCTCGTTGCGCGCCATGCTGGCGGCGGCCAGGCGCAGCGTGTTGAAGGTGCCGATCAGGTTCACGCGGACGATGCCCGTGTACTTGTCCAGCGAGCCGGGGCTGCCGTCCTTCTCCACCAGCCGCAGCGGCCCGCCCACGCCCGCGCAGTGCACCAGGGCGCGGAACTCGCCGAAGTCCTCGGCGGCCGCAATGGCGGCGGCCATCTGGTCGGCGTCGGCCACGTCGGCCTTCACGAAGCGCAGGCGACTGCCGTGGCGCTGGCGGGCGGCGTCCACCATGGCCGCGCCGCGGTCCTCGTTCAGGTCCACCACCACCACGTTCAGGCCGCGTTCCAGCAGCGCCAGGGCCGATGCCTCGCCCAGGCCTGATACGCCGCCCGTCACCAGGGCCGTCATGTTCTCTTGCAGTTGCATGGATGTGTCTCCCGTGCCTGGCTCACAGGCGTTCGATGATGGTGGCGTTGGCCATGCCGCCGGCCTCGCACATGGATTGCAGGCCGTAGCGCGCGCCGCTGTCCTCCAGCGCGTGCAGCATGGTGGTCATCAGGCGGATGCCCGAGGCCCCCAGCGGATGGCCCAGGGCGATGGCGCCGCCGCGCGGGTTCAGCCGCTCGGGGTCGGCGCCCAGTTCCCTCAGCTCTTTCAGCCAGGCCAGGGGCACGGAGGCGAAGGCCTCGTTGATCTCGCAGTGGTCCATCTGCTCCAGCCGCATGCCGGCCTTGGCCAGCACGCGCCGCGTGGCGGGAATGGGGGCCGTGAGCATGTACAGCGGATCGTCGCCCACCACGTCCAGCGCCACGAAGCGCGCTCGCGGGCGCAGGCCCAGCTGCTGGGCGCGCTTCTCGCTCATCAGCAGCATGGCGCTGGCGCCGTCGGTCATCTGCGAGGCATTGCCCGCCGTGGTGTGCCAGCGGATCTGCGGAAAGCGCGCCGACAGCTCGTCGTTCTGGAACACGGCCTTGAGCGCGCCCAGCTTCTGCGCCGTGGTGGCCGGGCGGATGGTCTCGTCTGCCGTGAAGAGGCCGGCAGGCGTGGTGATGCCTACGATCTCGCGCTCGAAGTGCCCGGCCGACTGGGCCGCATGGGCGCGCTGGTGCGATCGCGCGGCATAGGCATCCAGTTCCTCGCGGCTCAGGCCCCAGCGCGCGGCCACGAGGTCGGCCGACACGCCCTGGCCCACCAGCCCCGGCGCAAAGCGCGCATCGAAGCGCGCGCCCGTGGTGTTCTGCCCCATGCGCGAGCTGCCCATGGGCACGCGGCTCATGGACTCCACGCCGCAGGCGATCACCATGTCCTGCGTGCCCGACATGATGGCCTGCACGGCAAAGTGCACGGCCTGCTGGCTGGAGCCGCACTTGCGGTCGATGGTGGTGGACGGCACATGGGCCGGCAGGCCTGCGGCCAGCCAGGCCAGGCGGCCCGGCGTGCCGGCCTGCTCTCCGGCCTGGCTCACGCAGCCGGTGATCACATCGTCCACCGCGCCGGGGTCGATGCGGTTGCGCTGCACGAGCTGCTCCAGCACCTGGCTGAGCAGATCGACGGGGTGGAGTTGGGCCAGGGCGCCATCGGGCTTGGCCCGGGCCATGGGACTGCGGATGGCATCGACGATGACGGGAGTGTTCATGCTGATTTAATGAGACTGGAGGTTCACGAAATGAATGATAAGTCTCGAAATTTGCATTGAACAAAGCGTTTTCCCGGATGAAAAACCGCGCGCAAACAAAAATACTTGCTGAAACCCGGTGAATTCGAGACGACGGATTCAAAAAAGCAAAGGAGACAGGCGTGCATGACTTTCACAGCTGGGCCGATGCCCGGCCCGACCGCGTTGCGCTGACCATGGGCGACAGCGGCCAGCAACACACGGCGGGCGCGCTGGCGCAGCGCTCGCGCGAAGTGGCGCAGTGGATGGCGGGGCAGGGCCTGGCGGCCGGCGACACGGTGGCCGTGCTGATGGAAAACCGCGTGGAGATCCTGGAGCTGGTGCTGGCCGCTCGCCTGGCGGGCCTGTACGCGGTGGTCATCAGCACCCACCTGACGGCGCCCGAGGTGGCCTACATCCTGGGCGACAGCGGGGCGCGCCATGTCTTTGCCTCGGCCGCCACGGCGGCGCAGCTGCCGGCCGAACTGGCCGCCTCCGTGCATTCGGTGGACGGAGACTGCGTATCCACGGGCCTGCCGCCGCTGGCCGATGCCCTGGCCGCCTGGCGTGCGCAGGCGCCCGCGCCCATCGACCTGTCCAGCCGTCCGCTGGGGCGCGACCTGCTGTACTCCTCGGGCACCACGGGCCGGCCCAAGGGGATCAAGAAGGCGCTGCCGGCGGCGCTCTACCGCACGCAGGCCGACCCCGAATTCCTGGCCTGGCAGCGCAACATGGGCTTTGATGCCGACACGGTCTACCTCTCGCCCGCGCCGCTGTACCACGCAGCGCCGCTGCGCTACTGCCTGCGCACGCTGGACGGCGGCGGCGCGGTGGTGATCACGGCGCGCTTCGACGCACAGCAGGCGCTGGCGATGATCGAGCGCTACCGCATCACCCACAGCCAATGGGTGCCGACCATGCTGGGCCGCCTGCTGCAGCTGCCCGAGGAGGTGCGGCACGGCTATGACCTGTCCAGCCACCGCTGCGCCATCCATGCGGCCGCGCCCTGCCCGGTGGCCGTCAAGCAGGCGCTGCTGGACTGGTGGGGCGACATCCTGCTGGAGTACTACGCAGGCTCCGAAGGCTGCGGCATCACCCTGATCAACTCCGCCGAATGGCGCCGGCGCCCAGGCTCCGTGGGCCGCGCCAGCTACGGTCGGCTGCGCATCGTGGGCGACGACGGGCAGGAGCTGCCTGCGGGCCAGATCGGCCGCGTGTTCTTCTCGGACGTGGCGCCCTTCGCCTACCTCAACGACCCCGCCAAGACCCGCGAGGCCATCGACGAGCGTGGCTGGGCCACCTACGGCGACCTGGGCCATGTGGACGAGGAGGGCTACCTCTTTCTCAGCGACCGGCGGGCCGACCTCATCCTGTCGGGCGGCGTCAACCTCTATCCGCAGGAGATAGAGAACGCGCTGGCCACGCACCCGGCCGTGCAGGAGGTGGCCGTGGTCGGCGTGCCCGAGCCCGACTTCGGCGAGCAGCCCATGGCCGTGGTCGTGCTGCGCCAGGGCCATGCGGCCAGCGCCGAGATGGCACGCGCCATCGTCGCCGAGGCCGGCGCCACGCTGTCGCGCCTCAAGCGCCCGCAGCGCCTGCAGTTCGTGGACGAGCTGCCGCGCCTGCCCACGGGCAAGCTGCTGCGCCGCGTGCTCAAGGACAGGCTGCGCGAGCAGCCCCACGCGGGCTTCAGCCTGCGCAGCGCCTGAACGGCCCTTCCCCGTCTTTCCTCACCGACAACCACCGGATACCGACCCATGCAAGACCTGACCGAGCGCTCCGTCTACCGCGAAGACCATGAACAGTTCCGCGAGCAGGCCCGCCGCTTCTTCGAGCGCGAGATCGTCCCCCACCATGCCGAATGGGAGCGCCAGGGCATCGTGCCCAAGGAGGTCTGGCGCAAGGCCGGGCGCGAAGGCCTGCTCAACCCCATGCTGCCCGAGCCCTATGGCGGCGGCGGCGACTTCGGCCATGCGGCCGTGCTGCTGGAGGAGATCGCGCGCACGGGCGCCAGCGGGTTGGGCTTTCCGCTGCATTCGGACATCGTCGCGCCCTACATCCATGCCTATGGCAGCAAGGTGCAGAAGGACCGCTGGCTGCCGCGCATGGCCGCGGGCGAGCTGATCGGCGCCATCGCCATGACCGAGCCCGGCGCGGGCAGCGACCTCAAGTCCGTGCGCACCACGGCGCGGCGCGAGGGCGACCACTACGTGCTCAACGGCCAGAAGACCTTCATCACCAACGGCATCAATTCGGAGCTGGTCATCGTCGTCGCCAAGACCGCGCCCGAGATGGGTGCCAAGGGCGTGTCCCTGATCGTGGTCGAGGACGGCATGCCCGGCTTCTCCAAGGGCCGCAAGCTCGAGAAGATCGGCCTCATGGCGCAGGACACCTCGGAGCTGTTCTTCGACAACGTGCGCGTGCCGGCCGACCACCTGCTGGGCGAGGAGAACGCGGGCTTCAGGTACCTCATGCACGAACTGGCCCAGGAGCGCCTGGTGGTGGCCGTGCGCGCCGCCGCCTCCATCGAGGCCTTTTTGCACAAGACCATTGCCTACACGCGCGAGCGCAAGGCCTTCGGCCAGCCGGTGTTCGACTTCCAGAACACGCGCTTCAAGCTGGCCGAGGCCAAGGCCCAGGCCACCATGCTGCGCGTCTTCGTGGACGACTGCATCGCCCTGCACCTGCGCCGCGCGCTCGCGCCCGACCGGGCCGCCATGGTCAAGCTCAATGCCACGGCGCTGCAAAACCGCCTGCTCGACGAATTCCTGCAACTGCACGGCGGCTACGGCTACATGACCGAATACCAGATCGGCCGCGCCTGGACCGATGCGCGCATAGGGCGGATCTACGGGGGCAGCGACGAGATCATGAAGGAGATCATCGCAAGGACTCTTTGAACCCCTGAGCGGCTGCGCGGGCGTGCGGCGCCCTGATCCGGGGGACGGCCAAGCGGGGCGATGTGTAGCGGCTGCACATCATGAAGGCCCTTGCTCCGGCCGCTTGTCCTAGGCTTTTCCCAAGCCCGATCCGAGTGGGAGAAGCGGCAATTTTCCTTTTGGCAATCCTATTTTTTGGCAGAAATTGGAATTTCCATAGAGCGGCTCATTCTTCCATGATCTTTCCGTATCGAAAGATCGGGAGGGCGCCCCCACAGGGCGAGAGCACCAATGACACGCCGAGTCACCATCCACACGCCATTGGGCGATGAACTGCATTTCCGTGAATTGCGCGGCCAGGAAAACATCAGCCAGCTCTTCAGCCTCGATGTGGAAATGCTCAGCGAAAGCGAAAGCATCGATCCCAAGGCCCTATTGGGCAAAAACGCCACCATCGAAATAGAAACCCAGGGCGGCGGCAGGCGCTTCATCGACGGCATCGTCACCCGCTTCGGCATGCAGGGCCAGGACCACCGCCACTACGCCTACAAGGCGCGGCTGAGCCCCTGGCTGTGGCTGGCCACGCGCAAGAGCGACTTTCGCATCTTCCAGAACCTCAACGTGCCCGACATCGTCGAGCAGGTATTGGGCGTCTATGGCCATCCAATGCAAAGGAAACTCACCCGCGCCTATCGCAGTTGGGATTACTGCGTGCAATACAACGAAAGCGATTGCGACTTCGTCTCGCGATTGATGGAGCACGAAGGCATCTACTACCACTTCGCGCATGCCATGGGAGAACACACCCTGGTGCTGTGCGACGACATCATTGCCTCGCACGGCGCATTGCCCGGCGGCGAATCCATTCCCTTCTATCCCCCGGAAAAAGCCGCCGCAGGCGACCAGGAAAACATCCACGCCTGGCAGCTGGAGCAGGAAATCAAGCCGGGCCGCCATTACATCGACGACTACGACTTCAAAAAGCCCCGGGCCGAACTGTCCCACATGCGCCGCGATCCACCGGGCCATGCGCACGACGGCCATGAAACCTACGAATGGCCGGGCGGCTACACGGAGTACGGCGACGGAGATGCCTACATCCGCGTGCGCCTGAAGCAAGGCCTCACGGGCCACAGCCGGGTGCGGGGCCAGTCCTGCCATCGGGCGCTGGCCACGGGCTACACCTTCAGCCTCTACAACTACCCGCGTGGTGACCAGAACCGGCAGTACCTGATCACGGGCCTGAGCTACCACCTGAAAGAAAACCCTCGCGTCAGCGCGATCTCCAGCGTACGTGGCGTCCCATCCGCACCGAGTACCCGGGACGGCGCCAAGGAAGAAGGCTCCTTCCAGCGCTACGAGCTGCAGGCCCAGCCCACCAGCCTGGCTTTCACGCCGCCGCGCACCACGCCCAAGCCGCGCACCACGGGCCCGCAGACTGCCGTCGTCGTGGGTCCGGCCGGAGAAGAAATCTGGACCGACGAATACGGCCGCATCAAGGTGCAGTTCCACTGGGACCGGCTGGGCAAGAAGGACCAGAACTCCAGCTGCTGGATCCGCGTGGCCACCAACTGGGCAGGCCCGGGCTTTGGCGCCATCTCGATCCCCCGCATAGGGCATGAGGTGGTGGTGGACTTCCTCAATGGCGACCCCGACTATCCGCTGGTCACGGGCTGCGTCTACAACGCGGCCAACATGCCGCCCTGGGCGCTGCCGGCCAATGCCACGCAATCGGGCATCAAGACCCGATCGAGCAAGGATGGCAACCCGGGGTCAGGCATGAAGAACGGCCAGGGCGACGCCAACGCCATCCGCTTCGAGGACAAGGCGGGCGCCGAACAGCTGTGGCTGCACGCGCAAAAGGACCAGCTCACCGAAGTCGAGAACGACGAAGACAAATGGGTGGGCAACGACCGGCGCAAGACGGTAGACCGGGACGAGACCAATGTCATCCACCGGGACCGCACGGAGACCGTGGACCGCAACGAGAAGATCGATGTCCACGGCTGGCGCACGGAGGTGGTGGACCTGGACGAGACCCTCACCGTCCACCAGAACCGCACGCGCACGGTGGACCTGGATGAAAGCATCCGCATCTGCAAGAACCGCACGAAAACCGTGGATGCCAATGGACGCGACAGCATCGGCCGCAACTGGACCCTGGCCACGGGGCGCATGAAATCCGAAACCGTGGGCATCGGCTACACCCAGGGCACGGGCCTGTTCAAGATGGTCACCGTGGGGTGTGCCTACAACCTCAACGTAGGCGCGGTGCTGATGAGCAACGTGGGTGTCCTGCGAAGCGACAGCGTGGGGATGGACTGGAGCCGGACCGTGGGGCGCAACCGCAGCGCGCAGGTTGGAAGCGATGAAGGCCTCATCGTGGGCAACAACCGCAGCAGCACCATCCAGAACAACGACAGCACCGAGGTAGGGCAGGACCAGGCGGTCAACGTCGGCAACGACCACGCGCTGCGGGTGGGCGCCAACAGCCTGGTCGATGCGGGCGGACAGCTGGCCCTGGCGGCGGGCACCACGCTGACGGTCGATGGGCAACAGGTCATCGTCACCGGCACCCGAAGCATCCGGCTGCAATCGGGGGCGAGCTCCATCGAGATCTCTCCGGCCATGGTCGAGATCAAGTCGCCGCTGGTGAAGATCAACTGCTGAACCCGGGACACTCGCATGGGACAACCTGCAGCAAGAGTGGGCGACATGCATGCCTGTCCCGCCCACGGGGGCGGGGCCATTCTCTCCGGCCAGGCCGATGTGCTCATAGGCGGCATGCCGGCGGCCAGGGTCACGGACCAGGCGCTGTGCCCCCGTTCGCCGCCCGACGCCATTGCCGAAGGCGAAGCCACGGTTCTGATCGGCGGCAGGCCCGCAGCCCGCATGGGGGACAGGACCGTGCACGGCGGCGTGGTCGTCTCGGGCTGCACCACCGTCTGGATCGGTGCGAATGCGGGCCGGTGCCTGGCCGAAGCCGCGCAATCGGGGGCCGCCTTCGTGTCGGCCATGGAGGACTGAATCGCCATGTCCACCTTGATCCCCCCAGGCCCCGGCACGCCGGACGACCTCCAGATGGCACGCCAGGCCGTGCTCGAAAAGGTGGCGGCGACCTATGACGGCCTGCTCTACGCCATCGTGGACGCGGCGGCGGATGAGCACCTGCATGACGCCATCCTGGCCGAGCCGCCGCAGTCCGGCATCACCTGCCTGTATGACGGCATGCCCGCCGCCCGCTATGCGCGCTACGCGCCCTATCTCATGCGGGTGCATGCAGGCAGCCCGCTGTTCCAGCGCTGGCCGCATGAAGGCTGGCAGGCGCACTGGGGCATTTTCCTGATCAGCCGGCTGCCGGCCCCTGCGCTCAAGCGCCATCTCAAGCGGTTTCTGCAGGCCAGGGGAGACGGCGGCCAGCGGCTGTGGCTGCGCTTTTACGACCCGCGCGTGCTGCCTCGCCTGCTGGCGCAGTTCGACCCGGCGCATCTGGGGGACTGGTTCCGCGGCCACAGCATCCTCGCCTGCCTGGCACCGCATCCCGAGGGGATCTGGGTCGGCATGGCGCAACGCAAGTTTCTGGACCACGTCACAGGCCTGGCGCGCCTGGACAACAGGCAATGGGAGGTGTCTTCGCCATGATGGAAATTTCAACCCTGGAAATGCAGCGCACGCTGCGCCGCAACCTCGTGCCCAGCGAAGAAGGGATTGCCGCCATCGTGCGGCAGACCTGCCATCTCAGCGAGCAGGATTGGCCACATGACAGGCTGCTGGCCCACACCCGGCGAGGCCTTGACCGTGCGGTGGGCTGGGGCCTGTCGACGCCGGACGATGTCATCGGCTTCCTGGCCTTGCGCCACCAGTTTGGCGAGCGCTTCGACGAATTTCCCGCCGTGCGCAAGTTTCTCTCGCGCACCGACCTGCCGCCTGACGGACGCATCCAGTTGATGATGCTTGAACTGCCGATGGGCATCTGGGACGTGGTGCGGCGGCGCACGCCTGTGGGCGAATCCTCCTCGCCCCTCGGCGGGCCTGGCGCATGAGCTGCGAACAACTGGTCCCCGCCTTCATCGCCCTCAATCGCCTGAAGCGGTCCAGGGACCTGTGCAAGGCCGTCGTGCTTGTGGGCTTCAACAAGGTATGCGGCACCCGGGACTTCGACAACGAACTGGACCGCAGGGCGCTGTGCGAGCTGTTTTGCTGCTGCATGACCGGCGGCCTGGGCCAGCGCTGCGTGGCCGGCGTGGTCATGCAGGCCGACGGGTTTGAAGGCTACCGGGGCTACTACAAGCAGGAAGTGCCGTACCTGAACAAGGCCCCCGTCATGTCGCGCAGGGAGCCCGTACGACCCACGCGCAGCCGGCCTGCGGGCTCGCGCATCCCGGATGTGGTCGTGGTGAAGAACCCGCGCCTGCCGCCTGTGCTGGACAACGTGCAGCGGGTCTATGAGATGAAGTTTCCCGGGGATGGGTATTCCAATGTTGAAGGGCCAGACGGCATGAGTCAGATTGATGCCTACGAATATATTTTTAAAAATAAGTTTCTCAAAGAAGCCTTGGACGCCGAAAGCTGTGCTTGCGACAGTAATGGCGAAAAGGAAAACGAAGGTGTGTTGAATCAGGCAGCGCGATGGCAGGCCAATAGGGAAAAGGCCATCTCTTTGTCAGAGCGGGTGAATGAGGATACGGCGGCGGCGGTCGGGGCTGCGGCCGGTGCGTCTGCGCTGGGGCGGGCACTTAGAGGTGTAGGTGCGGTGGGGAGCGCACTCGCAAGAGTCCTCGGATTGGCCTTTTGAAGCGATGGTTTAGATACGGCGAAATATGGAGGATGGATATGGCAAAAGACTTCAACAAACCTTTGAGTACCAAAGAGCTGCAGAAGGCCACTGTGGCGACGATGGATATTATCAAGGCGCTGGTATTGAAGAATCAATTTGGGCGTATTTGTGCAAGAGCAGGCTGGACGATCGAGATGGTGTTCCATGATGGGGATTCATTGGCCGTGCGTGAGCGCGCATGGAAAGTGGTCGATCTTTTTTGTGAGGCTGTGGGGAAAGAAAAATTGGTTTATTGGTACGACGGAATGCCAGCCATGCTGACCAGCGCGATCGCACAAAGAAAGCTGGCCGCCAAGAAACAGAAAAGCTTGGACAACCCTAAAGGTTACGCACTGATCTTCCACATGGCTTCGGGTAAACCAAATCCACCTGAAGTATGGGAAAACAATGCACAAGACTTTCGTCTTTACTGTCGTATTGCCAACGAAGAATACACATGGCTAGATGATCGCTCTACCTCACCTGGCATAGGTCCTGCCATGTCTTTCATTCGCATAGCATTTCCAGCATGGTGGATTCTTGACCAGCCACCTGAGCACAACGTGGGCCGGATCACTACCCAGGTGGTGGAGTTGATGCAACCCTTCTGGGCTATTGCCGGCTGGGGTGTCATTCCTGCAGTGGAAGAACGCAATATTGGACCCGATGGCAAGGGCCAGCAAGTGCTATATCCCTATCTGAAGCGGTTCCCAGGATTGAATGCCATAGGAAGTCTTGCATTGTTCGATCATGACTTCAACAAAGCCATGTACAGCATCAACTGGCTGAGTTTTGTCAGCGATGCATTGCTGGAGAAACTGGGTGGGCGGGAGGCCGTGCGAAAGCAGGTGCAGGCCAGCCAATACCTTTCCGCCGGGGATGTGGGCAACTGCCTGGGGATTCGGGCCGGAGACTTTCCGGGGCTGGGGGATATGGAGCAGGGACTGACACTGCCCGCCTTTGGCGAGGCGGCGCGCCTGCTCAAGCCGATTCGTGCCAAATCCCGGCTCAACAACTTCATCGGACCACCGCCTTCTGGCTCCAATGATGAACATGCATGGCTGCTGGCATGCGATGCCTATATGAGCCGGTTTGATTTGTTCTGATTTCTGGTGTTTTGAAGTAATGGAGAAGATCAAGATGGCTGCGAAAAATGATTTCAATTGGCCTTGCGGTAATGAGAAGGCGGATGCTGCCACCGTGGCGACGATGGATATTCTCAAGGCGCTGGTACTGTGCAATCAGTTCGGTGATGTTTGTGCAAGAGCCGGCTGGACCATTGAAATGGTGTTCCATGAGGGGGATTCCTTGGCTGTGCGTGAACGTGCATGGAAAGTGGTTGATCTTTTTTGTGAGGCCGTAGGGAAGGAACGGCTGGTTTATTGGTATGACGGAATGCCAGCCATGCTGACCAGCGCGATAGCACAAAGAAAGTTGGCTGCAAAGAAACAGAAGAGCTTTGATAACCCAAAAGGTTATGCTCTGATATTTTATATGGCCTCGGGTAGGCCTAAGCCCCCTGAAGTGTGGGAAAAAAATGCGCAAGACTTTCGTCTCTACTGCTGTATCAACAACGACGAAGGGCTTTGGATGAAGGATCGCTATCAATCACCTGGCATAGGCCCTGCCATGTCTTTCATTCGCATGGCACTTCCTGTCAGGTGGATTCTTGATCAACCGCCTGAGCGCAATGTGGGAAAAATTACCACCCAGCTAGTGGAGTTGATGCAGCCCTTCTGGGCCATTGCCGGATGGGGTGTCATGCCTGCAGTGGAAGAACGAAATATCGGACCTGTTGGCAAGGGCCAGCAAGTGCTATATCCCTATCTTCAGCGGTTTCCAGGCTTGAATGCATTGGGTGGCCACGCCTTGCAGAGCCATGACTTCAACAACGCCATGTACAGCATCAACTGGCTCAGTTTTGTCAGCGATGCCTTGCTGGAAAAACTGGGCGGGCGGGAAGCGGTGCGCAAGCAGATCGAGGCCAGCCAGTATCTTTCGGCCGGTGATGTAGGCAACTGCCTGGGAATCCGTGCAGGAGACTTTCCTGGGCTGGGGGATATGGAGCAGGGACTGACACTGCCCGCCTTTGGCGAGGCGGCGCGCCTGCTCAAACCGATTCGTGCCAAATCCCGGCTCAACAACTTCATCGGACCGCCGCCTTCTGGCTCCAATGATGAGCATGCATGGCAACTGGCATGCGATGCCTATATGCGTCGTTTTGATGAGTTCTGAATGGACGGCACCATGAATCCACAGCCCATCGCCCCGTTGATGGATGCCGTGTTGCGCACGTTGGGGCGGCACAGCCGGCAGGATTACCTGCGCCTGGCCCTGCGCCAGGCGGGATTGAGCGATGCGCAGCTGCTGAAGATCGATCACGCCCCGCCTTACCCGGTGACATGGGCGGAGAGGGGGCTGGGCCTGGTCCTTCAACGCCTGGCCTGGGGCGACATGCCAGGCGCTCCGACATGGGGCGTGCACAGCGTGACCCTGGATGCGCAGCGCTGGAAGGGGACTTGGCCCATGGGCCTGGATCCGGAGACCGTGACCGCGCAGGAATTCGTCAGCCTGCTGGCCCAGGACCAGTCCGAGGCGATGTGCCTGCCCCAGATGGCCTGCTGCACGACCCGCGGTTTCGACGAGCAGACATGGGCACTGGTGGCAGTCTTTGGCGGCGCCAGCGGCGCTTTGCAGAATTTGACGATGAGCCGGGTCGGGGAATGGGTGGGCCTTTCCATGCTCCCGGCCTGGCAGGGAGCCGGGTAGCGGGTGGGCCATGTGGGAGATATGGCCCCGTGGGCGCCAGTTCCGACCGGGCGCCACGGACATGGCGGCGCGGCTACACTGCGGGCCATTCATTCGAGGGGCTGGCCGTGGCCGGTTCCTTCTCCCTGTTTTCCCTAGAGATTTCCGCCATGTCCAACGACGCCCACGAAGCCACCGCCCTGCCCGACGAGCCTGCCCTGACGCCCGAGGCGCTGGAGGAGCTTGACGATCTGCTCGACGAGCTGCGCACGCGCGGCGAGGAGATTCCGCAGTGGGAGTTCTGCGACGGTTTCCTGACGGCGCTGATCTGCACGCGCCGCGAGGTGCCGGCCGCCGAGTGGCTGCCCATGCTGCTGGGCGACGGCGGCACGCTGGAGGTGGCCGAGGGCCAGCCGCTGCCGCTGATGGAAGTGTTCAAGGATGCGGCGCAGCAGGCGCGCTTTCTGGAGCTGGTGGGCCTGCGCATGGACGAGATCCGCACCCAGCTGGACGCCGATGTGAAGACGCTGGAAGACGACCGCACCTTCCAGCCCGAGGCCATGGACATGCGCGGCGCCATCCTGTCGCTGCCCGAGGAAGAGCGTCCCGATGACGGCGAGATTCCTTCGTTCGGCCAGATCTGGGCGCTGGGCTTCATGTTCGTGGTCGAGAACTGGGCCGAGGAATGGGCCGCGCCGCGCGACAAGGAAGCCGCCGGCTGGCTCAACGAGGCGCTCAACGCCGTCGTGGCCCTGACCGAGGATGACACCGGCAAGCCCGAAGTCTGCATGTACGACGAGGACGGCCCCGCCAGCACCAGCCAGGAGCGCGTGGAGCAGTTCGGCGAGGCCATCTGGGCGCTGTACGACCTGCGCCAGATCTGGAAGAGCATGGGCCCGCGCCAGGAAACCATCGTCAAGGGCGAGCAGCCGGGCCGCAACGACCCCTGCCCCTGCGGCAGCGGCAAGAAGTTCAAGAAGTGCCACGGCGCCTGAGCGCCCGCGCCACAGGCTTTGGATGCACGGGCCATGAGACATATCGGTGAACGCATACGCGCCCGCCGCGCCGAACTGGGCATGACCCAGGGCCGGCTGGCCGAGGCGGCGGGCATCACGGCCTCGGCCGTGTCGCAGATCGAATCGGGGGCCATCCGCACCCTCAAGAACGACACCCTGGCCCGCGTGGCCCTGGCGTTGCAGACCACGGCGCTGGAGCTGACGGCTGGCCTGGAAGACGACAACGCGCCGCTGCCCGTGGACGAGCAGCGCCTGCTGGAAAGCTACCGCGCCCTGCCTGCACCGCTGCAGGAGATCGCGCACCGGCTCATAAAAGCCTTGCGCTGATCAGCGCATTGAGGCGCTGCAGGGCATGGACCACGGTGGCCTGGCGCACGGCGGCGCGGTCGCCGTCAAAGCGCAGGCATTCGCTGTGCGTGGTGCCGTACACGTTCCAGCCGAACCAGACCGTGCCCACGGGCTTGGCGGCGCTGCCGCCGCCCGGCCCGGCCACGCCTGTCACGGCCACGCTGCACTGCGCGCGTGAGTGGGCGATGGCGCCTTCGGCCATGGCGCGCGCCACGGGCTCGCTCACGGCGCCGTGTTCGGCGATCAGCGGCTCGGGCACGCCCAGCAGGTCGTGCTTGGCCGCGTTGGAGTAGCTGACAAGGCCGCGCTCGAACCATTCGCTGGAGCCGGCGCGGTCCGTGCAGGCCGCAGCGATCATGCCGCCCGTGCAGCTCTCGGCCGTGGCCAGCATCCAGCCGCGCTGCAGCAGCAGGCCTGCCAGGGTTTCGACGAGTTCGTTGGATGCGTTCATGCCAGCTCCTTCAGCCGATGAAATGGCGCCATAGCGCGATGACCAGCAGCGTGCAGAAGGCGGCCACCAGGTCATCGAACATGATCCCCCAGCCGCCGCGCCAGCCGAAGCCCTTGAAGCACCGGTCGGCCCATTTGACGGGCTGGGGCTTGGCGGCGTCGAAGAAGCGAAACAGCGCAAAGGCGATGAGCTGGCCCCAGAAGCCCGTGGGCATGACCAGCCACAGCACCAGCCAGAAGGCCACGATCTCGTCCCAGACCAGGTTGCCCGGGTCGGCCACGCGCATGTGGCGCGCCGTGACCGTGCAGGCCCACCAGCCCAGCGGAATGCTGCCCGCGATCAGCAGGCCGATCTGCTGGGGCGTGAACCAGTGCTGCAGCAGCAGGAAGGACAGCCAGGCCCACAGCGTGCCCACGGTGCCGGGCGCGATGCGCCCCAGCCCCGAGCCCAGCCCCATGGCGATGAAGTGGGCCGGGTGGGACATCATGAATTCCAGCGTGGGGCGTGCCATGCCGCCCTGCGGCGGGCCTTCCGGTGGGCGCGCCGCAGAGGCAAAGGTGGGGGTAGCAGGATCGCCGGAAACCTCCGGCCGCAGCGGCGCGTCACTCATGGGGCGAGATCATAAGCGCGGCCCTGGTGCTTCACTGACGCTCTTCGACCGCCAGATCCTGCGGATGGCGGATCTGGTGGCGGGCCTCGAAGCTGGCGCTGGCGCCAGCGGCCAGCGGCTGCTGCCAGGCGATCATGCCGTTGCGGTCGTTCCAGCGCGTGGTGGCCGGCTGCGGGTTGTACTGGGACTGCACGCGGATCTGCTCGTTGCGCGAGACGGGTGCGGCGTCCACCACCTGCAGCTCGATGGCGCGGTCATGGCGGTTGTCCACCTGGAAGCGCCGCGTGACCTGGCGTTCGGTGCTGCTGCTGAGCAGGCCGCCGCTGCCCGTGGCCGAGTCCACGGGCAGGTTGCGCACCACCACCTTGTCATCGCGGCCGAAGGACAGGCCCTGGGCCAGCGCGGCGGCGTTGCCGAAGTCCAGCCGGCCCTGGCCGGCGAAGGCGCCGTCGCGGAACAGGGCCACGGGGCCTGCGGGCCAGACACCGGCCGGCACGGCCAGCTGGGCCACCAGGTAGGCGGCCTCTTCCACGGCGGGCGCCGTGCGCGTGAGCAAGGTGGCCGGCAGGTTCTGCGCGCCCAGGGCCAGGGTCACGCGCTCGCTGCTGGAGGGCACGCTGATGCGGTAGGGCACGGAGAACTGCGTGGCGTAGGCGGTGTTGAGGCTGGCGACATCGAGCACCGGCAGTTCGGCGGCCTCGCCGGCCGCCCCGGGCTTGCGGGCGCGCTCCAGCATCATCGCAGGGGCCGCCGGGGCCGGCGCTGGCGCAGGGGCCATGGCGGCCACGGGGCGGGGCCGTTCCACATCCAGCGTCCAGGGATTGGGCAGGCGTGCCTGCGTGCTGCGCGAAGGCTGGCCGGTGGATAGCAGCAGCTGCACCTGGCTCCAGTCCTCGCCGCTGTTCTGGGCCACCAGGGCCAGGCGTTCGATGGCCACCGTGCCCTTGGCCGGGTCCAGCTGGGCGCGGTAGGTGGGCTGCCAGCTCGGGCCGCGCACCTGGTAGGTGAGCTGCACATTGGCATCGGCCGGGCTGGCCAGTTGCACGGTGACCTTCATCACCTGGGCGTTGCCTGCGCCCGTGCGGTCGCGTTCGAGCTGCAGCGGCCTGAGCTGCTCCTGCAGCGCCTGCTTTTGCCGCAGGATCTGGTGGGCGCGCAGCGTGTTGCCGCGGCTGGTGCTGCGCAGCGCCTCGGTGGCGGCGCCCAGCTGGCTGGCGGCGGGCAGGGCGGGGGCTTTGGCGTCATCGCCGGGCTTGGCCAGGCCCTGCAGGTAGTCGCCCACGAGCTTGGCGGCGGACTCGTCGGCCTCCAGCGCGGCCAGCTGGTCTTCCAACGTGCGGATCTGCTGCTCCAGCGGGCTGGCGCAGGCCTTGGAGGCCAGTTCGCGCGGCTGCGACTGCAGCTTGTAGTCGCCCAGGCGCACGCCGGCATCGGCGCTGACCTGCAGGCTCTGCGGGTCGATGGAGCCCGGCAGGCACTCGAACACCAGCTGGCGCGTGGCGGCCGTGATGCGCGCCGTGCGCTCCACCGAGGCCACGCCCGCATACAGGGTGACGCGCGCGATGGGGGCGCGGGCGATGGTGGCTTCCTGGGCTTGTGCCTGGGCCTGGACCGGGGTGCCTGCCAGCAGGAAGCAGGCGGCGGCCAGGGCCGAGAGGGCGGGCAGGGCGGGCAGGGCGGAGCGTTGAACCATGGGCAGTCCTTCTCGGATGAAAGTGGTTTGGCGCGGCGTCAGGCCGCAGCGAAGTGGTCGAATGAGGTCCACCGGGGCGCCATGGCCGCTCCGTCCGGGCCGATCAGCCGCAGGCCGGGCTGCTCCTCGATGCAGCCGATGCGCGTGACGCGCGTGGCGCTGTCGCGGCCTGCGGCCTGCACGGCATCGCGCCGGTCGGCCGGGGCCGTGAAGCACAGCTCGTAGTCGTCGCCGCCGGACAGGGTGCACTGGTGCAGCAGGTCGATGGCCAGGGGCGTGTGCCTGCCGGCATCGAGCAGGGGCGTGATCAGGCGCGTATCCAGGCTGGCGCCCACGCGGGATTGCTCCAGGATGTGGCCCAGGTCGCCCAGCAGGCCGTCGCTCACATCCAGCGCGCTGCTGGCAATGCCGAGCAGCGCCTGGCCCAGGGCCACGCGCGGCGTGGGCGCTTCCAGGCGCTGGCGCGCGGCGGCCAGCGTGCCGGGTGGCAAGGTGGTGTGGCCCAGCAGGGCTTCCAGCGCCAGGCGGGCATCGCCCAGGCTGCCGCTGACCCAGATGTCGTCGCCTGCGCGCGCGCCGCTGCGCAGCAGGGCCTGGCCGGGCGGCACTTCGCCGAAGACGGTGATGCAGATGTTCAAGGGCCCCTGGGTGGTGTCGCCGCCGACCAGCTCGCAGCCGTGGGCGTCGGCCAGGGCCAGCAGGCCGGCCGCAAACGCCTCGGTCCAGGCCGCATCGGCGCGCGGCAGGGACAGGGCCAGGGTGAAGGCCAGCGGACGCGCGCCGCAGGCCGCCAGGTCGGACAGGTTCACGGCCAGGGATTTGTGGCCCAGCAGGCGCGGGTCCACGTCGGCGAAGAAATGCCGGCCCTCGACCAGCATGTCGCTGGAGACGGCCAGCTGCATGCCCGGCGCCGGGGCGAGCAGGGCGCAGTCATCGCCCACGCCCAGGGCGGCGCGGCGCACGGGGCGCTGGAAGAAGCGGCGGATCAGGTCGAATTCACCCACGGTGGCGGCTTTCGGATGCGTTTGGCGATCGGGCTATTGTGCTGCGAGGTTCGTGCTGCCCCGTATCAGGTGGTCTCGCCCGCACCGGGCCGATGCTCCAGCGCCAGCGCGTGGAAGGCCTGGGCGGCCGGCGACAGGCTGCGCTGGCGCCTGCGCACCAGGTACAGGTCGCGCCGGCGGTCGGCATCGGCCAGCGGGCGCGTCACCAGGCCAGGCTGCACGAAGTGGAACAGCGCCAGGGCCGGCACCACGCTGATGCCCAGGCCCGCGCGCACCATGCCCATCACGGTGGCCAGGTGCTCCACCTCCAGCAAGGTGTTGAGGGGCGGGGCCTGTTCCTGCGATTCCAGGTACTGGCGCACGCTGCTGTGGCGGGCGAGCTGGATGAAGGGCTGGTCACGCAGGTCGGCCATGGCCGGCGCGGGCAGGGCCGCCAGCGCATGGTCGGCGCGGCAGACCAGGTGCAGCCGGTCGGCGCAGAACCATTCGGCCTGCAGCTCCTCGGTGTCGGCGCGGATGGCGGCCAGCGCCAGGTCGGCCTGGCCCGAGGCCACCTGGGCGATGCACGATTCGGACAGCAGGTCCGACACCTGCAGCTGTATGCCCGGATGGCGCGCATGGAACAGCGCCAGCACGGGCGGCAGCCAGGCCGCCGCCAGCGAAGGCAGCAGGGCGATGGACACGCGCCCGCGCTGCAGCGCCGCCGCCTCGCGCAGGCCGTGCACGGCATCGCCCAGGTCGGCGCGTATGCGCTGCGCGGCATCGAGGAACTGCGCCCCCTCCTGCGTCAGCGCCACGTGGCGCGTGCTGCGGTCGAACAGGCGCACGCCCACGCCGTCTTCAAGCCCCTTGATCAGGGCACTGAAGGCCGGCTGCGACAGATGGCAGCGCTGCGCGGCCAGGGTGAAGCTGCTGAGCTGGGCCAGGGCGATGAAGGCATCGAGCTGGCGGGAGGAGATATTCATCTGGTTTTTGGATAAGTCGATCCGAACAATCGATTTCACAGATTAGCAGCGGCTGCCTACATTGGCTCTCATGGACAACCTGGAACCCTCTCTTGCCCCGGACAGGCCCCCGCTGTGGGTGGGCTGCGCAGCCGGCTTCTCGGGCGACCGCACCGATGCCGCCGCGCCCGTGGTGCGCGCCCTGGCGGCCAGCGGCCAGAGCGCCTGCCTGATCTTCGAGACCCTGGCCGAGCGCACGCTGGCGCTGGCCCAGCTCGCGCGGCGCGAGCAGCCCGACGCGGGCTATGAACCCCTGCTGGAGGACCTGCTGGAGCCCGTGCTGGCCGACTGCCTGGCGCATGGCATACGCATCGTCAGCAACTTCGGTGCCGCCAACCCCGAAGGCGCGGCGCGCTGCATCCAGCGGCTGGCGCAGCGCCTGGGCCTGCGCGTGCCGCGCATCGCCGTGGTGCATGGCGACGATGTCAGCGGCCCGGCGTACCGCGGGGCGCTGCGGGCCGCGCTGGGCGCGGAGTTTCCCGAGGATTCGCTGGTCAGTGCCAACGCCTACATCGGTGCCCGCGCGATTGCCGAGGCCCTGCAGGCCGGCGCCGAGATCGTGGTGGCCGGCCGCGTGTCCGACCCCTCGCTGACCCTGGGGCCGGCCATGGCGCATTTCGGCTGGGCCTGGGACGACTGGGACCGCCTGGCGCGCGCCACCATGGCAGGCCACCTGCTGGAATGCGGCGCGCAGGTCACGGGCGGCTACTTTGCCGACCCGGGCTTCAAGGACGTGCAGGGCCTGGCGCGGCTGGGCTATCCCATCGCCATCATCGAGCCCTCGGGCGACTGCACCATCACCAAGCCCGAAGGCACGGGCGGCCTGGTCAGCGAACGCACGGTCAAGGAACAGCTGCTGTACGAGGTGCACGACCCGGCCGCCTACCTGACGCCCGACGTGGTGGCCGACCTGTCCGAGGCCGAGGTGCACCAGGTGGGGCCTGACGCCGTGCGCCTGAGCGGCGTGCGCGGCCATGCGCACAACGGCCACTACAAGGTCAATGTCTGCCATGCCTCGGGCTGGCTGGCCGAGGGCGAGATCTCCTATGCCGGCCCGCGCGCCCTGGAGCGCGCCCGGCTGGCCGGCGAGGTGCTGCGCGAGCGCCTGGGCGGCGAGGCCGCAGGCGACCTGCGCCTGGACTGGATCGGCGTGGCCAGCGTGCTGGGCGATGACGCCGGCCGCTGGCGCGACGCGCAGCCGGCCGGCGCAGCCGCCCCCCAGGACGTGCGCCTGCGCGCTGCCTGGCTGCGCCCCACGCAGGCCCAGGCGCGGCGCCTGCCGCGCGAGGTCAATGCGCTGTACACCTGCGGGCCGGCCGGCGGCGGCGGCGTGCGCACGGCGCTGCGCGCGCGGCTGGGCACGGTGTCCTGCCTGCTGGCGCAGCAGAGCGTCGCCACCGGATGGAAGTGGGCCGAGGGAGAGATCGACAAAGGGGTCGACAAAGGGGTCGAGAAAGAAGCCGGGGAGCACGCCGCATGAACACACTGCCAACCACGATGCCCGTCACCGTGCCGTTGTACCGCCTGGCGCACGGGCGCACGGGGGACAAGGGCAACCGATCCAACATCAGCCTCATCGCCTGGAATGCCGCCTGCTGGCCCGTGCTGGTGGAGCAGATCACCGAAGAGCGCGTGGCCGCGCACTTCGCCGCCCGGCGCCCGGCGCGCGTGCAGCGCTTCGTGCTGCAGCGCCTGCAGGCCATGAACTGGGTGCTGGACGCGGTGCTGGACGGCGGCGTCAACGACGCGCTCAACCTCGACAGCCACGGCAAGGCGCTGTCGTACTGGCTGCTGCAGATGCAGGTCCACATACCGGCTTCGCTGCTGCCCCACCTGGCGCCGGAGTAGCCGGCAGCACCCGCCCGTCACACATTCATCACAACAAAGGAGACAGACATGCACTTTTCGCACAACTTCCCCCGCCGCCATGCGCTCGCGCTGGCAGCCTGCGCGCTGGCAGCCGCCGCCGCACCGGCCCTGGCACAGGACTATCCGTCCAAGCCCATCACCTTCGTCGTGCCGTTTGCGGCCGGCAGCGCCACCGACCAGCTGGCACGGGCGCTGGGCCAGGCCGTGACCACGGCGACCAAGCAGGCCGTGGTGGTCGAGAACAAGGGCGGCGCCAGCGGCATGATCGCGGCCCAGCAGGTGGCGCGCTCGGCGGCCGATGGCTACACGGTGCTGATCACCACCAACACCACGCATGCGGCCAACCAGCATCTGTACAAGAAGCTGCCCTATGACGCGGTCAAGGACTTCGCGCCCGTGGCCGGGCTGGGCAAGGGCGGCCAGGTGCTGGTGGTGCGCGCCGATGCGCCGTACAGGAACGTGGGCGATCTGCTGGCGGCGGCGAAGAAGCAGCCGGGCAAGCTGTCATTCGGCAGCGGCAGCTCCTCCAGCCGCGTGGCCGGTGAAATGCTCAAGCAGCTGGCCGGCGTGGACCTGATGCACGTGCCCTACAAGAGCAATCCGCTGGCCATCACCGACCTGCTGGGCGGCCAGATCGACCTGATGATCACCGACACCTCCACCGGCGTGCCCCAGGTCAAGTCGGGCAAGCTGCGCGCCCTGGGCTACTCCACCACCCAGCGCAGCCCGCAGCTGCCCGAGGTGCCCACGCTGGAGGAAGCCGGCGTCAAGGGCTACGACATGGGCTACTGGTTCGCCGCCTATGCGCCGGCCGGCACGCCCGAGGCCGTGGTTGCCCGTCTGAACCGCCTGCTGTCCGACGCCGTGCACAGCGCGGGCGCCAAGTCCTTCTTCGAGATGTCCGGCTCCGAGGGCTGGACCGCCACGCCCCAGGAGCTGGCCGCCTTCCAGGCGGGCGAGACCCAGAAGTGGGGCCAGGTGATCAAGGCCGCCGGCATCCAGCCCGAGTAGGCCGCTCCCCCGCTCTCCCGCTCTCCCGTTCCTTTTTTTCCGAACCGCCCTAGGCCGCCGCAATGCACGGCGGCCAGGGCGCAGCCTTGCCTGTGCCATGACCCCAAGGAGACAACATGCACATCAGATCCACCCATCCACTGGCCCTTGCCCTGGCCGCATCCGGCCTGCTGGCCGCCTGCGGCGGCAGTGACTCGCCTGCCGGTTCGCAGGCGCCGCGCATGCAGCTGAGCATCAGCGCCACCGAGGACTTTGCCGGCAGCTACGGCAGTGTCGGCGCCTACGAAAAAGTCACCGGCGTGCTGCGCGGCGAGCTGGACCCGGCCGACCCGAAGAACGCCGTGATCCAGGACCTGGCGCTGGCGCCCCTCAATGCGCGCGGCATGGTGGAGTACAGCACCGACTTCGTCATGCTCAAGCCCAAGGACATGTCCAAGGCCAGCGGTGTGCTGCGCTATGACGCGCCCAATCGCGGCAACATCCTGACCATGCCCAACCCCACGGCCACGCCCGGCGATGCGGTCTACCTGGAGCGCGGCTACGTGCTGCTGTACTCGGCCTGGCAGGGCGATGTGCCCAAGTCCACGCCAGCGCGCCTGACGGTCACCGTGCCCGTGGCCCGCAACAAGGACGGCAGCAGCATCACGGGCAGCTACCGCACCGAGCTGGTCCCGGCCGCCGCCGTGCCCTCCATGACCCTGCCCGGCGGCGTGTTCAACGGGACCATGATCCCCTACGAGCCCGCCAGCCTGGACAACACGCAGGCCGGCTACTCGCTCACGCGCCGCATCAACGAAACCGATGCGCGCCAGACCGTGCCTGCGGGCGACTGGAAGTTCGCCAGCTGCGATGCCGCCGCCAATCCCTTCCCCGGCACGCCTGCGGCCACCAGCGTCTGCCTGAAGGGCGGGTTCGACCCGCAGTACCTCTACGAGCTGGTCTACGTGGCCAAGGACCCCAAGGTCATGGGCGTGGGCCTGGCCGCGCTGCGCGACACGGTGAGCTTCTTCCGCGCCAAGGCGGCCGACGCCGACGGCAAGGCCAATCCGCTGGCCGGGCGCATTACGCACACCATCGGCCAGGGCACCTCGCAGTCGGGCAATGCCATGAAGACCTTCCTGCACCTGGGCTTCAACCAGGCGCTCGATGGCGGCAAGGTCTTCGACGGCATGTATGCCCATGTGGCCGCGCGCCAGACCAACATCAACACGCGCTTTGCCGTGCCCGGCGGCGGGGGCGGCCTGCGCACCGACCACACGGCCTTCGGCCAGACCGCGCCGCGTGGCCTGGACAAGGACTACAGCGATGAGGTCAGCGGCCGCCAGGGCGGCGTGATGAAGCGCTGCGAAGCCAGCAACACCTGCCCCAAGTTCTTCCTGGGCCTGTCCGGCACGGAGTTCTGGCAGCTGCAGGGCTCGCCCGTGCTGACCGATGCCAACGGCCTGCGCGACATCGCCCAGCCCGCCAATGCCCGCATCTACTACTACGCCAGCACGCAGCACGGCGGCGCAGGCGGCACGGCCAGCATCGGCTATGCGCCCACGCGCAATGTCTATCCGGCCGGCACCGTGGTGCACTTCAACGACACCTTCCGCGCGCTGTTCATCGCGCTGGAGGACTGGGTGGTGCGCGGCACCGAGCCGCCGGCCAGCCAGGTGCCCAGGCTGGCCGACGGCACCCTGGTGCGGCCCGACAAGCTGGTCTTTCCCGCCATGAAGGGCCTGAGCTGGAGCGTGGGCGGCGTGCAGACCGCCATCCCCGAGTTCCGCTACCTGGCGCGCCACAACGGCTTTGCGCTGCTCGACTTCGGCCCGCAGTACGTGCCGCAGGACGAAAGCGGCATCGCCACGCTGCAGCCGCCGCGCGCCACGGGCAAGGACTACGCCATCCTCGTGCCCCAGGTCGATGCGGCCACCGGCCTCACGCGCGCAGGCATCCGCAGCGTGGAAGCGCGGGCACCGCTGGGCACCAGCATGGAGTTCAACTACGTGGCCACGCCGGGCATCGTGGACCTGTCCAACCTCACGGGCAGCTTCATCCCCTTCCACAAGACGCGCGCGGCGCGGCTGGCGGCCGGTGACGGGCGGCCGTCACTGGAGGAGCTGTATGTCGACCAGGCCGGCTACGTGAGCGCCGTCACGGCGGCGGCCCAGGACGTGGTGCGCCAGCGCCTGCTGCTGCAGCGCGACGCCGACGCGCAGATCACCGCCGCGCGTGCGGCGGCGGTGCTGCCTTGAGCCTGCGCTGAACGCAGGCCTCAGACGGCCTGGCCGCGAAAGCGCATGGCCGCCTGGCGCGAGACCTCGGCCAGCAGCTGCTCGCTGCGCTGGCGCTCGCGCAGCCAGCGGGCATCGTTGCTGCCGGCGGCCACGTCGCTGCGCAGCAGGTGCAGGGCGGGCGCGGCGCCATGGCGGGCCGCGTAGTCGGCCACGGCATCCATGGTCTTGAGGATGTGGTCGGCCAGCGGCATGTGCTCGCCCGTGGCCGGGTCCACGTACACGGCCTCCAGGCCGAAGCGGCAGGCCTGGAAGCGGTTGTAGGTGTAGACCAGGTAGTCGTCCTCCACGGGCGTGAAGGGCTGGGTGTCCATGAACCAGGCGGCCAGCGCCTGCACGTAGCCGGACAGGGCGGCTGCGCGCTCGATGGTCAGCGGCGTGTCGAACACGCGGATCTCGATGGTGCCGAACTCCGGCTTGGGCCGGATGTCCCAGTAGAAGTCCTTCATGCTCTTGACCACGCCCGTGCGCGTCATCTTGTCGAAGTACTGCTCGAACTCGCTCCAGTGCAGCACGCAGGGCGCGCGGCCCGACAGCGGAAAGGCGAACACCGAGTTCAGCCGCGCCGAGTCGAAGGCCGTGTCGTGGCCCTGCACGTAGGGGCTGGAGGCCGACAGCGCAATGAAGTGCGGGATGTAGCGCGACATGCGGTGCAGCATCAGCAGGGCCGCATCGGCGTCGGGGCAGCCGATGTGCACGTGCTGGCCGAAGATGGTGAACTGCTTGGACAGGTAGCCATACAGCTGCGACAGCTCCTGGAAGCGCGGCTTGTCGTAGATGCGCCGCTCATGCCACTGCTGGAAGGGGTGGGTGCCGCCGCCCACCACGGCGATGTTGAGCTTGTCGGCGCTTTTGACCAGGGCATCGCGGATCTGGCTGAGCTGGCCCAGCACCTCCGAGGCCGAATGGCAGACGCTGGTGGAGATCTCGATCATGCTGTTCGTCATCTCGGGCACCACGCTGCCGGGCAGCGGGTTCTTGAGCATGAGGCGCAGCATGTCCTCGGCGTAGGGGGCCAGGTCGTAGTCGTGGGTGTTGACCAGCTGCAGTTCCAGCTCCACGCCCAGGGTCAGCGGTTCGGACGAGTTGAAGGCTTCAAGACTCACGTTCATCTCCTGCGGTGTTCGAGCGGCTCAGCGGCTTCCAGGGACGGGAGCTTTCGCCGGAGCGGTAGATGGCCACGGTGGCCAGGGCGGCGCCCAGCACCTCCATCACCAAAATGGTGGGCAGGGCCACGCCTGCGATCTGCGCGCCCAGCTCGGGCGCGGCGGCCACGAACTGCGAGGCGATCAGCAGCGCCACCGATGACATGGGCGCCATGGCACAGCCCACCCAGAAGGCCTGGCGCCAGTTGGCGCCCGTGCCCACATTGCCCACGGCCACGCCCAGGGTCTTGGCGACCAGGCGCGCCAGGATCACGGCGCCCACCACGCCGGCCACCGGCGCGCTCCAGTCGGCCTGTGCGGCCACGGTGGAGACCAGCACGAACATCAGCATGGTCAGCAGCGAGGCCGCCGTGCCCAGCTGGCGCGGCCACGCCCAGGGGCGCGGGTTGAACTGCTTGAGCAGGATGCCGCCCAGCAGCGCCGCCAGCGGCGCCGAGCCGCCCAGGTACGAGGTCAGCGGCACGCTGGCCGAGATCAGGGTGAGAAAGAGGATGGAGGTGTTCTCGCTGGCCGGACTCATGAAGCGCAGCGCCAGGCGCATCAGCACGGCCAGCACCAGGGCCACGGCCACCGAGACGCCCAGCACCACCAGCACCGGCATGATCGAGGCCACGAAGCCGGCCTTGGGCTGCGTCAGCATGCCCGCCTTGGCGCTGCCCAGGGCCAGCGCATACAGCGTGGACAGGGTGGACAGCACCAGGCCGCGATCGGTCACGGCGCCTGCGGCACGCATGTCGGCCACCACGCGCGTCAGCACCAGGGGCGAGGCCGCCATGGCCACCAGGGCCAGCGGCCCGGCCACTTCGGGGGCCATGCCCAGCCAGCCCAGCACCAGGGAGACCAGCACGTAGGTCAGCGCGGACTCGGCCACGCTTTGCACCAGCACCATGGGGTTGTGGCGGAACCAGCGCAGCGTGATGCGCCCGCCGCATTCGAACAGCACGATGGCCACGCCCAGCTCCAGCAGGAACAGCCCCGTGCCCTGCAGCGGCCAGGTGGTGTTGGCCCCAAAGCCGATCAACCCGGCAATGCCGCCGACCAGCGAGTAGCCGACCACCTTGGGCAGGGCGGCATGGCGCTGGCAGGCATAGCCGACCATGGTGGCCACGGCCAGCAGCAGGGACCACTGAACCGTGGCCAGCCCGGCCGAAGGCCGCAGCCACGGTTCCCAGAAGCTCAGCATGTCATTCATCAGCGACGTCCTTTGCGCGAGCCAGTGGCCCGCAAGCGAAGCTCCGCAAGGCCTTCCCTGCGGCGCGGGCAAGCCCGCGTCCCGTGCGCCTGGCACGGGGACACTTCGTTGGCGATCCACTGGCGTGACTGCCAGGCTGCAAGGCCGGGCGGGCACGCCAGCACGTGGGTTCCGCGTGGTTCCCGAGGTCCCGCAGGCTCAGGGGCGGAAGAAACTCAGCGGCGCTGTGCGCAGACGGCGGCGGATGGCCGAATAGATGCGCGAGCGGTCGACTCCGCTGACATTGTGTGCCCTCAGCGCAACGCGGAATGCCAGATAAAAGCTGACAGTGACGTTCAACGCGCCATTGATGGGCAGTAGGGCAATCGCCCACCAGAACATGTCGGAGTGCAGAACCTCCCAGCCCAGGGCGGCCATGGCGGCCCCGATCTGGCCGGCCGACAGCGTGACGTGGCGCACCTCCAGCCCCAGGCCGAAGAAGGCCGCGAAGGCCGGCACGAGGCCCAGCATCATGCCCAGCGAGACATTGGCGGCAAAGCCCGAGATGTTCTTGCGCCAGAAATGCGCCCAGCGATCCGCGCGCCCGGCGCCCAGCCAGCGCGTGATGCCGGGGTTGTAGCGGATCACCGAGTCCAGCCGGCGCAGCACGAACCAGTTCTCGGCCCAGCCCGCGATCAGGCTGCTGGCAAACAGCAGCACGCCCGTGAAGGCAGCGAACAGCGGCGACAGGCCCAGCAGGCTCAGCGAATCGAGCACGGCAATCGCGTGCGGCCCGTCGATGGGCGTGTGGCCGAACAGCTGGGCATAGCCCAGCGACAGCAGCAGCACCATGGGCAGCACCACCAGCACGTTGCCCAGCACGGCCGCCACCTGGGAGCGCACCAGGTGCGCGACCTCGTCCACGAATTCCTCGATGGCCTCGCTGGCGCGCAGGTCCTTGAGCTTGGCGGCCATGGCCGGTGCCGTCATGGCCGGCTGCTTGGTGGCTACCGTGAAGTGCAGCAGCTGGATCAGCACGAAGCTGATGGAGTAGTTGATGCCCGCGGCCAGCCCGCCCCAGAAAGCCGACAGCCCCAGCGCGTAGAGCGCGAACTTGAGCAGCGTGGTGAAGGCCATCACGAAGCCGCCGCCGGCGGCCTTGGT
Source organism: Delftia sp. WSY_22 (assembly GCF_043104185.1). NCBI lineage: Bacteria > Pseudomonadati > Pseudomonadota > Betaproteobacteria > Burkholderiales > Comamonadaceae > Delftia > Delftia sp. WSY_22. The sequence continues at coordinate 62,094 of NZ_JBICKN010000001.1, forward strand.
CACCATGGACAGGTACTCCCGGCCCGTGCGCGTGATGTAGTGCTCGCCGGTCTCGGCGCTGCGCTCGGCCACCTTGGCGGCCAGCAGCGAGGTATTGGTGGCCAGCAGGGCGCGCAGGCTGCGCCGCTCGATGCCCACGGACACCAGGTTGGCCAGCAGGTCGGCCGTCTCGGTGGCGCGGTTGTCGGCCAGCAGGCAGTCGAGCAGGCGCCTGACGCGCAGGATGCGCGCGCGCAGCTGGCGAAGGCGAAACACCAGGCCCACCGAAATGCCTTCGGACTCGAAATGCGCGTACACCGATGTCACGGCCGCGCGGCAGGCATCCAGCCGTTCGCGCAGCCGGGCCTCGGCCGCGTCGCGCCGGTCGTTGGTGCGCAGCGCGTGCAGCACCTCCACGCGCAGGCTTTCCGCATCGTGGATCAGGGCGTGGAAGGGCTGGTCGTCGCGCGCCTGCTCGTCCATGCGCAGGCGCAGCTCGGGCGAGAAGCCCGTGGACAGGATCTGTCCCGTGCAATAGGTGATGGAGCCCAGCAGGCTGTTCTGCCAGAAGCTGCTGCCCTGGCCCTCGCTGCCATCGGTCAGCAGTACGGCGATGCGCTCGAGCAGGGCCGCGTCCAGCGCGTGCAGCCAGCGCGCGTCGAATTCGTCGGGCATGGCCAGCATGAACAGCTCGGAGGCATCGACCGTCTCTGGCGTGCTGGGCAGCAGCTTGTAGCGCACGCGCTCGGACAGCTCGCTGAACATGTTGGTGCGCGGCGCAAAGCCGAAATCGGCCAGCAGCGCCGTGATGTCCACGGTATCGATGAAGCGCAGCCACCACGCATGCAGGCGCTGGCGCACGGCCGGATCGGCCTCCACGGCCTCCACCAGCAACTGCACGCGCTGCACCGCGCCGTCCACCGACGGCTTGGGCGCGCGCACCCACTCCAGCAGGTGGATCAGCCAGATATGGCGGTGCGCGAGGTCGGCCTCGGGGTCGAGTGCGGCCAGAAGGCCGGGCAGGTCTTGGGTGATTCGCTTCATGTAGGGGTCTTGCGGCAGGGCGGAAGACTAGCGCCTCCCCCGAGGAACGCGCTCAGTGCAGCACGCGGTTGTCAGGGTCTGGAAAGCTGTCGCCGCCAGCGCCCGACTGCAGATGAAAGCGCGGGATGGGGCACTCGAAGACTTCGCCCTCGTGGCTGATGCACAGATAGGTGCCCTGCATGCTGCCGTTGGGCGTGCGCAGCTGGCAGCCGCTGGTGTACTCGAAGGTCTCGCCGGGCTGCAGCAGCGGCTGGCGGCCGATCACCCCCAGGCCCTTGACCTCTTCGACATGGCCCAGCTCGTTGGTGATGATCCAGTGGCGCGCGATCAACTGGCCCGGCACCTGGCCGGTATTGGTCACGGTGATCGTGTAGGAGAAGGCGTACACGCCTGCCGCTGGAGCGGATTGCTCTGGCAAAAAGGCGGGGCGGACCTGGACCTGGAACTCGTTCATGGGCATGGCGGCAATGGTAACTGCCCGCAATGTACCGGCTTGCGAACGTCCCCACGCGCCGCCACCCATGGCTTTGTGCCGTCGCTGGTGCCGGCATGGGCTAGCTGCGACAATCGCAGGCCATGAGCCCCACCTACCGCATCGCCCCCTCCATCCTGTCTGCCGACTTCGCCCGTCTGGGTGACGAGGTCAAGAATGTGATCGCCTCCGGCGCCGACTGGATCCACTTCGACGTGATGGACAACCACTACGTGCCCAACCTCACGTTCGGTCCCATGATCTGCGAGGCCCTGAAGCCCCATGCGAAGACGCCCGACGGCCAGCCCGTGCCCGTCGACGTGCACCTGATGGTCACGCCCGTGGACGAACTGGCCACGGCCTTCGCCAAGGCCGGCGCCGACTACATCAGCTTCCACCCCGATGCCACGGCCCACGTGCACCGCAGCATCCAGAACATCCGTGCCCAGGGCGCCAAGCCGGGCCTGGTGTTCAACCCGGCCGCCTCGCTGGACGTGCTGGACTGGGTCATCGACGACATCGACCTCATCTTGCTGATGAGCGTGAACCCCGGCTTCGGCGGCCAGAGCTTCATCGATAGCACGCTGCGCAAGATCGAGGCCGCGCGCAAGCGCATCGAGGCCAGCGGCCGCGACATCCGCCTGGAGGTGGACGGCGGCATCAAGGAAACCAACATCCGCCGCGTGGCCGATGCCGGTGCCGACACCTTCGTGGCCGGCAGCGCCATCTTCGGCAAGCCCGACTACAAGGCCGTGATCGACGCCATGCGCGGCGCCCTGGCGGCCTGAGCTTCGGCCTGCCTCCAGCAACGAAAAGGGCCCGCGAATTGCGGGCCCTTTTTTGCTGCGTCGAGTTGCGTTGAGTTGGATTTTGCGCAGCGCAGGCCGCAGCGACGCGGCCCCTTCAGCCGCCTCGCTCGTGCTCTGCGGGCATGACGAAGATGCTGCGGCCCTGCGTGTCGAAACCGGGCGGCGCAAAGCGCGCCACCGGCACATGGCTGTGCCGGATGGAGCTGACCTTCCACGCGAATGTCCTGCCCTTGCTGGTGAAATTGAGGGTTTCGCCGCAGGTGACGTTGATGGGCGTCTTCTGCGACAGATCGACGCTACGGTAGGAGCCTGCAGGCGCGGGCGAGCCGTAATGCGATTGACCGTTGGGAAAAGTGTCCGCATGGGCCATTGGGCAGGCAAGAAAAATGCCTGCGATATACAGGGCATTGATGTTTTTCATGAAATGCTCCTTGGCGCAAATGGGATTTTCAATTCAAACGGAACATGGATGGCAGGCCGTGGCAATGGTTTTGCGAATGCGGCAAAAGGGTATTGCCCGGCCTGCCGCCAGCGGTTTTGCAACGCTGGCGGGAATAATCCCGGAAAGGAAATCAGAAGCTGTGGCGTATGCCCACTTCCGCTCCCGTTGACGTGCCCTTGGGAGCAAGCCCCGGTGCACCGCCCGACAGGGCGAAATTCGCATTGCCCTTGTTGGATATGCGGGCCACGGTTCCATACAAGGCCGTGCGGCGCGACAGATCATGCACATAGCCGATGGCATATTTGTTCGCATCGCTGCCATTGAATGCCACCGGACCCTTGCGCGAATCGGTACGCACATAGGAGGCGCGGAGATGGCCGCTGCCCACGGGAACCGTCATGCCCAGCAGCCAGCGGTCCTCGGAGCCCAGGGTGCTGCTGCCGTAGGTGCCGAAAGGCAGGTCCTCCCGCTGGAAGTGGCCCATGAGCTTGGCGAAACCGAAGTCGTACGAGGCGCCCGCGCCATACTGCCTGAACTTGGCGCCGGCGGCGCCGATGTCGGTCGTGCCATAGGACAGCGACAGGCTCAATGGACCGTTTTCGTAGTGAACCCGGCCTGCCACGTGGCGGCCCACGTTGCTCGATGGGTTCTCGTCCATGGCGTACATGAATTCCGCACGCAGGCCCCAGAGGCTGGGCGAGAGGTACTGGATCGCGTTGTCGCGGCGGTAGTAGGACGGTGAGAAGCCGTCCGGCATGCGGCTTGCCACGGCGGAACCGCCCAGTCCGATCACGCCGAACGGATCGTATTTGTAGGTATGTGCCGAAGCCGGCGAAAGGTCGCGGCCCAGGCGCACTTCGCCGAAACCTCCCGACAGGCTCACGGTGGAACGGCGCTGGAAGAACTTGCCCGTGGAGCTGAACGTGCCCGTGTCGGCATTGACGTCCGACTCCAGCCAGAAGCCGGCCCTCAGTCCGCCGCCCAGATCCTCGTCGCCGCGAAATCCCAGCCGCCCGGAGGCCAGGCCGCTGTTGTTCATGGTCAGGTTGCCAGGCAGGTCGCTGTTCCTCACGTAGCGCGCATTGACGTCTACGATGCCGAACAGGGTGATGGATGACTGCGCGCTGGCCGCCAGCGAAATGACGGGCAATGCTGCCGCCAATATGCGATTGAATTTCATGCCTGATCCTTGTATTGAATGGTGGATTCCATGCGCATCCATTTTCAAAACGGATGCTGTGGTAAATACTAGAATCCGCAGGCGATCGCAGTCGGTCTTGAAAAGAAATGGGCAGGGCATGGCAAGCCATTCACAGGCTTTTCGTGCAAAACCTGTTCCACCCCGCCAACACCAGAAGGCAGGGGCTGCCATTCATGACAGTTACCTTTCTTCAAAATGTCTTGAATGTCACTTTGCTGTCGGGTGGATGGATGTTGGGCATTGATAGCATTCAGGGGATTGACTCCGGTGAAATAAAAATAATCCGTGTCGTATCGCTGATGCGGCTGTGGGTGGGTATTGAAAGATAGGCGGGGGGGCAGAAAATGCGTCGCGAGGATGTCAAGCTGAGGATGCTGGCAAGAAGAGGGGACACGGGGGCCAGGCTTCAGCTCGGGGAGGCCTATCTGGCAGGGGGGCCGGGCGTGCCCAGAAGCATTTCCGTGGGGCTCGGCTACCTGCAGGCCGCACTGCCCCAGGCCAGGCGCCAGGCCTCGGTCTGCATGGCCCTGCATCTGCCGCTGAGGCAGTTGCTGGAGCACGGGCTGCTGGAGCCTTTGAGGATCGCTGCGCAGTACGAGGATGTCGGGCGCCAGAAGCTCGCCGCATGGCATCTCATCCGGGGGGAACTCGATCTGGCGCTGGAATGCCTGGGCCGGTGCAGCGCTTCCCTTCCGTGCCACGGGGCAGGCGGCGCATCCGCGCTCACCTGCGGCGAGCTGCTGCAGGTCCTGCAGATCCTGCGCGCCGTACAGCCGCAGGACATTGCCGAGGTCATGGCCAGCGAAGCCCGCCAGGCCATGGCCATGGGCCAGTCGCCACGCGCAGTGCAGATGCTGGAGCTGCTGGGCGATCTGCCCCATGCCGCTGCCTGTCCCGCCATACAGCAGCTGATCGCCGACCTGGTTCACCAGGCGGAGGTGGCAGGCCATGGCCTGGGGCGGCTGGCGGTGGGCTGGATAGAAAGCAGCCTGGAGCGCTGCGCCGCCGATGGCGACCTGCACGCCTGCCATGCGCTGGGGCGGGCGCTTTCCGGCCAGTCCTGCGCTCACCTTGCGCCAGACAACCTCGTGCACGCGCAGAACCTGCGCAAGGCGGCAGCCCTGCTGCTGCGCGCCGCCGATGGCGGCATCGCCGTCGCCTGGCTGCACCTGTTTCGCCTGTGTTCCGACTACCGCAGTTCGGTGGCCAATCCCACGCTGGCGCGCTTTTGCCTGGAGAAGGCGGCGCGGCACGACCTGGCGGAGGCCCAGCGCCGCCTGGGTGCGCTGGTGCTGCGTGACGCCACACGCATCGAATCCATGGAGCAGGGCGTGGCCCTGCTCCATGCCGCGGCGGCCAAGGACGACGAGCAGGCCGGGCTGCTGCTGCGCTCGTTGCTGCTGCCCGTGGACGGGGGCGACGAGGAGGCGCTCACGGCCATCGAGGCGGTGCGGCCCGATGCGCCGCGGCTGGCCATGCGGCTGCGCCTGGCGCGGGCGTTCGGGCTCACCAAGCAGGAGGCGCTGTCGGTCGACCCCTTGACCGCCATGCGGCCCTGGGGCCTGGTGGTGGGCCACAACCCCTTTGTGGCGAAGGCACGGCTGTGCGAGCCCCGGGCCGTGCCCGCGACCACGCCCGAGGCCCGCTGCTGCCTGGAGCAGGCCGCTTTCCTGTTCTCGGCGCAGCGCCAGGAATCCCTGGTGCCGGAAGGATCGCTGCGGGCACGTTCGCTGCAGTTGCGGCGCTTGTTCCACCGGCTGCAGATCAGCGAGACGGTCTTTTTCGCCTCCGCCTCCTCCCGGCAGCGCGAGGCCATCCGCGTCGGCACGAAATGGGCGCGACGGCAGCAGCAGATGCTCAGGCAGGTGCTGGCCTGAGCCTTGCCGTGCGGTCAAAGGAGCGAGCATGAAAGTCCTGATCGTGGACGCCCATCCTCCATCGGCGCAGTACCTGTGCCAGGGCCTGTGCCAGGACGGGTTCAACGTGGACGTCGCGCATGACGGCCGGCAGGGCCGCGACATGGCACTGAGCCGTGCCTACAGCCTGGTGGTGCTGGACCTGGACCTGCCCGCGTTGAGCGGGCGAGAGGTCCTGCAGGCCCTGCGCCGGGCCACAAGCACCCCCGCCATCGTGGTTGCCGCAAACGACAGCCTGGAGGACCAGGTGTTCTGCCTGCAGCACGGCGCGGATGACTACCTGGTCAAGCCCATCAGGCTGCCGGTGTTCCTGGCCCGCGCAAGGCTGCGCATGCGCGGGTCCGCCGGGCGGGAGGGCATGCGCCTGACTTTGGCGGATCTGGTGCTGGACCTGTCCAAGAAGCGGGTCGAACGCGCCGGTCGCCGGCTGGACCTGACCCGGCAGGAGTTCGCCGTCCTGTGGCTGCTGCTGCAGCGCCAGGGCGATGTGGTCTCGCGTGCCGAATTGGTGGAGCAGGTCTGGAGCCTGCCCGTGGATGCCTTGAACAACGCCGTGGACGTGGCGGTGTGCAGGCTGCGCAGCAAGCTCGACGATCCCTATGCGGTCAAGCTGCTGCACACGGTGCGCGGCATGGGCTATATGCTGGCGCTGCGGACAGATTCCCCGTGACCGCAGCCTTGCCTACCCCAGCCACTGCCGGATGCGCCCTGCCAGCGCCTGGGCGCTGATGCCGTAGCGCTCATGCAGCGTGGGCAGGGCGCCCGCGTCGAGGAAGGCGTCGGGCAGGCCCGCCAGCCGAAAGCGCGCGGGCCGCACGTCGCGCTCCAGCAGAGCGCCGGCCACGGCCTCGCCCAGGCCGCCCACCACCGAATGGTTCTCCGCCACCACCACCAGGCGCGGCCCGCTGGCCACGGCCTGCACGATGGCCTGCACATCCAGCGGCTTGATGGTGGCGCAGTGCAGCACGGCGGCGCCCACGTTGTCCGTGGCCAGCAGCTGGGCGGCCTCCAGCGCGCGCATGGTCATGAAGCCGCTGCAGATGATGAGCACCTCGCGGCCCTCGCGCAGCATCTTCGCCTTGCCCAGCTCGAAACGGTAGTCGTACTCGTCCAGCACCAGCGGCACGTTGCCGCGCAGCAGCCGCATGTAGACGGGGCCGCGGTGCGCCGCGATCTGGGGCACGGCCTGGGTGATGTCCAGCGCATCGCAGGGATCGACGATGGTCAGCCCCGGCACGGCCCGCATCATGGCCAGGTCGTCCGTGGCCTGGTGGCTGGGGCCGTAGCCCGTGGTCAGGCCGGGCAGGGCGCAGCAGATCTTGACGTCCAGGTTGTCCTCGGCAATCACCTGGTGGATGAAGTCGTAGGCGCGGCGCGTGCCGAAGACGGCATAGGTGGTGGCAAACGGCGTGAGCCCCTCCTTGGCCATGCCGCCGGCGGCGGCCATCAGCAACTGCTCGGCCATGCCCATCTGGAAGAAGCGCTCGGGGTGGGCCTGGGCGAACAGGTGCAGGTCGGTGTACTTGGCCAGGTCGGCGGTCAGGCCGACCACGTCGGGGCGGCTGGCGGCCAGCTCCACCAGGGCCTTGCCGAAAGGCGCGGCCTGCACGCGCTGGCCTTCGGCCGCGATGGAGGCGATCATGGCCGAGGTGGTCGGCCGGGGCTTGGGGGTGGCAAGAGGCATGTTCATGGCAGGGCGGGCTCCAGGGGTTGCGATGCGTCCAGGATGGCTAGGGCCTGCTGCCACTCGGGCGGATCGACGCGGATGAAATGGTTCTTCTCGCGCTGCTCCAGGAAGGGCACGCCCTTGCCCATCAGCGTGTCGCAGAGGATGACGCGGGGCCGGTCCTCGGCCAGCGCCCGTGCCGCGTCGAAGGCCTGCACCACCTGGGCCAGGTCGTTGCCGTCCACGCGCTGCACATGCCAGCCGAAGGCGGCCCATTTGTCGGCCAGCGGCTCGAAGCCCAGCATGCGCGTGGACGGGCCATCGGCCTGCTGGTTGTTCACGTCCACCAGGCAGATCAGCCGGCCCAGGCCGTGGTGGGCGGCGGACAGCGCGGCCTCCCAGGTCGAGCCCTCGTCCAGCTCGCCGTCGGACATGGAGTTGTAGACAAAGGCATCGCTGCCCTTGTGGCGCAGCGCCAGCGCCATGCCCACGGCGATCGGCAGGCCCTGGCCCAGCGAGCCGCCCGAAATCTCCATGCCCGGCGTGTAGCTGGCCATGCCCGACATGGGCAGGCGGCTGTCATCGCTGCCATAGGTCTGGAGTTCCTCGTCGGACAGGATGCCCGCCTCGGCCAGGGCCGCGTAGAAGGCGATGGCGTAGTGGCCGTGCGAGAGCAGGAAGCGGTCGCGGCCCTCCCACCCGGGTTCATCGGGCCGCAGCCGCAGCGCGTCGCCATAGGCCACGGCCAGCACATCGGCCCAGCCCAGGGCCTGGCCTATGTAGCCCTGGCCCTGCACCTCGCCCATTTGCAGGGCGCGGCGGCGTATGCGCCAGGCACAGGCCGCGAGCCGGTCCAGGCGCTGTTGCAGTGGTTCTTGGTTCATGCATCGTCTCCTCGGGATGGAAGGGCGCGCGGCTCAGCGCAGGATGCTGGCCGGCACATAGGACACCAGCGCCAGCACCGCCAGCGCCACCAGGTAGAAGGGAATCAGCTCGCGCACGGTCTGGCCCACCTTGACCCGGGCCAGCGAACTCGTGATGAACAGCGTCGTGCCCACGGGCGGCGTGTACAGCCCCAGGGCCAGGTTCACGACCATCATGATTCCCAGCTGGGTCATGTCCATGCCGATGCTCTGGGCCAGCGGCACGAACACCGGCGTGAGCAGCAGCACGGCGGCCGGCAGGTCGATGAACATGCCGATGAAGAGCATCAGCAGGTTCATCAGCACGATCACCAGCCAGGCCGAATGCACATGCGACTGAACCCACTGCACGATGCCGTCGGGCATGCGGTCGAAGGTCAGCAGCCAGCCGATGGCCGACGAGGCCATGATCACCAGCAGCACCACGCCCGTGGCCAGCCCCGCATGCACCACCGCATCGTTGAGCCGGCGCCAGCCCAGGTCGCGGTAGATGGCGGCCGACACCAGGCCCGCATACAGCGTGGACAGCACGGCCACCTCGGTGGGCGTTGCAATGCCGAAGCGCAGGAACACGATGATCAGCACCGGCAGCAGCAGGGCCGGGCTGGCGTACAGCAGGTGGCGACGGAAGGCGGGCCAGGCAAAGGGCGTGGTGTCGCGCGGAAAGCCGCGCCTGCGGCCCACCCACCAGCACACACCCATGAAGCCCGCGCACATCAGCAGCCCCGGCACGATGCCCGCCACGAACAGCGCCGCAATCGATGCATTGGCGCTGAGCGCGAACAGGATCATGGGGATCGACGGCGGGATCAGGATGTCGATGGTGGCCGCCGCCGCCAGCGTGGCCGCCGAGAACGCGGGCGGATAGCCCAGCCGCCTGTGCCACGGGATCATCAGCGAGCCGATGGCCGAGGCGTCGGCCACGGCCGAGCCCGACACCCCGCCGAACAGCGTGGACGACATCACCCCCACCTGGGCCGGCCCGCCGTGAAAGCGCCCTATCAGCGCCGACAGCACGCCCACCAGGGCCTCGCCCAGGCGCCCGCCCATCATCAGCGAGCCGGTGAGCATGAAGAACGGGATGGCGATCAGCGGAAAGCTCTGCACCTGGGCCACCATCTGCTGCACCAGCAGGTCCAGCGGCACGCGGTCCGAGGTGGCGGCCGCCGCCATGGCGCCCATGAGCAGCGCGTGGGCAATGGGCATGGCGATCACGGCGCCCGCCATGAAGACGAAAAGCATGATGAAGGACATGGCACCCTCCCTTCACCAGTGCGCGCCGGCCACGGGCCGGGCCGGTTCGGCAGACGCACCAGCCGCACCGGCCTGCGCGGATACCCGGTCCCTGCCCGCCACGCAGGCGCGCCAGGCCGACTGCAGGGCCAGCAAGGCCAGCAGCACCATGCCCACCATCACGCAGCCATAGGTCAGCGAGCCGGGAATGCCCAGGATCTGGCTGCGCTCGTCATGCACGATCTCCAGCATGTTCAGCGTGGACCAGGCCAGCGTGGCGTACAGGGCGGCCACGGCCAGCCAGCCCAGCACGGCCGTGGCGCGCTGCACTCGGGCAGGCAGGGCCTCGACCAGGAAGCTGGTGGTGATGTGGGCACCATGGGCGGCGGCCAGCACCACGCCCGACATCACCAGCCAGGGAAACAGCAGCTCGGGCACCTCGTTGGCCCATTGCAGGCTGGCGCCGCTGGCATAGCGCAGCGCGGTGTTGCACACCAGGATCACGAAGATCACCAGGGTGCTGGCCCACAGCACGGCGCGGCACAGGCCCGTGACCAGGCGTTCGATGAGGTTCATGGACGGCTCCCTGCGCTTGACTGCGCGCCTGCGGCCTTGACGACCTTGGCGATATAGGGGCCCGCAGGGCTGGCCAGCCACTTGTCCTGCACCTTGGCCGTGGCCTGGGCGAAGGCCCGCGCGTCGATGGTGCTCACCTCCACGCCCTTGGCGCGGATGTCGTCCAGCAGCCTGTCGTCGGCCTCGCGCGCCAGCTGGCGCTGGTAGGCCGTGGCCTCCTGCGCGGCCTCGGCCAGCAGCGTGCGGTCGGCGGCCGGCAGCCGGTCCCAGCTGCGCTTGCCCATGATCAGCGGCGTCATCTGGAACATGTGGCCCGTCAGCGTCAGGTGCTTTTGCACCTCGTACAGCTTGCTGGCGTGGAAGTTGGCCAGCGGGTTCTCCTGGCCATCGACCACGCCCTGCTGCAGGGCCACGTACAGCTCGGCGAACTTGATCTGCTGGGCCTCGGCGCCCAGGGCCTGGATGATGTCCACCAGCACCGCGTCGGGCGGCGTGCGCATCTTCAGGCCCTTGAGATCGTCCACGCTGCGCAGGGGCCGCTTGCTGTTGGTCATGTGGCGTATGCCGTTGTCCCAGTAGCCCAGTACCACCATGCCCTTGGCGGCCGATTTGTCGGCCAGCTCCCGGCCCAGCGGCCCGTCCAGCACCTGGAAGGCACGGGCCGGCGTGGCGAAGAGAAACGGCATGCCATAGGCCGCGTACTCGGGCACGGCCGCTGCCACCGCGCCCTGGGAATTGGCCGACAGGTCCAGCGCGCCCGTGCGCAGGGCCGTGACCATGGCCGCGTCGTCGCCCAGCTGGGCCGAGGGGGCGACCTGCACCTCGATGCGGCCTGCGCTGCGCGTCTTCACCAGTTCGGCGAACTTCAGCGAGGCCAGGTGGCGCGGATTGTCGGGCGCCGCGCCGTGGCCCAGCGTGAGCTTGACGGCCTGGGCACAGGCCAGGGCCGGCAGCAGCAGGGCGCAGGCGGCCAGGGCGGCGCGGTGGAAAAGCGTGCTTTGCATGGTCTTGTCTCCTTTGCTTGGGTTGTGTGCGGCCATGCAGGCCATGGCCAGGCGCGCGGGGCTCAGTGGATGAGCATCCCGCCGTTCACATCGAGCGTGATGCCCGTGCAATAGCCGGCCAGGTCGCTGGCCAGGAACACGCAGGCGCCGGCCACATCGTCGGCGCGGCCCAGGCGTGCCAGCGGAATCGTGGCGGAGATCTCGCGCTTGCGCTCGGGGCCGAGCTTGCCCTGGGTGATATCGGTCTCGATCAGGCCCGGCGTGACGCAGTTGATGCGTATGCCATCGCCGCCGAACTCGCGCGCCATGGCGCGGGCCAGGCCCAGCACGCCGGCCTTGGCGGCCGAGTAGTGCGGCCCGCCGAAGATGCCGCCGCCGCGCTGGGCCGAAACGGAAGAGATGCAGACGATGGCGCCCGCTTGCTGCCTGCGCATGGACGGCAGCACGGCCTGGGACATGTACAGCGTGCCGCGCAGGCTCACGTCGAGCACGCGGTCGTAGTCGGCCCCGCCGATCTCCAGCGTGCCCACGGCCTGCGTGATGCCCGCGTTGTTGACCAGCGCGTCGATGCGGCCAAAGGCGCGCAGCACGGCGGCGGCCGCCGCCTCGCACGAGGGCTTGTCCGTCACATCGGCCACCAGCCCCAGGTGCCCGTCGCCCAGCCGCGCGGCCGCGCCGGCCGGGTCGGCCCGCTCCAGGTCGAGGATGGCCACGCGGGCCCCCTGGGCGGCCATCTGGCGCGCCGTGGCAAAACCGAGTCCGTTGATCCCTGCGCCGCCGGTGATGATGGCGACCCTGTCCTTGAGCAGCATGTGCCTGTCTCCGCTGTAGTGGTGGTGGATGCAGCCATCTTGGGCTGTCACGAGCATGAAGACAAACGATGTTTCATCAGCCTAAGATGACGGTTCTTCAGCTCACGTACGGGGTCTCCCGGGGTCTGCCTGTGAGCTGCCCGCGTCTTCGAGGAACTTGCCATGGCATCCATTCCCAGCAGTGCCCACCTGCAGGCCTTCGAGGCCGTGGCGCGCCGGCGCAGCTTCGCGCTGGCCGCCTCCGAGCTGCACCTGACGGCCTCGGCCGTCAGCCACCAGGTGGCCAAGCTGGAGGCGCAGCTGGGCGTGCGCCTGTTCGAGCGCAGCGCGCATGGCGTGCGCCTGAGCCGCCCGGGGCAGGCCTACCTGGAACGCGTGGGCGGCGCGCTGGCGGCCATCGTCTCGGCCACCGAGGACCTGCGCCACAGCATGAGCAACAGCCTCTACGTGCACTGCGCGCCCAGCATCGCCAGCCTCTGGCTCATGCCCCGGCTGCGGGACTTCGCACGGGCCTGCCCGCACATTGCGCTGAACCTGTCGGCTGCGCATTCGCACAGCGACTTCGCGCTGGGCCAGGCCGATATCGACATCCGCTACGGCATTGCGCAGTGGCCGGAGCTGGAGGTGGAGCCCCTGTTCGAGGAGCACATCCTGCCGCTGGCCAGCCCCGCGTTCGTGGCCGAGCATGGGCTGCAGCGCGTGCAGCAGTTGCTGCACGTGCCGCTGATCCAGAGCAACGTCAGCATCGTCCAGTGGTCGGACTGGTTCCAGGCGTTCTCGCAGCTGCGCGCGCCAGAGCGCTTTGCCGTGCGCTTCGACCGCGCCCAGATGTCGCTGGACGCGGCCACGCAGGGCCTGGGCGTGGCGCTGGAAAGCGCCATGAACGCGGGCGGCCACATTGCCGACGGCCGGCTGGTGGCCCCCTTCGGCATGGACCGGGCCCTGCGCGTCAAGGCCCACTTTGCCGTCTACCCCGCGCGCAACGCCCGGCGCCCCGCCGTGGCGGCCTTCCTGGCCTGGCTGCATGCCGAGGCCGCACGCACCGAGCAGCAGCCCTGCCGCCAGTGCCCGGAATGAGTTGGCGGCCGGACCGGGAAAAGAGGCCGGACAGATATTCCCGCATCCGGCGGAAAAGGCCTGCGATGCAATTTCTCTATGAATGAGCGAGTGCGCGGCAAATGGTTTTATTGCCCCCTGTTTTCGGCGAATGACGACGCGATTGCCAGCAGGGATTGGCAATAATTCCGGACAGCCATATACACAGGGAGTGCCACGCTGAAATGGCCAAATCAGCAAGACGCCGATTTATCGGACTGATCACGGTGAGCTACGGGTTGCTCGCATTCGCCTGGATCATTCTGTCCGACAAGCTGTTGTTCGCGTTGGCAGGCAGTGCGGATATCGGCTGGCTTTCCGTCGCCAAGGGGCTGTTCTTTGTGCTGGCCACGGACTTCCTGCTGTTCTTCGCGCTGTGCTCGGTGCCGGCCGCGCACAGCGGCGGCGCCTCCGCCATCACCCAGGAAATGGGGCCGCGCCGTTTCCCGGTCTGGGCCTCCTATCTGTTTGCCCTGGCCATGAGCCTGGCCGTGCTGGCCGCCAGCAGCACGCTGGCCAGCCATTTCGGTGAACGCTCGCTGCTGCTGCTGTTCATGCTGCCCGTGCTGGTCAGTGCGCTGATCGGCGGCCTGGGGCCGGGCCTGCTGGCCACGGCCTTTGCGGCCTACAGCCTGGACCAGACGGACGGCGTCGCCGTGCGCGACTGGGCGCAATGGGGGGTGGTGGCCGTCAACGGCCTGGCCGTGAGCGTGCTGGCCGAGACGCTGCAGCGCTCGCTGCGCAAGGCCAACATGCAGCGGCAGCTGCTGGACTCGGTGATCTCCGGCACCTCGGATGCCGTCTTCGTGAAGGACCTGCGCGGGCGCTATCTGCTGGTCAACCGGGCCGCCGCCAGCCTGGTGGGCCGGCAGGCCGAAGACATCGTGGGCAAGGACGACTTCGCGCTCTTTCCCTTCGGCATCGCCAGCGCCATCCGCAGGAAGGACCAGGCGGTGCTGCGCCAGGAGGTGGCCACGCATGAGGAGCAGCTGACGGTGGAGCCGGGCAGGACGCTGGACCTCCTGGTCACCAAGGGCCCGGTGCGCAATACGGCAGGCCACATCGCAGGCCTGTTCGGCATCTCCCGGGACATCACCGAGCGCAAGCGCTTCGAGCGCGAGCTGGCCCAGGCCGCCGTGGTGTTCGACAGCAGCCACCAGGGCATCATGGTGGTCGATCCGGCGCGGCGCATCACGCGCGTCAACCCGGCCTTCACCCGCATCACCGGCTATGCGCCCGAGGAGGTGATCGGCCAGACGCCGCGCGTGCTGTCCTCGGGCCTGCACGGGCCGGAGTTCTACCGGCAGATCTGGGCCTGCATCGCGCGCGACGGCTTCTGGCACGGCGAGATCTGGAATCGCCGCAAATCGGGCGAGATCTTCGCCGAGATGCTGTCCATCTCCGCTGCGCAGGGTGCCGGCGGCGAGATCGAGCACTACATCGGCGTCTTCACCGACATCAGCCACATCAAGGCCCATGAGGCCGAGCTCGACCGCGTCACCCACTACGACCTGCTGACCGGACTGCCCAACCGCCGCCTGCTGGTCGAGCGCCTCAACCAGGCCATGCTGCGCACGGCGCGCGAGGGCCGCTCCCTGGCCGTGTGCTTTCTGGACCTGGACGGCTTCAAGGAAATCAACGACCTGCACGGCGTTGCAACCGGCGATGCGCTGCTGGTGGGCGTGGCCGAGCACCTCAAGAGCGTGCTGCGCTCCGAGGACACGCTGGCCCGGCTCGGTGGCGACGAGTTCGTGCTGCTGCTGTCGCAGATCGGCTCGGTCGAGCACTGCACCTCCATCCTCGACCGGGTGCTGGAGGCGGCCAGCCGCCCCGTGCCCGTGCAGGACCGGGTGCTGACCGTGACCGCCAGCGTGGGTGTCAGCCTCTACCCCGACGACCAGGCCGACCCCGACCTGCTGCTGCGCCATGCCGACCAGGCCATGTGCGTGGCCAAGCAGGCCGGGCGCAACCGCTACCAGCTGTTCGACCCGGAAAACGACCGCAAGGCCGATGCGCGCCGCCTGCAGCTGGGCTGGCTGCGCCGTGCGCTGGAGCAGGGCGAATTCCTGCTGCACTACCAGCCCAAGGTGGAGCTGGGTGGCGGCAGGCTGGTGGGCGCCGAGGCCCTGCTGCGCTGGCACGACCCGCGCCAGGGCCTGCGCTCGCCGGCCGAGTTCCTGCCCTTCATCGCGGGCAGCGACCTGGAGCGACCGCTGGGCGACTGGGTCATCGGCGAGGCCGTGGCCCAGGCGGCACGCTGGCTCGACCAGGGCCTGGACCTGTGCGTGAGCATCAACGTCAGCGCCAACCAGCTTCTGGATGGCGGCTTCCACGCCACCATGGCCCAGGTGCTGGCCCGGCATCCCGAACTGCCGCCGCACCTGATCGAGCTGGAAATCCTGGAAAGCGCCGCCATTGCCGACATGGAGCAGGCCATCCAGGTGATGGGGCAGTGCCGGCAGCTGGGCATACGCTTTGCGCTGGACGACTTCGGCACCGGCTACTCCTCGCTCACCTACCTGCGCAAGCTGCCCGTGCAGTCGCTGAAGATCGACCAGAGCTTTGTGCGCGACATGCTGGCCGACCCGGACGACCTGGGCATCGTCGAAGGCGTGATCCAGCTGGCCAGCACCTTCCAGCTCGAATCCGTGGCCGAAGGCGTGGAAACCCCCAGGCATGCGCGCCGCCTGCGCGAAATGGGCTGCCACGTGGCCCAGGGCTACGGCATCGCCCGGCCCATGCCCGCCGACCAGCTGCCCGCCTGGGCCGCGCGCTGGCAGGCAGGGGACAACTGGCTGGTGCATGGGCGGCACATGCCGTCCGAGGCCTGAGCCTCGCGCCACCGCGCCACCGCGCCACCGCGCCACCGCGCCACCGCGCCCGCGCAGGCTATGTCAGCTCGGCCGGCCGGGTCTCCTGCGCACTGCGGCTGGGCAGGATGATGGTGAAGATGGCGCCGCCTGCCGGGCCGTTGCCGGCCACGATGGTGCCGTCCATGGCGTCGATGATCTTGCGGCAGATGGCCAGCCCCAGGCCCGTGCCGCCCGAGCCGTCCT
>NZ_JBICKN010000020.1:0-103639 GCF_043104185.1 Delftia sp. WSY_22
CGTCCTGCTCGCCGCACATCAGCGACAGCGGCACGGTCAGGCCGTGGTCCACGTCCATCTTGTTGACGATGGTCAGGTCGAAGTCCTGCTGGATCACCGACTGCGCAATGTGGCTGGCCAGCTCCGGATGGCCGACGACCTTGGGCACGGGGCGCGGGCCCCAGCCTTCGTCGGCGGGCTGGTATTCAGCGGCCGTGCCGATGGCAAACGTCGGGATGAAGTCCAGGCTGAACGCCGTCGCGTGGTCGTTGTAGACCAGGAAGATCACGTCGGGCTTGTTGTCCTTGAGCCATTGGCGCGAGTGCTCGAAGCCCTTGAACAGCGGCTGCCAATAGGGGTCGCCCACCTTGCCCAGGTCCATGGCCGCGCCGATGGCGGGCACATGCGAGGTGTAGACGGATGCGGTGATGCGTGCCATCAGATGCCTTTTTCCTGTCGTTCCTGCTCATGCAGGTAGCGGTTTCCATTGATGCTGCGTCCGCCGCCCAGCATCATCTGCCGGTAGTCCTCCTCGTTCATGCCGCTCATGGTCGAGACCATGTTCTGCACGCTGACGCCGTCGGTGGCGCCGATCTTCACAAGGAAGTAGATGTTTCCGCCCAGCGCAATGCAGCGGTTCAGGTCGCGGTCCAGCACGGCCTGTCTTTGCTCGGCCGTCATGGCCCATTCGCCCAGATAGGCGCGCTCGTCAGCCCGAAAGCGCTCGCGGTTCTCGGCCTTCATCAGCGACATGCAGAACTGGTTGAGCCAGTAGCCCTGGCGGGATTGCTCGGCGTCGAAGACCGTGGTTCCCGGTACGTCGAGATAGGGTTTGTCCAATGCCATGGAAGTGTTTCTCCTGCGCTTGAGCGCTTGAGCGCTTGGGCGCTCGGGCGCTCGGGCGCGTGCTCACGGATAGGGGTTCAAGGATCAAGCACCAGGCGCTCGCAGCGCGCCACCCATCGGCGCCAGGGCGCGGCCGGCACCCGTGGCCCACACGGCCAGCGCAGCGGCAATCAGCGGCAAGGCAAAGACGTAGTACAGCGAGGCAGGCTGCCAGCCACCGTCCAGCAGCAGGCCGGCCATGGTGGGCGCCACGATGGCGCCTATGCGCCCAATGCCTATGGCCCAGCCCATGCCGGTGGCGCGCACCTGGGCCGGATAGGTGGCCGGCACCAGCCCGTACAGCCCGGCCATGGAGGCGAACAGGAACACGCCCACGCCTACCGCTGCGGCGAACGCCCAGCCCAGGCTAGCCGAGGCCAGGCCGAACAGCGCGGTGAACAAGGCATTCAGCAGCAGGCTGCCCATGGCCAGATGCCGCAGCCTCACCTTCACTGCCAGCAGGCCGAACAGGCTGCCGCCGGCAATGCCTCCCAGGTTGAGCAGCACGCCACCCGTCACGCCCTGCTGTGCCGACAGGCCGGCCTGCACCAGCAGCTTGGGCGTCCAGCTCAGCGAAAAATAGACGCTGAACATCAGCAGGAAGAAGCCGGCCCAGAGCATCAGCGTGGGGCGCGCCAGGCCGTTCCTGAACAGGGCAGCCACGGTGTTGCCCTGCCGGAATTCGCCGCCGGCCTGTGCAGGCAGCTGCAGCAAGGCAGGATGGCCCATCAGCGCCATCAGCCGGTTGAGCTTTTCCAGCGCACGTGCCGGGCGGCGGCCCAACAGAAAGTCCACCGACTCCGGCAGCCGCCACAGCACGATGGGCACCATCAGCGCCGTGGCCAGGCCGCCGAACACGAAGACCGAGCGCCAGCCATGGTGTGTCAGCAGCCAGGCGGCCATGAGCCCGCCCAGCGTGGCGCCAATCGGATAGCCCGTGGCCTGCAGCGCAATCGCCGTGCTGCGCCATTTGTTCGATGAATACTCCGAGGTGATCACCCCCACGCTGGCCAGCATGCCGCCAATTCCCACGCCCGTCATGGCGCGCAGGGCTGCCAGTTCCACATAGCTGCGCGCTGCGGCAGAAAGCAGCATGCCCACGGACACCACGACCAGGCACAGCACGATGACGGGTTGCCGGCCACGGCGGTCGGCCACGGGCGCCAGGAACAGCGAGCCTATGGCCATGCCGATCAGCCCGGCACTGAACAGCACGCCCAGCTGCGCCCCGTTGAGCTTCCACTCGGCAGCGACGGCCGAGGCGGTGAAGGCCATCACCAGCACATCGAAGCCGTCCAGCATGATGAGCAGGATGCAGATGGCCACGGCGAGCCACTGGAACGGCGCCATGGCGCCCTCGTCCATCGTCTTGCGGATATCTTTCATACAAGTCCTTGTCGGAGCAGGTTGTCTCTTTGCCCTGGCAGGCGCTTTGCACCCAGGCCAGGTTCTGTTGTGGGGAAACTGGGGGTGGCCTGCGTTCGGAGCGCACAGCGCCGACATTTCCCAGTGCAAAAAGTATCTCCACGCCAGCCTCTCCAGGCCAATGCCGACGGACGCGCAAGCTATGCGTTCTATTGATGGCTAAATGCAAAAAGGCCGGCCACCCAGAGGTGACCGGCCTTCGTTCATCAAGAATCCAGGGCCTGAGCGGGCTGCCTCAGGTGCACTCCCCTGTCATGCCAGCCTCCCCAGCCCCGCCAGCAGCTTGTCGAGCGTGACCGGATAGTCACGCACGCGTACGCCGGTGGCGTTGTAGATGGCGTTGGCAATGGCCGCGCTCACGCCGCAGATGCCCAGCTCGCCCACGCCCTTGGCCTTCATGGGCGAGGCCATGGGATCGACCTCGTCCAGAAAGATCACTTCCTGGTGCGGGATGTCGGCATGCACGGGCACCTCATAGCCCGCCAGGTCGTGGTTGACGAACAAGCCCAGGCGCGTGTCCACGGCCAGCTCTTCCATCAGGGCCGCTCCCACGCCCATGGTCATGGCGCCGATGACCTGGCTGCGGGCCGTCTTGGGATTGAGGATGCGGCCGGCCGCGCAAACGGCCAGCATGCGGCGCACGCGGACCTCGGCGGTGAATGCGTCCACGGCGACCTCCACGAAGTGCGCGCCAAAGGTGGACTGCTGCATCTTCTTGTCGAGCACGCCGAATTCGATGGCATCCTCGGCCGTCAGGTCGCCGTCGCCGTCGCCGGCAGCGCTGGCCAGGGCCCGGCGCTTGCCGCCCGCCTGCACATGCCCATCCGCGAATTCGGCCGTCCCCGGGTCCATGCCCAGCTTGCGCGCCACGGCCTCGCGCAGCTTCACGCAGGCGGCATAGACGCCGGAGGTGGCACTGGCCGCACCCCATTGCCCGCCCGAACCGGCCGACACGGGAAAGCCGGAATCGCCCAGCCGCACGCGCACCTGCTGCAGCGGCAGGCCCAGCATCTCGGCCGCCGTCTGGGCAACGATGGTATAGCTGCCCGTGCCGATGTCGGTCATGTCGGTTTCCACGGTGAGCATGCCCTGCCTGTCCAGGCGCACGCGGGCGGCGGACTTCATGACAGGCGCGCCTCGGTAGGCGCCGGCCATGCCCAGGCCGATCAGCCAGCGCCCTTCGCGCCGTTGGGCCGGCTGGGGATTGCGCTGGCTCCATCCGAACCGCTCGGCGCCCGTGCGCAGGCACTGCACGAACTCACGGCGGGAAAACGGCTTGTGCTCCTGGGCAGGGGTGCCCTCCTTCGCCTCGGGTTGCGGCTTCTTGCCGCTGTCCGGCACCACCTGGGTGTCGTTGCGGATGCGCAGCTCCACGGGATCGATGCCGAGCTTTTCCGCCAGCTCGTCCATGGCAACTTCCAGGGCCATGTGCCCCGTGGCTTCGCCGGGGGCGCGCATGGCATTGGCCTCGGGCAGGTCCAGTACGGCCAGGCGCGTGGCGGTCATGCGATGGGTGCCGGCATACATGCGGCGGGTCTGGTCCACGGCACCGTCCGCCGATCCTCCGGGCTGGTCGCCCGACCAGCTTTCGTGGCCGATGGCGGTGATCCTGCCATCCTGCCCTGCCGCGATGCGCACACGCTGGATGGTGGCCGGGCGGTGCGTGGTGTTGTTGGCCATCAGCGGGCGCTGCAGTGCGACCTTGACGGGCCGGCCTGCCGCGCGCGCCCCCAGTGCGGCCAGCAGTGCATCGGCCCGCAGGAACAGCTTGCCGCCAAAACCGCCGCCAATGAATGGCGAGACCAGGCGCACCTTGTCCTTGGGAATGCCCAGCGTCTTTGCCAGCTCGCCCTGCCCCCAGGCAATCATCTGGTTCGAGGTCCATACCGTGAGCTGGTCGCCCTTCCATGCGGCCAGCGTGGCATGGGGCTCCATCATGGCGTGCGACTGGTCTGGCGTGGTGTATGTGGCGTCCACCTTCACGGGGGCCGAAGCGAAGGCGCCGTCGAAATCGCCAATGGCCGTGTCCGGCGCATCGCCATTGATGCTGTCGGGTGGCACGGCGGAGTCCTTGGCCTTGGCCAGGTCATAGGCGCCGTTCACCGGCTCGTAGTCCACCTGCACCAGTTGCGCCGCGGCACGCGCCTGCTCGAAGGTCTCCGCCACCACCAGGGCCACGGCCTGGTGGTAGTGGGCCACCTGGGGGCCTGCCAGCAGCGGCGCGGTATTCATCTTGCCCTGGCCCAGCTTGCCAGCGGTCTGTGCCGTGACGATGGCCAGCACGCCGGGCGCGCGGCTTGCCTGCGCCAGCCCGATGCTGCGGATGCGGCCCTTGGCGATGGCCGAACCCACCACATAGCCATAGGCCGGGTGCTGGACCACGTCATGCCGCTCATAGGCATACGGCGCCGTGCCGGTGGTCTTGAGCAGGCCGTCGATGCGGTTCATCGGCTGGCCGATGATCTTGAGCTGGTCAATGGGGTTGACCGTTGCGGGGGTGTCGAATTTCATGGCGTCAGTTCCTGGCCTGGTCCAGCACGGAGGCAAGCGTGCGCTCGGCCAGCGTGAGTTTGAAGGCGTTGTCGTGCGTGGGCCGGGCGCCTGCCAGCAGGCGGTCGGTGACGGCCTTGGCGCCCTGCGGCATCAACGCTTCGGCAGCCTCCAGACGCCACGGCTTGTGCGCCACGCCGCCCAGGGCCACGCGCCCGCTGCCGTCGCGCTGCACGATGGCGGCCACAGACACCAGTGCAAACGCATAGGAAGCGCGGTCACGCACCTTGTGATAGATGTGCGTGCCGCCCGGCGGCGGCGGCAGGGTGACGGAGGTGATCAGTTCGCCGGCCTGCAAGGCCGTCTCTACATGCGGCGTGCTGCCGGGCAGCCGGTGGAAGTCGGCAATGGGGATGACGCGGGCCTTGCCGTCGGCCTGGACGGTTTCCACCGTGGCGTCCAGCGCGCGCAGCGCCACGGCCATGTCGCTGGGATGGGTGGCAATGCAGGCCTCGCTGCCGCCGATCACCGCATGCTGGCGGCTCACGCCGGCAATGGCCGAACAGCCGCTGCCCGGCACGCGCTTGTTGCACGGCATATTGGTGTCGTAGAAATACGGGCAGCGCGTGCGCTGCAGCAGATTGCCGCCTGTGGTGGCCATGTTGCGCAGTTGGCCCGAGGCGCCGGCCACCAGGGCGCGCGTCAGCACGCCGTAGTCGCGGCGCACGCGCACATGGGCGGCCAGGTCGCTGTTGCGCACCAATGCGCCAATCCGCAGCCCGCCTTGCGCGGTGGACTCCACGGTATCCATGCCGGTGCCGTTCACATCGACCAGATGCACGGGGGTTTCTATCTGCAGCTTCATCAGGTCCAGCAGATTCGTGCCCCCGGCGATGAAGCGGGCGCCCGGCCGGGCCGCCACGGCGGCGGCAGCCTGCGCGGGGGATTGGGCGCGTTCGTAGGTGAAGGCAATCATGTGCGCCCCTCCCCCGCCACTTCGGTGATGGCATCGACGATGTTGGAATACGCCCCGCAGCGGCACAGGTTGCCGCTCATGCGTTCACGCAGTTCATGGGCCGACACCAGGGGCTGGGCCACGATGTCTTCGCTGGCATGGCTGGGCATGCCTTGCCGGATCTCGTCGAGCATGCCCACGGCCGAGCAGATCTGCCCCGGCGTGCAGTAGCCGCACTGGAAACCGTCGTGCCGCACGAAGGCGGCCTGCATGGCATGCGGGGATTGCGGCGTGCCAAGACCTTCGATGGTGGTCACGGCGGCGCCCTGGTTCATCACGGCCAGGCTCAGGCAGGACACCACGCGACGGCCATTGACCAGCACCGTGCAGGCCCCGCACTGGCCATGGTCGCAGCCTTTCTTGGTGCCGGTCAGGTGCAGATGCTCGCGCAGGGCGTCGAGCAGCGTGGTGCGGGTGTCCAGGTCCAGGCGGTGTTCCTTGCCGTTGACTTGCAGGGTGACGGGCAGCTGGACCCCTTCGGGGATGGAGGGAGGCTGCACTTGCGCGCCGGCCGATCGGGGCACGGCCGTTGCCGCAGCCGTGGAGGCACCTGCAATCAGCAGGTCCCTGCGCGAAACGGAAAGCTGGGTGTTGTGTTCCATGGGGCGTCCATCGTGTTGGCTCTTCGTGGGGCGTGCGCACTGCTGCGGACACGCCACTCCAAGCATCGGTTCGGGACGCGCCCCGGGTTGTAGGTGATGGTCCAACGTCCGGGACATCGGGTTGTCCGATGACGGATCAGCGCATGCAGACGTGCGAGGGCCCCCGGCCCATGCAAAGGCAGCGCCAGCAAGGCGCCCCGGCCTTTGCCGATGTGCCCTGCCCCGGCTTTGCTCCGGCGCTGCGCCTAGGCCGCAGGCGGCACGTCGCCGCGCTGCATGCGCTCGAAGGCCTTGTCGATTTCCTCGGAGCGTATGGCGCCCGCAGCCGGCACGGGACGGCCCGCGCGCTGGGCGTCGATCTGCTCCTGCATGCGCGTGGCCACCTGCATCAGCACGCGGTGCAAGCCCAGCTGCTGGCGGCGGGCCTGGTCCAGGTGCGTGACCACGGGCTCCAGGGACTGGGCCAGCGACCGGGTCAGCAGTTGGCCCAGCATGTGGACCAGGGCCTGACGGTCCTGGGCGGCCTGCACCTCCGACGGGGTGCCGGCCTGGGTGCTGGCGGGCTCGCTGGCCGCCCTTTGCGCCATCAGCTCGCGTATGCCGTGCAGCGAGTCGCCTGCGGCGCTTTGCGTCTGCAGCAGCCGGGCCAGCAGTGCCTGCAGCGCTTGCAGGAGCTGGGACTGTTCAGCGGCGCCTTCCTGCATCGCCTGCTGCTGGGGCTGGGCCACCGACTGGGCCACCTCGCGCGTGGCGGCGACCAGATCGACCAGCTGCGCCGTCACGCGCGTGGCAGCGTCGGCATTGGCGCCGCCTGCGGCCTGGCGGCGCAGGAACTGCTGGCGTATCTGCTGCCAGCGGGCGCTGTCCTCGTCGCTCATCTGCCCGCGCAGCTCGGCGAGCTTGAGCAGGTTCTCCTCGGCGCCCGTGGTCAGCATCTGCGCTTCGCCCTGGTAGTGGTCGGCCAGCATCTGCTGCATTTCCTGGTCGTTCATCACCGGGGTGATTTTTTCGGCCAGCTTGTTCATGTTGCGGTAGCTGCCCTGCAGCCTGAAGGCGGGTTCGGTGCGGTAGCCGTCGTCCTGCGCGGCGCTCTGGATGTACTGCTGGTTGACCTTGAACACCAGCTCGCGCACCTGCACCATGCGGGCCAGCACGGCCTCGATCTCGCGCAGCTCGGCCGATGAATAGTCGTGCGACAGCGCGTTGCCCGAGACATCCCTGCCCTGCGCCTTGTCCAGCAGCAGGTACAGGTCCTGCAGGCTGCGCGTGGCCATCGGCGCCAGCACGGCGTTCGAGGTCATGCTGTTTTCGATATAGCTGAGCTTGAACACCTCCTGCATGCCGCCCAGCACATCGCCCAGGTTGTAGATGTCGGCACGGTTGGCCAGCATGTCTGGGATCTTGAAGACCTCGCCCGACTCGGTGTACGGATTGCCCGACATGACCACGCAAAAGCGCTTGCCGCGCATGTCGTGGGTGCGGGTCTGGCCCTTCCACACGCCCTCGATGCGGCGCGTGCCGTCCGACAGCGAGATGAATTTCTGCAGGAACTCGGGGTGCGTGTGCTGTATGTCGTCGATGTACAGCATCACGTTGTTGGCCATCTCCAGCGCCAGGTTGAGCTTTTCCAGCTCCTTGGCCGCCGTGGCGTCCGGCGCCTGGGCCGGGTCCAGCGAGCGCACCGAGTGGCCCAGCGCCGGGCCGTTGATCTTCATGAAGATCAGGCCCAGGCGGTTGGCCACGTACTCCATCAGCGTGGTCTTGCCGTAGCCGGGCGGCGAGATCATCATCAGCAGCCCCATCTGGTCGGTGCGCTTGTTCTCGCCAGCCACGCCGATCTGCTTGGCCAGGTTGTCGCCGATCACGGGCAGGTAGATCTCGTTGATGAGCCGGTTGCGCACAAAGGACGACAGCGGCCGGGCCTTGAATTCATCCACCCGCACGCGCGAGCGCCAGTCCTGCAGCAGCTGCTGGCGCAGCGCCTGGTAGCGGCCGAATTCGGGGACAAAGCTGCGGAAATGGCGCGCGGCGCGCTGGCCCAGGTCGTCGATCTGCAGCCACATGCGGCCGTCCGCAATGCGCGGATGCTGGCCCAGCAGGCCCGGCACTTCATGGCGCAGGTCCACATTGCTGACCTTGCAGGGCAGTGGGCCGGCGCAGCACAGCCAGGCGGCGGCTTCGCCGCAATAGGCCAGCCAGGCCTGCCCTTGCCCGTCGTCCAGCGCGCGGCAGGCGGTCTGCAGCCAGTGCAGCGCGCTGCGCCAGCGCTGGTCCAGCGGCGCCAAAGGCTTGTCGTGCCGGTCCTCGCCCTGCCAGTAGGCCTGCATTTCCTCCCAGCGCTGCAGCGGCTGGGCCTGCTGCTGCACGGCGGCCTGCAGTGCGGCAATGGCCGACTGGCTGTAGCTGGAGAAGGAAAAGCGCACGGCCTTTTGCGCCAGCTCGGCCTGCAGGTAGTCGGCGGCGCCGTGGATGAGGCTGTCGATATCGCTGTCTGCGGGCGCCGCCTGTCCTGGCAGCAGGTCGCGCAGCAGGCCCCGCTCGTCGGCATAGGCGCGCAGGCGCTCGGCAATGTCGGCGCGCAGGCTCAGCTGTTCGGCCTCGCTGCCGAACATCTGCTGCATGGCCTGGGCCTGCTGGGCGCGCAGCGGCCACTGCGCCATGGCGGCAGCCAGCTGCGGCTGCTGCACCTGGGCATGTGCGCTCCAGAACAGCAGGGCCAGCGCGCGGGCACCGGGCGCAAAGCGCAGCACGCCGGCGGCATCGCGCAGGGGCAGCAGTACCTGCAGGATGCGGGCCGCATCATGGTCGTGGATACCGCGCTCATAGCCTTCGCGGTAGCGCGGCGCGGAAAATTCGCGGATGGCCTGGGTCAGTGCCGCCTCGTCGGGCAGCAACTGGGCCAGCCGGGCCTCGCTCCAGCCGTCGCGGCGCTGGCGTGCGGCCTGCACCACTTCCAGGGCCAGGTATTCACCGCGATAGAAGTCTGCCGATTCGGCCGGCGTGGAGGCATCCCAGTAGGCCTGCAAAGCGGCCAGCTCGGGGTTGTCCACGGGCTCGAAATACTCGGTGCCGACCAGGTGCAGGAACAAAGCGCCGTTGCGCGGCAGCAGGGTCAGGTCCAGTTCCTGGTTGCCCACGCTGAAGCGGTGGCGGCCCAGGCGAATGATGGCGCCGCCGCCTTCGTACAGCTCGCTGCGGTCCTGCAGCGCGCGAAACGCCTGGTCGCGCAGGTTCTTGACGCGGCCGTCGATATCGTCGGCCTTGACCGGGTCGTGCAGTTGCTCTCGCAGGCGCTGGGACAGCTCCTTGAGCTTGCCGATCAGCGGATCGCCTGCAAAGAACGCATGCAGCGCGTCGGCACTGGCCAGTTTCTCGGTGCGCTTGGGCAGGCTCTGCACGATGCGCAGGGCCGCGTCCAGCACGCCTTGCGCCTTGCGCTGGCGCTCGTCCTGCAGCGACTGGCGGCGCGCCTCGAAGCTCTCCAGCACTTCCTCGCGCTTGGCCATGATGTCGCCGAGGAACTGCTCGTGCTCGCCGAAGCGGCTTTCGATCTCCTCCAGCTGCACCAGCAGGCGCGCCAGCTGCTCGTCGCATTTCTCGGGCGTCTGCGCCAGGCCCAGGGCGCTGACGATGCTTTGCGAGAACAGCGCCAGCTGGGCCGCGAACTGGGCCACGTTCTCGGCGCCGCCCAGGCCCGACCTGCGCTGCTCGGCGCGTGCACGCACCTGGTTCAGGCGCGCATAGACGGCCGAGATGCGGTCCACCACCTGGGTGCGCTGCGTGGCGTCGTCGATGGACAGGCTGCCCATCAGCTCGGACAGCATGTCCAGCGCGGCCGCCATGTCGGCCATGCGCGCCAGCGGCTCGTTGATCTGCGCCACCGTGGCTGCCGCCTGCGCAGCCTGGTCCAGCGCCTGCAGCTGATCGGCATAGGGCTGCATGGCCTCGTCGGTGGCAATGAAGGCGGCCGTGCGCTGGGAGACATCGGCCTGGGCCTCGTTGACGCCCTGCACCATGGTGTCGATGGCGGCCTGGTCCACATAGCGCAGGTCGCGCGTGGCCATGAGCTGGCCGCGCAGCTGGCCCAGCTGGGTGAGCGCATCCACGTATTCGCCAATGCCCTTCCAGTCCGCCAGGCGCAACTGCTTGAGCAACCGGCCATGGCGGCCGGACACCTCGCCCATGGCCTTGGCCGAGGCATTGCGGATGCTCTCGACCTTTTCGTACTCGTCGATGACCGCATCACCCGTGGCGACGATGCCCAGCAGGGTCTCGTGCACCCCCTTGAGCTGCGGCGCGCCCAGCCAGTGGTAGCGCTCGAACAGGCGGCGCGCGGCGTCGATCAGGCGCTCGTAGCGCGGCAGCGAGACCTCGGTGGCCGCGATTTCCTTGCGCACGCTGTACAGGTCCGAGATGCCGCTGACCAGCTCGGCATTGCCTATGCGGCCCAGGAAGCTGTCGCGCTGCGGCTGGCGCGCCGCGTAGTCGTCCGAGGCGAAGGGCGTGCGCCAGACCTGCATGGGGTGCACGCGCGAGGCTTCGTTGCTCTCGGCCGCGAAGATGACGATGCGCCCGTCGTCCATGCGCGCATGGCCGTGGCCGATGATGGGCGGCTGCAGGGCGCGCTCGATCAGGTTGTACTTGAACAGCGCCATGCGCCCGCTCTCGGGCTCGTAGAACACGTAGAGCACGTCCTCGCCGTTGGGCGATCGGATGCTGCGCCGGTAGCGCATGCCCTGCATGTTCTGCTCGAACGAGCGGTTCTCCCCGCTTTGCAGGTAGTAGCCGCCCGGGAAGATGATGCCGTGGTCCTGCGGCAGCTGGATGCAGGCCGCGCCGATGGCATCCATGCGCAGCACCTGGCGGGAGACGGTGTTGAAGATCAGGTAGCGCCACTGCTCTTCGCGGTAGGGCAGGATCTTCAGCAGGATCAGGCTGCCGACGGCGGCGTACTCGAACACGGCGTCGTCCAGCGACTGGTTCTTCTCCTGCACGGGCTCGCTGTAGATGCCCAGTCCGTCGTTGGTGTTGTTCTCGACCTTGATGGTCAGCGTGCCGCCCAGGGTCTCGACGAAGACCTTGTCCAGCACGTTGATGTGCGGGTGGCGCCCCTGCACCAGTTGCTCGCGCCCGGCGCGCTGCCATTCGAAGTCATGGGGCGCAGGCAGTTCGATGTCGCGCTCGCCGCGGTTGTCTATGTAGCGTATGGGCTGGCCGTCCACGGGCACGGACCAGCGGAACACGCGCACATCGGACAGGCGCTCGCCGATCTGGAAGCTCGCCAGCAGCTTGCCGTCGCGCACGGCCAGCTGCATCAGCCGCGTGTTCTTGTAGTAGGCGTACAGCTCCTGGAAGTCCTGCACGAAGCTCTGTATGCCCAGGAAACTGTCCTTGAGGTCCACGGGAGTGACCTCGTAGCCCTGCTCTCCCTCGTGCAGGCGGTACAGGCCGAACACGTCTTCCACGCGCGTGGACTGCTTCAGGCCCATGAAGACGTTGTAGCCGAACAGCAGGTAGCCGCCGACCTGGGCGATGTCGCGGCCCAGGCAGTTGTTTTCGGTGCGCACGCGCATGCGCCCGATGACTTCCATCTGGCTGCGGCCGAATTCCTCCAGCCGCTCCTCGTTGAGCTGGCGCACCAGCGCCTCCAGCGCCTGCCCCTGGCCGTCCAGGCGCTTGGCCAGCACTTCGTAGGAGCCGCCGCTGGCGACTGCCTGGTCCACGGCGGAGGCGGCAGTGTCGGGGGAGAGGGGCGGTGAGGACGGTGTGGACGATGGGGACGGTTGGGACGGTTGGGACATGGGCGTCACGGGCTTTCGCGTGTCAGGGACCATTCACGCCTTTCCCCGCCGGCCGGCAGACGGGCGGGCAGGCAGGCGAAGACGAAGGCGGATGCGGGAGGCTGGGCAGCCGGCGGAGGGAGCGGCCGGGCGGCCGCCCCGTTCAGTCGGCCGTTGAATCGACCGTTCAGTCGACCCTCTGCGTGGGCGGCAGGCCCTTGCCGTCGCCCAGCGCGTTGAGCAGCGATGCGCCGCCCTTGCCGCTGAGGAACTTGCCGATCAGGTCCTGCACGATGGGGCTCTTGCCCGCCACGCCTTCCACGGCCTTGCCCACGGACAGCGCCTTGGCGAAGTTGTCGAAGAAGGCGCCCTCGCCCCCCACGATGTCGATGTTGGCCTTGCTGAGCGCGGCCGACAGCACCTCGGACTGGTCCTTGGCCACGCTCTTGTTGGCTTCGATGGCGGCCAGCGCCTGCTCGAAGTTCTTCTCCAGCTGCATGCGGAACTCCTCATGCGAGCGCGCCTGGTCGGACAGCGAGGCCAGCGCGGTGAACTTTTCGGTCAGGCCCTTGGCCTCGGCGAAGAGCTTGTCGCGCAGCACATCGGCCTCGGACGTGCCCACGTCGCGGGTGACCAAGGCCTTGGTCGCGCCCACCTGGGCCTCGCCGCGCGCCTGGGCCAGCAGGCGCTCTTCCAGCACCTTGGCATCGGCCAGGCCCTGCTTTTCGTTGGCGTCGGCCGTGGCCTCGATGACGCGCGCCTCGGCCAGGCCCTTTTCCTGCTGGCCCTTGGCCTCGGCCATCATCTTCTCGGCGATCACCCTGGCCTGCGCCAGGCCTTCCTTTTCCAGGGCGGCGGCCGTGACTTCGCGCACCTTGGCATCGGCCAGGCCGGGCGCGGCGCGCTCGACCTCGATGGCCTCGGCCAGCTTCTTCTTGGCCTCGGCGGTCTTGCTGGCCGCCTCCAGCTCGGCCTGGGCCATGGTCGTGACTTCCACGGCCTTGTGGCGCGAGGCGGCCTCTTCGGCCTCCGCCTTCTTGACCTGGCGCACCAGGTCTTCCTCGGCCTGGGCCTGGGCAGTCAGCACGGTGACCTGCTTCATGCGCTCGGCCTCGGAGACCACGCGCACTTCCTTGATGCGTTCCTCTTCCTGGGCCACGGACTTTTCCACCACCACGCGCTCGCGCACCACATTGGCGATGTTGGCCTTCTCGACCTCGATGGCCTTTTCCTTCTCGATGCGCTGCAGCTCCACCTCGCGCTGGCGGGCCACGATCTCCAGCTCCTTGGCGCGCGTGACCTTCTCGACCTCGATCACCACCGCACGCTCACGGTTTTGCTGGGCCACGGCCACTTCGCGCTGGCGATTTTCCTCGCGGATGTCCAGCTGCTCCTGGGTCTGGATGCGGGCCTGCTCGGCCTTCAGGCGCTCTTCTTCCTGCACCTTCTGGGTCTCGGCCTGCTCGCGCGCCTGGATGGTGGCGATCTCGCGCTTTTGGCGGGCCTCGGCGTCGGCCTGCTGGCGCTCCAGCGCCAGCATGGCTTCCTTGGTCTCCACGTTCTTCTTGGTGATGGCCAGGTCGGAGTTGCGCTCGAGCTCGTTGGTGACGATGTTCTGGTTGGCCGTCAGCTCGGTGATCTTGCGGATGCCTTCGGCATCCAGGATGTTGTTGGGGTCCAGCGAGGACTTGGGAGTCTGCTCCAGATAGTCGATGGCCACGTCCTCCAGCACATAGCCGTTGAGGTCGTTGCCGATGACATGGATGATCTGGTCGCGGAAATCCTGGCGGTTCTCGAACAGCTTCACGAACTCGATCTGCTTGCCCACGGTCTTGAGCGCCTCGGAGAACTTGGCGTTGAACAGCTCGTTGACGGCCGTCTTGTCCGAGGCCCGGTCCACGCCGATGGCCTTGGCCACCTTGAGCACGTCCTCGGCCGTTTCATTGACCCGCAGGTAGAAGGCCACGGTGATGTCGGCGCGCATGTTGTCGCGGCAGATCAGGCCTTCCTTGCCGCGCCGGTCGATCTCCAGCGTCAGCAGCGAGATCTGCATGAATTCCTTCTTGTGGATCACCGGCAGCACCAGGCCGCCCGTGAACTTGACCTTGGGCTGCGAGGTGGTGTCGTTGATGATCAGCGCCGTGCCCTGCGGGACCTTGATGTAGAAGGCCTTGACCAGGGCGAACAGCCCGAGGATGACGACGAAGACGGAACCGATCACCACCCCGGCGACGATGTACCACTCCATGTTGCTCATGTTCATGCGAATCTCCCCTGTGAATTGCTATCTGTGAAAACGCTGAAAAACGCAAAGGCCGCGCCCGCCGCACGGGCGCCCGGGCCAATGGGAATCAATGGGAACGAATAGGAAGGAATTCCTGGAAATTCCTGGAGCTAGCGCGGCAGCTCGGTGCCGTCGAACTCGGCCTTGCTGACCACGCGCCAGGCGTTGTGCTCGGGCAGGTGCTCGATGAGCACGATCTCGGTGCCCCGGCCCAGTGCGCGCTCGGGCGAGCGCATCTGCACGTTCAGGCCGGCGCCGCCGTCCTCCACGCTGCCGTAGCCCTGCGTGCCGTCCACCACGGCGCTGCGCACCAGGCCGGTGCGGCCCAGCAGCACCTTGGGCTCCTCTGCAGGCGCCACCTTGTTGACGATGCCCCGCAGCGGGCGCAGCACCAGCACCGTGGCGGCAAAGCCCAGCACGGCAGCCGCCACGGCCACCAAGGTGCCGGTCAGCAGGTTCACCAGGGTCCAGCCCTGGGGCATGGGCACGAAATGGCACAGCACATAGGAAGCCAGCCAGGACAGCAGGAACAGCGCGGTGAGGATGACCGTGAGCGGAATGCCGCCCAGGCCCACCTTGAGCAGCAGCCCGGCCAGCGCGCTGGCCGAGTGCTCCACGCCGTGCGCATGGTCGCTGCCGTCGAACAGCACCCAGTGGTCCAGCGAGTCCACCTCCAGCAGGCCCAGCATGGCGATCAGCCAGTACAGCAGCATGAACAGCAGCAAGGCGCCGAAGATGAAGGTCGGAAAGCCGAACGCGTATTGCAGGAATGCAGACATGTTTTATCTCCTCCCTTCAAACCCGGCAGCCAGGACGGCGGGCACGACGCGGCCTGCCCGGACCACGGCCGCGCATCAAGCGCTTTTTCCGCCAGCGGCTGCGCGCTGCGCCTTCAGGCGTTCCAGCACCGATTGCGCATTGCCCGCCTGGGGCGTGATGCCGGCGGCACGCAGCTTGGCATCCAGCGCGTCTTCGCTGCTGTCGCGCGCCAGCTCGGCCGCGCTTTCCATGCGCGCACCGCGCTCGGCCTGCTTTTGCTTGATGCGTTCCAGCGAATCCAGCGCGCTTTGCACGCGAGTCTGCGATCCTGCATAGCGGCCGGCCACCGTGGCCTGGGCGCGCTGCACGCTTTCCGTGGCCTTGACGGTGTCGGCCTGCTGCTTGAGGCGCTTGATATGCGTTTGCGCCGTCTGTATGGCCACGCGCAGCTGCTCCACGCTTTGCGTGTAGGCATCCAGCTGGGATTGCTCCTCGTCGCGCTGCGTCTCCAGCACGGAGACCTTGCCGGCCACTTCCAGCGCCAGCGCCTCGTCACTGGTGTCCAGCGCCTTGACGGCATAGCCCTCGTACTCGGCAATGCGTTCCTGGGTCTGCTTGAACTTGCCGGCCGCCAGCTTTTGCTTGGCCATGATGTCGGCCAGCGCTTCCTTGGACTTGTTCAGGTCGCTGTCGGCATCGCGGATTTCCTGGTCCAGGATGCGCAGGGCCTGGCTGTCGGTCACCGCCTCGCCGGCCTCGTGCGCTGCGCCGCGCAACGCGGTCACCAGCTTGTTCCAGATGGTCATGATGATCTCCTTGGGGCTCAGTGTCTTCAACGGGCAGGCTTCAGGCCTGCACTGGCGCGGGCACCGGCGCAGGGGTCAGATAGTGGGCCAGCGCCTCGGTGGCCTGGATGACGCTGTCGGCCAGGGTGAGGATTTCGGAAATGATGTCGCCCTCGCTGCTGCTGGCATGCAGGGCGGCGAACATCACATAGCCCTCGCCGCCATGGGCCTGGGGTTCCAGCGCCATGGTGGTGAAGGGAAACAGCTTTTGCAGGCGCAGCATCTGCTCGTTGAGGCCGGCGCGGTCGTGCACCTGGTCGGCGGGCCAGAGAAAGGCCTCCACCACGAGCTGGTCGCCCGACAGGGCCACGTGGACCGGCAGATCGCCGAATTCGGGCAGGCTGATGAGCAGACTGGCGTCCGCGCCTTCAAGCACCTCGATATGGAGCCGGCCGCCCTGCACCAGCGTTGATTGCTGCAGATCGCCCGCCAAGGCGTGAATATCCCGATATGCCTGTCTGCTGTTGTCCATGCTGCCCTCCTTGTGGATGAGAACCATTGAATCCGGTTGCAAGCCGGACACGCGCATTTGCTTTTCCAATTGCTGCAATGCAGCACCGTACTCTGGAAGAATCCAGACCTCCTTTTTCACCAGCCCCTGCTCGCGCAGCCGTTGCCGGTGCAGACGCTGGTAGTGGGCTGATGTCTTTTGTTCCATGCGGACACCATAGCGACCATTACATGTGATGTCTACATGTAATGAAGATCAATTTGTAAACGGATATGTAAAAGGAGTGCCGCAATGGAAGGCATTGCAGACGCACTGACCATGCCTTTGCGTTGCTGCAAATGCCCGTTCAGTATTCATTTTTTCTACTGAAAATCATTTATCGACAATTTTTCCTATCACCCACGGGAGAGCTCCTGCACAGGGGCGACAGCTGCCGCGAAAGGCTGCCGAGGCACTGCACAATGGCCGCTGTCGCAGGCAGACCCGGCCCTTGGCTGCCCGGCGCACGCTACGGAAACCTCTGCATGCCCGCCTTTCGGCTCTCACTTCGCACGGCAGTCACGGCCCCCTTCATTGCGGTGTTTGTGGTCACGGCCGGGCTATTGGCGGCTTGGCAGCAGCGCCAGGTGGACCAGCTCATCAATCGCGAAAGCCTGCGGCTGCTCGACTCCCTGTCCACCACCACGCGCCACCAATTGGCCGACTATCTGGAGACTCCGCTGCGCGTGCAGCAGGCCCTGGCCGAGACCGTGGCCCGGCAGGCGCTTTACACCCCCGGAGACCTGCGGCCCATCTATGGCTATCTGACACGCTCATTCACCGAGCTCTATGCCCAGCACCACCAGATCAGCCTGTTGAGCTTTGGAGGCGTGCAAGGCGAATACACGGGGGTGCGGCTGGAGCCCGATGGCCACTACCGCCTGATTCTTCAGGACCGCAGCACCCAGGGAACCTTGCAGATTTTCGAGGGACTGCAGCCGGGCCCGCCCATGTCCAGCCTTGCCGGCTACGACCCCCGCGTGCGTCCCTGGTACCAGCCCGCCATTCGCGAAGACGGCCCGCACTGGTCGCCCATCTACACGGTGACGGGGGACCGGGGTGATGCCACGATTTCCGCAGCCACTGCGGTGCGTGTGTCCGGCCAGTTGGCCGGCGTGCTGGCCGCCGATGTGCGGCTGAGCAGCATGAACCGCTTTCTGCGCGACGAGCCCCTGCGCGGCAATGGCCATATCGCCGTGGTCGATGCGCAGGGCTACATGGTGGCGCACTCCTCCGAGCTGTCGGTACTGAAACGCCGCGAAGGCCCCTATGACCCGCCCGTGCGCCTGCGCCTGTCCGAAAGCCCCGACCTGGCGCTGCGCTCGCTGGCAGCCCGGCTTCCCGAGCACCTGCCCGGGCATGCGCGCGAGGGCTCGACGCCAGCCCGGACAGGCCCTGACCGTGTCATCAACCTGAGCTTCACGGAGCAGGGCCAGATCTACCACGGGCAGGTCACCCCCTTCCACGATGTGCGCGGCATCGACTGGCGGATCCTGGTGCTGCAGCCCGAGTCCGATCTGGTCAGCAGCATGCGGGAGGACAGCCGCCAGACCCTTTTCCTGGCTGTCGGCCTGGCCTTGCTGGGGCTGGCGCTGGGCCTGTGGTGCCTGCGCAGGGCGCTGCGCCCCCTGGCCGTGGCGGCCGACGCGGCCAACCGCCTGGCCCAGGGTGACTGGAGCGCGGTGAAGGCGCTGCCGGACACGTCCGTGGTGGAAACCTCGTCCCTGGTCTCGGCATTCCACAACATGGCGCAGCGGCTGCAGGAATCCTTCGAGCACATGCGCACCCTGCTGCAGTACGACAGCCTGACGCAGCTGCTCACGCGCGCCGGCCTGATCGAGCGGGCCGACGCGGCCGCCAACGCCGGCGCGCCCGTCCCTGCCGCGCTGTGCCTGCTGGAGCTGCAGAACTTCCGCAGCGTGCGCGACGATGTGGGCCATGGCACGGGCGAGCAGTTGCTGCGGGCCGTGGCCGAGCGGCTGCTCAACCACCATCTGCAATTTCCGGCCCTGCTGGCGCGCACGGCCAGCAATGAATTCGCCGTGCTGTGGCTGCACGAGTGCACGCCGCTGCAGGTACAGGACAAATGCCGCCATCTGCTGGAGATCTTCGACCAGCCATTTTCAGTGGGCAAGGACGACATCGTGCTGCGCGCCTGCGCGGGCGCCGTCAGCGGCGAGCTGCTGCCGGGCGCGCTGCCCGAGTGGCTGCGCAACGCCAGCATTGCGCTGGGTGAGGCGCAGCGCGGCTCGCACCCCTTCCTGCTGTTCGAGCCCAGCCTGGCGCAGAAAATGCTGGGCCGCACCCAATTGGCCATGGAATTGCGCCAGGCGCTGGAGCGCAACGAACTGCGCGTTTTCTACCAGCCCGTGGTGGATCTGGCCACGGGCCGCATGGTGGGTGCCGAGGCCCTGGTGCGCTGGGAAAGCCCGACGCGCGGCAGGGTGCCGCCGGGCGTGTTCATCCCGGTGGCCGAGGAGTCGGACCTGATCCTGAGCGTCGGCGAATGGGTGCTGCGCACGGCGGCGCACGATATTGCCCTGCACCTTGCACACCTGCCGGCCGACTTCGAGCTGCACGTCAACATGTCGGCGCGCGAGCTGATCCAGTCCGACTTCGCCTGCACGCTGGAGCAGGCGCTGGCCACCAGCGGCCTGCCCGCCCGGGTGCTGACCCTGGAGCTGACGGAGTCCATGCTGCTGGACGACAGCGACGCCACGCTGCAGCGCATTGCCGCCATCCGCGCGCTGGGCGTGAAGATCGCCATCGACGACTT
Source organism: Delftia sp. WSY_22 (assembly GCF_043104185.1). Classification (NCBI taxonomy): domain Bacteria; kingdom Pseudomonadati; phylum Pseudomonadota; class Betaproteobacteria; order Burkholderiales; family Comamonadaceae; genus Delftia; species Delftia sp. WSY_22. Next base: position 19,331 of record NZ_JBICKN010000020.1, read on the forward strand.
CGGCACCGGCTACTCGTCCCTGGCCTACCTGAGCCGCCTGCGCTTTGACTGCATCAAGATCGACCAGAGCTTTGTGGGCCAGCTGCCGGCTTCCGAGTCCGACAAGGCTATCGTGACCGCCGTGCTGCGCATTGCCCAGGGCTTTGGCGTCAAGGTGGTCGCCGAAGGTGTGGAAGAACAGGCCCAGGCGCAGCTGCTGCACGAGCTCGGCTGCGAGCATGCGCAGGGCTATCTGTTCGAGCGGCCCGTGCCGCTGGCGCAGATGCTGGACTACCGCGCCCCCTGGCGCGAGTGAACAGGTACAGTCAGCAGCCCGCAGACTGTCGGCTTTGGCTGACGCGCACCGCTTGCATGATCCGGTGCACCGGCAGGTGCCATCCACGGAACAATCGGCGCCTGTTCCAGCCCGCTTCCTTCCATGACGCCCTCATCTTGCGACAACCAGCCGCCCAGGCTTGATCCCGCCGGCCCCATCCACCTGATCGTGCCGCTGCGCCCCGGCGCCGACCTGGAGCAGCTGCGCGCCCGCCTGACCGGCGTGCCGGCGCTGCAGCAGCGCAGCGTGCATTGGCATGTGCCGGGCGCAAGGGCCGACATCGTGCAGTTGGCCGCCAGCGCCGTGGACAGTGCCCGCAGGGACGGCGGCCTGGTCGTGGCCGCCGGCGGTGACGGCACCATCAATGCCGTGGCCTCGGCCGCCTGGTCGCGTGGCGTGCCCATGGGCGTGGTGCCGCTGGGCACCTTCAACTACTTCGCCCGCGAGCAGGCGCTGTCACTGGAGCCGGCCCAGGCCGTGCAGGACATTCTCCAGGCGTTGCAGGCCGGCCAGATGCGGGCCGTGAACGTGGGCCTGGTCAACGAACGGCTTTTCCTGGTGAACGCCAGCCTGGGCCTGTACCCCCGCCTGCTCGACGAACGCGAACGCGCGTCCACCCGCTTCGGCCGCACCCGGCTGGTGGCCATAGCCGCCTCCATCTGGAGCATCCTGCGCGGCGGCAGCGTGCGCCGCTGGCGCGTGGCCCTGCGCCCCGACCGGGATGCGCCGTTGCAGCAACAGGAGCACCTGGCCACCACCCTGTTCGTCGGCAACAACCCACTGCAGCTGGAGCGCGTGGGGATTGACGAGGCCCGCGCCGTGGCCGATGGCCGGCATCTGGCCGCCGTGCTGCTGCTGCCCCAGGCCAGCGAGGCCCCGGCGCGCGTGGTCTGGAATGCGGTGATGGGACGGCTGGCCCAGGACGATGCCGTCGCCAGCCTGGCCTGTACCGAGCTGGTGGCGGAGCCAGCAGGACGGCGTCCTCGCCGCATGAAGGTGGCCTTCGATGGCGAACGCGAATGGATGGCACCGCCCATCCGCTTTCGCCTGGGCGAGAAGCCGCTGTGGCTGGTGGTGCCTGCCCCGGCAGAGCCCGCCTCCTCCTGACCGCCGAATGAGGAACAAGGAGCGCCCATGGCCTTGCTCATGCATTTGTCGGACCTGCATTTCGGCGCCCACGATCAGGCCGTATGCGCCGCCGTGGCCAGACTGGCGGCCCGGCTGCCGGTAACGCTGCTGGTGGTCTCCGGCGACCTGACCCAGCGCGCCACGGCCGCGCAATTTGCCCAGGCGCGGGAGTTTCTCGACAGCCTTTCCGTGCCCCGGCGACTGGTGGTGCCCGGCAACCACGACCTGCCGCTGCTCGCCTGGTGGGAACGGCTGGGTGGCCACGCCCACGACCGCTATGTGCGCTGGATCGATTCCGAACTGCAGCCCTGGTGCGCCGTGCCAGGCTTTTGCGTGATCGGCGTGGACACCACACGCTGGTGGCGCCACCAGCGCGGCAGCCTGTCGGCCGGGCAGATCCTGCACGTGGCGCAGCGCCTGGAGCAGGCCAGCCCCGCCGACTGGCGCATCGTCGTCAGCCACCACCCGCTGGCTGCGGCCCACGAAGAGGACCGCAGCCACCGTCCTCACCGCGCCGCGCAGGCCCTGGCCCGCTGGCGCGATGCCGGAGCGCAACTGGTGCTCTCGGGCCATGGGCATGACCCCGGCCTGGTCCAGCCCCTGCCCGGGCTGTGGGCAGCGCAGGCGGGCACCGCGGTCTCGGTGCGGCTGCGCGCCCATGCGCCCAACAGCCTGTTCACCCTGGAGCATCGGGATGGCGCCACAGGCCAGGACTGGCGCCGGCAGCTCACGCGCTGGGACTATTCGCGGCAGGCCGGTGAATTCCTGCCCGTGCAAAGGCATGTGCTGGATCCCCTGCCCACTGTCCGGACTTGAGATCGCACAGGCCGTTCGTGGGACTTGCCTTTGTATTGCACAATCCATCGCCTGGCACGCACAGAAGGCAACCGTCGACCAAGTTTGCATGCTGTCCTACGTGATGGAAGGCGGCGGGTGTGGATGATCAGCCCTCGTCCATGCTGCCTTTTTGATAGCAGCATGACGCACTGCAACAAAGAGATATGCGAATCCTGTACGTTGAAGACAATGCCGACCTGCGAGAAACCATTGGCCTGCTGATGGAGAGCGAATCCCGTTTCGTGACCAGTTGCGCCACTGCCGAGCAGGCCCTGGAACTGGATGCGGGCCAGCCTTTCGACGTGGTGGTCTCCGATGTCAGTCTGCCGGGCCTGTCCGGCACCGATCTGGCGCGGCAGCTGCTGCAGGCCGATGCGCAGCGCTGGATCATCCTGTGCTCCGGCTACGATCTGGGGCCCTACCCGGCCGCCTGGGGTCCCCAGGTGCGGACCTTGCTCAAGCCCTTCGAGATCGAGGACCTGGAAACGCTGCTGGACTCCATACAGGAAGCGCTGCACACCAGGCCCGTCCACTGAGCCCATTTTCCCGAGACCGGCCTGCCGGTCCATCGGCTCCCGCCGTCACAGCACGGCCTTGGAGCCTCCCGCTGCCATCTCGCGCGGCAACTCCACCCTGAAGCTGGTCACGCCATCGGCGGAGTGCACATCGATGCGCCCGTTGTGCGAACGCACGATCTGGTGCGCGATGAAAAGCCCCAGGCCCAGGCCCTGGTGCTGGCCCGGCTTGCGCTCTCCTCCGCGAAACGGGTTGAACAGGGTGGGCATCAGCTCCGCAGGAATGGTGCCGCCGTTGCGCACCGTGATGACCACGCAATGGTCCTGCCTGCCATCGGCCGTCACCTGCACAGGCTGCGCCGGATCGCCATGGTGCATGGCGTTGCCCACCAGATTGGTGAGCACCTGGCACAGGCGTTCGCCATCCCAGGTGCCATCGAGATTGCCCAGCATCTCGCTGTCCAGGCGCCGCTGCGGAAAACCCGTCTCCACTTCCTGCAGCGTGCGCTGCAGCAGCGCTTGCAAGCTGGTAGGCCGCGGTGACAGCGGCAGGCCTTCCGCCTGGCGGATGCGGGTGACGTCCAGCAGGTCCTCGATCATGCGCGACATGCGCTGGCTGCTGCTGAGCATGCGCTCGGCCATGCTGGCCACCTTGCCCGTATCGGGCTGGCGCGTGAGCAACGTGGCGGCGGCCTTGATGGATTGCAGCGGCGTGCGCAGGTCGTGGCTGAGCACGGCCATGAACATCTCGTTGATGCGCAGCGCCTCAGTGCGTTCCTGCAGCTGATGGGCCAGTGCCTGCTTGCGCTGGTGCAGCTCGAAGAACACATTGGCCTTGGTGGTCAGCATGTGGGGATCAATGGGCTTGTACAGGAAGTCCACGGCGCCGCTCTCATAGCCACGGAACTGCCAGTTGTGCTCGCGCGAGCCGGCCGTCATGAAGATGAGCGGGATATGGCGCGTGCGCTCGCTGCCGCGGATCAGCTCGGCCAGCTCGAAACCGTTCATCTCGGGCATCTGCACATCCAGCAGGGCCAGGGCCACGTCGCTGTGGTTGAGCAGCAGCTCCAGCGCCTCGGGGCCGGACTGGGCCTTGAGGAATTCGATGCCGTCGCGTTGCAGCAGCGCCTCGATGGCGATCAGGTTCTCGGCGATGTCATCGACGATCAAGCATTTGACGCGATCTGTATGGGGCATGGATTCTCTCTCGGTATTTAGTCTTGTGGGGGCGTGCCGGCTGGACATTCAAAGCCTTCCCTGGCGGTGCAGCGATGCAATGAGGGAGGCAATGCCTTCGGGCGCCAGCGCCTGGGCCTGCGGCACGCGGGCCAGCGCCGCCAGCGGCATGGTGGGCATGCGGGCGCCGTCGGGCGCCTGCACCACGGCCAGGCCACCGGCGGCGTGCACGCTGGCCATGCCCTGCGCGCCGTCGTCATTGGCGCCGGACAGCAGCACCGCCAGCAGCCGCTCGCCATAGCAATCCGCAGCGGACTCGAACAGCACGTCGATGGAGGGCCGCGAAAAATGCCAGGGCGCATCCAGCGACAGCGCCAGCCGGGGGCCGCTGTCCACCAGCAGGTGATAGTCGGCCGGGGCGAAGTACAGGCACCCAGGCTCGATCCATTGCTGGTCCTGCACCTCGCGCACCGGCACGGCGCAGCGCGGGCCGAAGAGCTGGGCCAGCAGGCTGCGGCGATCGCGCGGCAGGTGCAGCACCACCAGCACCGAGGCGCGCAGGCTGGCCGGCAGCGCGGGCAGCACCACCGATAGCGCGTCGAGCGCGCCGGCCGAGCCGCCGATCACGATGGCCTCGTAGGCTGTGGCGGCGTCGGAGGCGGGTGTGTTCGTGGTCACGGGCATCACAGCCCGGCCTTCTTGCGGTAGATGCGGTCCTCGAGCACGAAGTCCTCGAAGGCCTCCGAATGCCCTGAAAACCGCAGCGACTCCTTGGAGCCCAGCCCCAGGAATCCGCGATGGCACAGCGCTTCGCGGAACAGGCCCAGCGCCCGGTCCTGCAGCTCGCGCTCGAAATAGATCAGCACGTTGCGGCAGGACACCAGGTGCATTTCGGCGAACACGCTGTCGGTGGCCAGGCTGTGGTCGGAGAACACCATGTGCTCGCGCAGCCCCTTGTCGAAGACCACGCGGCCGTAGCGCGCCGTGTAGTAGTGCGACAGCGAGCTGTGCCCGCCCGAGCGCGCATGGTTGTCGGTGAAGGCCGCCACGCGCGACATGTCGAACACGCCCTGCTCGGCCGCGCGCAGCGCATGCGGATTGATGTCGGTGGCATAGATCAGGGTGCGGTCCAGCAGGCCCTCCTCCTCCAGCAGGATGGCCAGCGAATACACCTCCTCGCCCGCACTGCAACCGGCCACCCAGACCTTGAGCGAGGGATAGGTGCGCAGCAGCGGCACCACCTCGGTGCGCAGCGCCCGGAAATAGCTCGGGTCGCGGAACATGTCGCTGACCTGGACCGTGAGGTATTCCAGCAACGCCGGGAACACGCTTGCATCATGCAATACGCGGTCCTGCAGCTGCGACAGCGTCTGGCAGCCGAACTGCACCAGGGCCGTCTGCAGGCGCCGCTTGAGCGAGGCCTGGGCATAGCCCCGGAAGTCGTAGTGGTAGCGGTGGTAGATGGCGTCGATCAGCAGGCGCTGCTCGATGTCGGCGGTGCGGGCTTTTTTCAGCTGAGGCATCGCGTCCTCCTTGCTACTTGGGCATCCACACCCGCACCAGCGACAGCAGCTTTTCCACGTCCAGCGGTTTGGCGATGTAGTCGTTGGCACCGGCGGCCAGGCATTTCTCCTGGTCGTCCTTCATGGCCTTGGCGGTCAGGGCGATGATGGGCAGGCGGCGCCATTGCGGCCGGTTGCGGATCTCGCGCATGGCGGTGTAGCCATCCATCTCGGGCATCATGATGTCCATCAGCACCAGGTCGATACCGGCCTGCGCCGCGCCGCGAGACTCCAGCGCCTCCAGCGCCTCGCGCCCGTTGCGCGCGATCTCCACGCGGATGCCCGTGGGCTCCAGGATGCTGGACAGCGCAAACACGTTGCGCACATCGTCTTCCACCACCAGCACCGTGCGCCCTTCCAGCGCAGACTCGCGGCTGCGCGCGACCTGCAGCATCTGGCGGTGCTCGGCCGACAGCTCCGACTCCACCTGGTGCAGGAACAGCGTGACCTCGTCGAGCAGGCGCTCGGGCGAGCGCGCGTCCTTGATGATGATGGACTTGGAAAAGCGCCGCAGCTGCTGCTCTTCATCGCGCGACAGCGCCCGGCCCGTGTAGACGATGACAGGCGGGAAGGAAACATCGTCCTGGTCCGTCATGCGCTGCAGCAGCTCGTAGCCGCTGATGTCAGGCAGGTTCAGGTCCATCACCATGCAGTCGAATGTGGAGCCGCGCAGATGATCCAGCGCGGCGGCCGCCGTGCCCGCGCAGACGATGTCCACATCGCTGCGGCTGAGCAGGTGGCGCACGCTCTCGCGCTGGCGCTCGTCATCCTCCACCACCAGCACGCGGCGCAGGTCCTGGGTGAACTTGGCCTCCAGCCGCTGCAGGGCGTGGACCAGTTCCTCGCGCTTGACGGGCTTGAGCGCGTAGCCGACGGCACCCCGCCCCATGGCTTCCTGCGAATAGTCCGCGACCGAGACCACGTGCACGGGAATGTGGCGCGTGGCCGGGTTGCGCTTGAGCTGGTCCAGCACGCCCAGGCCCGAGAAATCGGGCAGGTTGATATCGAGCACGATGGCGTTGGGCTGATTGTCGGCCGCCATGGACAGGCCGTCGGACGCCGTATTGGCCACGTCGCACTCGAAATCCATCTCGCGTGCCAGCTCCGACAGGATGTCCGCGAAGCGCAGGTCATCCTCGATCACGAGGATGCGGCGCCCGCTCTGACCCCTCTTGCGCAGGGCGTCCGTTGCCGCCGACGCGGCAGGTGCCATGGCAGGCGACATGGGCGGCGCGAACGCAGGTGCGGCGGGCGCAACGTTGGCCGTTGCGAGCACGGGCACGGACGACGCTGCCAAGGCCTCTCGCAGCCCCTGCGGCTGAGGCTGCGGTGCGGCAGTCGCGGCCGTGGCCGGGCCGGACTCGGCCGACTCCAGGCTCACGGGCACGGTCAGTGTGAAAACGCTGCCCTGGCCAGGCGTGCTGGAGACGGTCAGCGTGCCGCCCAGCAGCCCCGCCAGATCACGCGATATCGACAGGCCCAGGCCCGTGCCGCCGAACTTGCGGTGCGTGCTGCCATCGGCCTGGCGGAAGGCATCGAAGATGAATTGCTGCTGCTGCTCGGCAATGCCGATGCCGGTATCGCGCACCGCGAAAGACAGCATGCCCTGGGGCGCGCAGGACACCTGCAGGCCCACCGAGCCCTTGGCCGTGAACTTGAGCGCGTTGGACAACAGGTTCTTGAGCACCTGGGCCAGCCGCATGGGATCGGTCTGCATGGTGGCGGGCACGCCCGGGTCCACCGTCCAGGTCAGCTCCAGGCCCTTTTCGCGGGCAATCGGGCGCAGCGGCTCCATCAGCGTCTGCAGCGCCGTGGCAATGGTCACGGGCTCGGCGACCACGGTGACCTGGCCGGCCTCGATCTTGGACAGGTCCAGGATGTCGTTGATCAGCGCCAGCAGGTCGCTGCCTGCGGCGTGGATGGTCTGCGCGTACTTGATCTGCTCGGCCTGCAGATTGCCCGGCCTGTTGTCGGCCAGCAGCTTGGCCAGGATCAGGGTGGAGTTCAGCGGCGTGCGCAGTTCGTGGCTCATATTGGCCAGGAACTCGCTCTTGTACTGGCTGGCCAGCTCCAGCTCGCGGGCCTTGTCGGTCAGCGCGCCCTGGGCGCGCAGCAACTGCTCGCGCTGGTACTCCAGCTGCTGGGTCTGCTCTTCCAGGTGGGCATTGGTCTGCTCCAGCTCGGTCTGCTGGTGCTCCATCTGGGTCTGCGACTCCTGCAGGATGCGGCTTTGCTGCTCCAGCTCCTCGTTGCTCACGCGCAGCTCTTCCTGCTGGGCTTGCAGCTCTTCCGACTGGCGGCGCGTCTCCTCCAGCAAGGTCTCCAGGCGCGAACGGTCCAGGCCCGAGCGAATGGCCACGGCCAGCGATTCGGAGGCGCGCTCCAGCAGGCTGCGCTCGGCTTCGCCCACGGGGCGCAGAAAGCCCAGTTCGATCACGGCGAACACTTCGCCGTTTTCCATGGCGGGCACCAGCATCAGTTGCAAGGGGCTGGACTGGCCGGTGCCCGAGGAAATCTGCAAATGCTGGGCAGGCACATCGCTGACATGCAGCAGCTTGCGCGACGCGGCCGCCTGGCCCGCCAGCCCCTCGCCGGGCAGCAGCTTTTGCTGCAGTCGCTCGCGCGGCAGGGCATAGCCGCCGAACAGGCGCAACCCGCCATCGGCGCAGTCCACCACATAGCCGGCGCCCACATCGGCACGCAAATAGTTGGCCAGGTACTCCAGCGCCTTCTGGCCCAGGTCTTCCAGCCGGTGGTCTCCCTGCAACTGCTGCCCCAGGCCGGAAAGACCGGACGTCACCCACGACTGGCGGGCCTTGACGCGGTACTCGCGCACCGTCAGCGCGGCCGATGCCAGGATCAGGCCCAGCAGGATGAGGGAGCCGCCCCAGGAATAGTAGGTCGAGGTGGTGGATGCCTCCACCCACAGCTGGCGACGCTGGGCCAGCTCCCGTGTCTGGTGCGTGTAGAGGTCGTCGATCAGCTCGCGCAGCCGGTCCATGGCGTTCTTGCCCACGTCCAGGCGCACCAGGGCCATGGCGGCGTCCAGATCGCCGGACTTGCGCAGGTCTATGGTCTCCTGCAGCTCGCGCAGCTTCTGGGCCGATATCTCCTCGATCTGCGCCAGCAGCCGGTGCTGGTCGGAGTCATTGAAAGTGCGCGCCTTGAGCGCCTCCAGCTGCTGCATCAGCACATCGCGTGCCTGCTGGTAGGGCTGCAGGTAGGCCGGGTCGCCCGTGAGCAGAAAACCGCGCTGCCCGGTCTCAGCGTCCTTGAGCGAAGCATTGAGCTGGCTGAGCTGGCGCATGGCCAGTGTCGTGCGGTCCATGGCCACCACGGCCTGGCCTCGCGTCTCAGACGCCCTGAAATTGACGAAGGCAATGACCAGGGTGGCCAGTGCCGCCGCGCCAAAGCCGGCAACAAGTGTCCATGGAATGGCAAAGCGCTGGGTGCTCTGATTGCGGGAGGATCGTGGCATGCAGTGGAGTTTCTGGCAGGAAGGGACGGGGAATCCGCCAAGGACTGTAAACGTTTTGCGCAGCCCTCGGCAGCACTGTGGCGCAGCTTGCGCTGGTTTCGGCGACGCGCGACGCCCGCAGGCGCCATTGCAGCCGTTAACATGGCCCGATACTTTCCTTCCGACACCCCGCTGCGGGCGTCGGCCCACTTTCCAGGACCCATTGCATGAAAACCTTTGCCATCACCGTCGCATCGCTGGCCGCTGCCGCTTCGCTGGTGTCCACCAGCGCCAGCGCTGCGGCTTCGATCTTCCTCAACGACACCATCGCCGCGCGCATTCCCGCCAGGGACCTGCCCGATGCCAAGGCCGCCGTGGCCAAGGTGCTCAACGAGGCCGCCGACGGCTCCGTGACCGAATGGACCAGCGGCCCGAACCGAACCAACCAGCGCGTGACGTTGGCCTTGCAGCCGCAGCAGACCGTGCAGACCGGGACGGCCGGAAGCTGCCGCCTGCTGTCGGCCGATGTGCGCCTGAAAAAGACCTCGGAAAACTGGCGCTTCTGGTTCTGCAAGCAGCCCGACGGATCGTGGAAGGCCAGCGGCAGCCAGCCCTGAGCAAGGATTGCGGTGGTCGGCGACCGGGAATCCGGCATGGACCTACGCCACCAGCCCTGGGCGCGTGGGAGCATGTCGGCCGGAAGATAGACCACCGGAGAACAACCATGCCCCATGAATTTGTGCATACCACGACACTTGCCAGACGGCTGGCCCTGGGCGTCGCCGCAAGCTCTTTGCTGACGCTGGCCGCCTGCTCGGGCGAGACCTCGTCGCAGCGCGCGGGATTTCCCATGGCCGAAGTGCCGCGCTTCAACCAGCCGCCACCGGACAAGCCCCTGCTGGGCCAGCCCGTGATCACGGCCGAGCAGGTCATGCCCCATGCCAAGGGCGACCCGCATGAGCCGTTGCCGGCTGCCGCGCCGCTGCCCGCCCGGGCGTCTGAACCGGCAAGCGGGTCAGGTGCCACCAACAAGGAAGATGCAGGCGGCGTGAACCCGGCCGCTGGCCAGGCCGCCGCCATCACCGACGGCCAGGGAGAGGGCTCCAAGTACGAACTGGGCGCCCCCAAGTAACCTGGCCGGGCTCAGAACGAGGTCCAGTCCCCATCGTCCTTGCCAGTGGCGGGCACGGACTGCCGGGAGGCCGGCAGCTTGGCGGCTGCAGGCTTGGCGGCGGGTGCGCCCGGGGACGCAGCAGCCGCAGGCGCGGCCAGCGGCCTGGCAGGAGCGCGCATCTGCGCTGCCGCAGGCTGTGCACACCCGGCAGGGGCCGGGGCTGGGGCCACCGCCGGACGAGCAGACGCCGCGCCCTCGATACGGAATACGCTCACTGCAGCGGCCAGCTGGTGCACCTGGGATTTGAGCGAGCCGGTTGCAGCGGCCGCCTCTTCGACCAGCGCCGCATTCTGCTGTGTCACCGTGTCCATCTGGGAAATCGCCTGGTGCACCTGGTTGATGCCGCTGCTTTGCTCCTGGCTGGCGGCGGTGATCTCGGCCACCAGGTCGCTGACCTGTTGCACGCTTTGCACGATGCCGTCCATGGTGCGTCCGGCCTCGGCCACCTGACGCGTGCCCGCCTCCACCTTGGAGACCGAGTCGGCAATCAGGTCCTTGATGTCCTTGGCCGCCGAGGCGCTGCGCTGCGCCAGCGCGCGCACCTCACCGGCCACCACGGCAAAGCCGCGGCCCTGCTCGCCGGCACGCGCCGCTTCCACGGCGGCGTTCAGCGCCAGGATGTTGGTCTGGAAGGCAATGGAGTCGATCACGCCGATGATGTCGGCAATCTTGCGGCTGGACTCGCTGATGCCGCCCATGGTGTCCACCACGCCCGCCACCACCTTGCCGCCCTGCACGGCTGTCTGCGACGCCGAAGCGGCCAGCTGATTGGCCTGGCGCGCGTTCTCTGCGTTCTGCTTGACCGTGCTGGTCAGCTCCTCCATGGCAGCGGCCGTCTGCTCCAGCGAGCTGGCCTGCTGCTCGGTGCGCGAGGACAGGTCCTGGTTGCCCACGTCGATCTCGCCCGAAGCCGTGGCAATGCTGTCGGCACCCGAGCGCACCTGCCCCACGACCTGGGCCAGGTTGTCGTTCATCTGGCGCAGCGCCTGCAGCAACTGGCCGGTTTCGTCGCGCGAATCAACGGTGATGCGGCTGGTCAGGTCGTTGTTGGCCACGGTGCGCGCCACGCGCAGGGCCTCGGCCAGCGGCCTAGTGATGCCGCGCGTGATCCACCAGGCGGCCAGCGCGCCCAGCACGAAGGCCAGCGAGACCACCGTGATGATGGCGGCTCGGCTGGCCGAGAAGCGCACCAGCACATCGGCGGCGGAGCTGTCGATGGCCGCGCGCTGCATGTCCAGCAGGCGCTGGACCATGTCGATATAGCGCTGCGTGGCGGGCTGGTATTGCTGGGTGAACAGACGCTCGGCGTCTTCGGCGCGGCCCTCGGCCTTGGCCTTGGTCACCACGTCGCGGCCCGCCAGATAGCCGGCGCGCGCCTTCTTGATCTCGACCCAGATGTCCTTTTCCTCCTGGGTCTGCAGCAGCGGCTCGATGCGGTCCTGCAGCTTGCTGGACTGGCGCGAGGACTCGGCTGCGTCTTCGGCGAAGAAGGTGGCCAGCGAGGGATCGCTGCTCTTGGCAATGGCCGTGGTGCGGCGCGAACCCGAGTGGATGTTGCGGAACCAGTCGCTGATCATCCGCTCCTTGGCCAGGGCCACCTCGGTGATTTCCGTGGTCGAGCGGGCCATGTGCCCCATGCTGACGATGCTGGTGACACTGATGAGCAGCATGATCAGCAAAAGAATGGTGAAACCGCCTCCGAGACGAAGGCCTATGCGCAGATTTTTCATGATGGGGAAACAGGATGCGGGACGGAACGCGGCGAAAACTAGTTCTTGAGGTAGGCGTCCAGCACCATGCGATTCCAGTTGGCCGAGCCGACCAGGGAATCGCCGAGCTTCTCGGCCGTCGCCACCACGGCGCTTTGCTGCTGCTGCAGCGCCTTGACCCGGTCGCCCAGGCTTGCCATGGACGAACTCAGGCGGCTGCCCGTGGACAGTGCATCGTTGGCGCTGTTTTCCACCGCCTTGCCAATGCCGGCCAGGGCCGAGGTCACGCCTGCGGGATCTGTGGCCATGGACTTTTCCAGGGCCTTGGCGTCCACCGCCAGCGTGCCGTCCTGGCGCTGGACGATGCCGATCCTGGCCAGGCTGGGCGAAGTCGCGCTGCCCGTGACACTCATGATGGCCGCACGCAGCTCGCGCAGCGCGCGGGTGGCACCCACATCGGTGGTGGAGCCGGCGGCCGCGCTGGCATTGCCCTTGGCCGCGCTGGCGTTGTAGCGCGCCACCAGCTTTTCCAGCGCACCTTGGACCGACTGGGTGGTGCTGGTCGCCGTGAGGGCCGCCATCTCCTTGCCCGCCGTGGCCAGATCCACCAGGGACGACTTGAACTGCCCCAGCGCCGACAGCGAGGTAGAGCCCGCCTGGGCCTGGGCTGCAATGCGCTCGTGCGCCTTGGACAGCGAAGGCGCCAGCTTGCGGACTTTCTCCGCTTCGGTGGTCTCCGTCTTGGTGCTGTCCGTCTTCGTGGCGCCGGCCTGCGCATCGCTCTTCTTGATGGCCGAGTCCGAAGCCGTCTGCGCCGTGGTGCTGCTGTTGAGCCTGGACTGGGCTCGGGCCAACAGGCTTTGCACATTCAGGTTGTCGGTTCTGATGCTCATGTTCTCTTCCCTGTAAATTTGCGGATGGTGCGGGCGCAGGGCCCGTCCACGGTTTGGCAGGGAGACTACCGGGACGCCGCCGCCGCAATGCAGGGATAAGCGGGCCGCTTACCCGCGACTTGCAGCCTTTGCCGGGCCGGATGCACGCCCGCCTTCGCCCAGCGGCCCGTGCGCCCATGAAAAAGGGCCTCCGAAGAGGCCCGTTCCACACATCCCGACCATCAGGCCGTCTGCTGCAGGGCTCCGTAGCGCTCGCGCGCCGTCTGCAGCATGTAGAAGGTGATGCGCTTGACCTCGGCACGGCTGTCGGCGATGTGCTGCTTCAGGCAGGACTGGGCCAGCGCGGCATCGCCGGCCTCGATGGCGGCAAGAATGGCGGCATGGTCGTCATAGGTTGCCGAGACGCGCGGCAGCTTGATCACATCCAGGCGGCGGATGATGCGGATGCGCTCTGTAATGTCCAGGTGGATGCGCGCCATCTCCTGGTTGCCGGTCGCGGCCACCAGGCCGGTATGGAAGGCCTCGTCCAGCGAGGCCACGACGGCGGGGTCGGTCTCGCGCTGCTCCTCGGGCACGCACCAGACTTCGCGCAGCGGCTGCAATGACTGCAGCGATTCGCCCACCAGGCTGGCCACGGCGCTGGTCTCCATCAGGGTGCGCACCTCGTACAGATCCTCGAAGTACTTGAAGTCGAAGGCCTTGATCTGCCATCCGCTCTTGAAGTGCACATCCACATAGCCATCGCGCTGCAACCAGAACAGCGCCTGGCGCACGGGCGTGCGGCTGACCTGCATGCGCGTGGCGATCTCGCCTTCGCTGAAACGGTCGCCAGGCAGCAGGCGGAAATCGAAGATGTCGTTCTTCAGGCAGGCGTAGATCTGCGCAGCCAGCGAATGCGCGCTGCTCGCAGGCCCCTGGCGCGTCTCGCACACCGGCGAGGAAACAACCGCGATGCTCATGCGACTGCCACGCCCGCTGGAGCACGCAGGCCTTGCCGCTGGCCGCCGCCAGGGGCTGGCAACGACATGCCCGGAGCCCTGAAGAAGGGCCAGGCCTTGCCTTCGACACCGGACTCGCGCATGGCCGAAGACAGGGTATACGCCGACCGCAGCAGCAATACCATTGCCTGATTTGCGATCAGGCAATGGGCAATGGTCCATTCACGCATTTAGTACTCTTTCTTGTACACAAGTTGGCAGTGGGATTTATTAAAGAAACGAATTGCGTTTTAATAATTGGACCTACAAGAATATCCTCGACAACGGCCGATCTTCGTGTATGCTCCGCGACTTGCCGCCGCAAAGGCCGTACACACAATAGCGTTTGGCAACCCCCGGCACCAGGCATTCAAAGTGACTGGACCAACACCAACAGGAACCCACTCGCGGTAATCCTGCGCATATTTGCGCCAATCCATTTTTTCCAGAGAGTTTCTGCACACACCTGGTGCAACGAGCACATCAATTTCCCCATGCCTGCGGCCATGGGTTTGTGTATTTGTTAAATATTGCAAGATATTGAGGCATTCAGCCTCTGACAGGAATGGAAGGCGGCTTTCTGTCAAGGAACTGACATGTGAATCTGCTAGCAGCGGCCTTGCGCGTGCAGAGACAAGGCACGTCCTGCCCGATATCCATCCACCGCTCGATTCCAGCTTTCCATACTGGAAAGCCTCCATCGATGGATGGAGGCCATATTCCCGCGCATCCACGGCAAACCCACGCCGGATGCATCCGACGCGGGTTTGCCGCAGCAGCAAGCCTGCGCAAGAAGACTCAGGCTTCGCGGTTTTCCTTGATGTTGAAGCCCATCTGGCTCTCGGCGCCCTTGCCGCCCTGGTTGGTCTGTTCCCAGTACTGGGTCTTGACCTTGGCAGCCTGGAACGAGTAGTTGACAGTCACGGTGTCAGAGGAGTTGGCGCCGCTGACGGTCACGTTCGTCACCATGACGTCGGTCAGGGTGATCTTGGTGAACTCGATCTGCGAGCCACCGGCCTTGCACAGCGAGATGTCGACCTGGCCCAGGTGCTTGCCCGTGGCGCAGTGCTTGAGCACGGCGGGGTAGCACTTGTCCACCTTGGCGATGACGTTCAGGTCATGGAAGCTCACCTTGCCGGCGCCGGCACCGCCGCCGCTGGCCATGGTGTTGGGCTGGGTCGCGCCCCAGGTGAAGGAGTCGATGTCGGTCCAGCCCTTGTGGTTGGAATCCTGGGATTCGCCACTGGCGCCCTCGACCTTCATGAACATATCAACGGACATTGCACACCTCTCGAATTAATGGATTAAACGTTCGCATGCAACCCAATAGACCGACTGCATCGGATGGTTCACACGCGAACAAAGGGGAAAACCACTCCCGGGCAGAGCGCACGAAACCGATTCACTGAACATGTGATTCAGATCAGTGCGGCGCATACCCTGGATGGTCAAGGAATGTATTGACAATCGCCTGCAATCCTCACTGTCGTGAACCGCCCTCCTTTGTTGGAGCCGCGATGATAGTGGATAAGATCGGAAAAATACAAACAATTGGCCCGACTGAATTGTTACGGCCGATACATCTGAAAAAAAATGTATCCATCGCTTATCCATTCGATACGTGTCATGGCTTTTTGCAGAACTCAAGCTACACTCACGCCGCATTCGGAGTCCGATTGAAATACGATCTTGTATTCATGACGAGTCCATGACGTTCGTCTTTGGCCCCCGGCTTCAGACAATTGGCTGATCGAGGAAAACCAGCGGTTGCATAGACAGATTGCCGGTGCGATGCCGGCTTTGTGCTTGTCCAATGGCCTCGAACAGATTCGGCACCCTGGCACTGCGACAGACCTCGCCCGCCAGCGTGTGAAACAACATCTTGGGTGGGATTGCATGGATAGCGAAGCAGCATGTTCGACCAACTGCCTTCCGGCAGGTGTCCAGATTGGCGAATACCGCGTGCTCGATGTCATCGGCGAAGGCGGTTTCGGCATCGTCTACAAGGCCCGTGACCTCTCGCTGGACCGCGAGGTCGCGATCAAGGAGTACATGCCTTCGGCACTGGCCGGACGGCAAAGCTCCCATCAGGTGCATGTGCGCTCGCAGCACCGTGGCGCCTTCGACGCCGGGCTGCGCAGCTTCATCAACGAGGCCCGCCTGCTGGCGCGCTTCTCCCACCCCACCCTGGTGCATGTCTACCGCTTCTTCGAAGCCGGCGGCACGGCCTACATGGTGATGCGCCACTACGAGGGCCAGACGCTGGGCCAGGTGCTGAAGGCATCGTCCGGCCGCATGGATCAGGCCGGGCTCAGCGCGCTGCTGATCCCCTTGCTGGACGTGCTGGAAGTGCTGCATGCGCAAGACTGCTTCCACCGCGACATCGCGCCGGACAACATCTTCGTGCAGCGCGATGGCAGCCCCGTGCTGCTGGATTTCGGCGCCGCGCGCCGCATCATCGGCGACATGACCCAGGCGCTGACCATGGTGCTCAAGCCCGGTTTTGCGCCCATCGAGCAATACGTGGACGACGGCGCCATGCCCCAGGGCGCGTGGACCGACATCTACCAGGTCGGCGCCCTGATCCACCAGGCCGCCACGGGCCGCATCCCGGCCACCTCGGTCGCGCGCATGGTCACCGATCCCATGCAGCCGCTGACCTCCGAACAGGTCCCGGGCTACTCCGACGCTTTCCTGCAGGGCATGCAACGGGCGCTGGCCGTGCGCCCCAAGGACCGCCCCCAATCCATTGCCGAGCTGCGCAGCCTGCTGGGCCTGTCCACCGACGCCCGGGCAGCGCCTGCGCCGGGGGAGCCCAGCCCTATCTACATCCCGATCACGCCGCCTGCGTCCGTACAGGCCGCCATGGCCACCCAGTCGGCAGCCGTGCAGGCGCCGCGCTTCGTGCCGATCACGGAAATCTTCGTTCCTGCAGCAGCGCCGCAGGCAGCGCCCGCGGCCACGGTCATGCCCTTGCCTGCGGTCCAGCCTGTTGCATCTGTTGCACCGGTCCCTCCTGTCGCCACGGTCGCACCGGTGCCGCCCGCTCCCACCACGCCTGGGGGTTTGGCAACAGGCGGCCCTGTCCAGCCATCTGCAGCCGCAGCCGCGCCCCAGATGACGCCTCAGGCATCTGCCGCCGATCCCATGGGCCTGGACAACGGTCCGTACATCGACATCGACCAGGCACTGTCCCCCGCTCAGCCTGCGCAGCCCCCGGTTCAGGCGCAGGCGCCTGCATCCCAACAGCCCGCCTCCGCACCCGCCGTTCAGGGCGCGCCCGCAGGGGTGCAGCCTCCGGCCGCTGCCGTCCAGGCAGTGCCCAAGGCCAGGCGCAGCAGCATGGCCGTGCCGATGGCCATCGGCGCCCTGGTGCTGGCGGCCATCGCGGGCGGCGGCGTGCTGTGGTACGACCATTCCCAGGACCAGGCCCGTGCCAAGACCCTGGCGGCGCGCGACAGCCTGGCCTGGCAGCAGGCCCAAAGCCAGTCCAGCCTGGCCCGCCTGCAGGACTACCTGGACAGCTTCCCCGAAGGACAGCACCGCACCGAGGCCCAGGCGCTGCTCAAGCAGTTGCTCAACGAGGCCTCGCTGGCCTCCACGGAGCAGGTGCAGCCGATGACCCCGCCGGAGCAGACCGCGCTGGCTGAACTCCCCCCTTCCCAGCCCGAGCAAGGGGCGCCCGTCGCCCCCGTCACGGTGGCCGCGGTGCCCGAGCCGTTGTCCACCGAGCCGCCCAAGACCGAAGCCCGCCCCGCCAAGCCCGCAGCGGCCACGGGCAAGGTGGTGTTCCGGGTCGTGCCCTGGGGCTATGTCTCCGTGAACCGCGCCCCGGCGCGGACCAGCCCGCCGCTGACCCAGATGGAGTTGCCGGAGGGCGAGTACCGCATCGACATCAGCAACCCGGGTGCGGCCTCTACGGTGACCAAGACCATCACGGTCACCAAGGGCGAGTCGGTGACCGTGAACCATCTTTTCGAATGAGCGCGGCGCATGGCTCGACTGATGAACCACCGCTGGCGATGGATGCTGTGCACTGCAGTGCTCGGCCTGCCCTGCCTGGCGCATTCCCAGGCGGCATGCGAGGAGGCCGCGCCGGCCCAAACCGGCTCGGCAGGACGCCCGCAGCTGGCGCAGGGCATTGCGCTGTTCGAGGCGCGCGACCTGGCCCAGGCCGAGCGTGCGCTGCAGGCTGCGCTGTTTGGCGGGCTGGCGGATCCCATGGAGCGGGCCTCCGCCCACAAGTACCTGGCCTACACCTATTGCACGCACAAGGAATGGGCGCGCTGCGAGGCCGCCTTCGACGCCGCGTTCTCCGCCCACCCCGGCTTTGCGCTGCAGGCCTACGAGACCACGGGTACGCCGTGGCGGGACGCCTACAGCCGCGCCCAGGAACGCTGGACCCAGCGCTGCCCTGCCGCCCAACGGCTGCGCGTGGCACCCGCAGCGCCCACGGCCGGCGGCTTTGCACTGAACAGCCGCGTGATCACATCGATCACCGCACTGACATCGGGCTCGGCCCCGGTGCGCTCCGCCGCACTGGCCGCACGGCCTGAGACGCCACGGACAGATCACAACCTGCGCCTGAGGGTCAGCCCCTGGGCCAACGTGCTGATCAACGGCAAGCCGTCCGGCGTCACCCCTCCCGTCGTGCTGCTCAAGCTGGCGCCAGGCTCCCACACGGTGGAACTGCGCAACCCCGGCTTCGAGAGCTATCGGCAGGTGATCCGCATCACCGACGGCCAGTCGGTGACCCTTTCCCATGACTTTGATGCCCGATGACCATGTCCATGCATATCCCTCACTCCCTCCAGCGCCTGACCCTTGCCCTTGCCGTTGCCTTCGGGCTGGCCGCCTGCGAAACCGCACCCAAGCCGGTGGAGCCCGAGCCAGCATCGCCCGTGGTGCAGGCGCCTGTCGAGCCCGTCAAGCCCGTGGACCCGGTGGTGATCAAGGAGCAGGAGCTGGTCGAGGCCATCCAGCTCTACGTGGATGGCCGCTACGAGGATGCCATCACGGCCCTGACGCCCCTGTCCACCGCGCAGGAGCTGCCGATGAGCAGCCAGGTCAAGGCGCTCAAGTACATCGCCTTCAGCCACTGCGTGGAAGGCCGCCGCAAGCCCTGCCGGCAGCACTTCGACATGGCCCTGGCCCTGGACCCCACCTTCCAGCTGACCGAGGCCGAAAAGGGCCATCCCACCTGGGGCCGGGAATTCAACAATGCCCGCGCCGCGCTGCGCAACAAGCGCCCGGCGCCCGCGCGCAAGGCCTCCTGAGGCCTGCCGAGGCCCCCGACGCTTCCTGAAAACTGCCTAGCCTAAGACTCCATGGACAAAATCGAACTCAGGGTCGTGGACCACGATGGCGTTGCGGTCGACCGCCACTGGTATGCCGTATTCGGCATGGCAGGCGGCACGATCGGACGCAGTGGCCAGAACAAGCTCATCATCTCGGATCCGGACGCTTCCGTGGCGCGCGTGCACGCCATGGTCAGGCTCGATTCCGAGGGAGCCTTTGTTGCGAACCTGAGCGAGCGTGATCCCATCTGGGTGGCAGACCAGCCCGTGCGCTCGGGCCAGGAAGTGGCCCTGACACTGGGCGCGCGCATCCGCATCGGCGCCTACACCCTGGCCGCCGTGGCGCCGGGCACCCCTTTCGAGGCACCGGCCTCGCCCGGTGCAGCCGTGCCGGCGCCTGCCAGCGCAGCATTTGCAGCGGCTGTGACGCCCTCAGCACCTTCTGCGCCCTCAGCACCCTCAACGCCATCGGTTCCCTCGCCGGTCACGGCAATCCCGCAGCCACCGATCCAGCAGCCCCTCGCAGTTGACAGCCCGCTGCAGCCGCAAGCAACGGGGCCGGCAGAAGCTGCGCCACTGGCAGACGTTCTGCCTCCAGCCGCCGCCGGCATCGCCGATCCCTGGGAAGGCCTGACGGCGCTGAGCCTGGATGACATCCAGACCCCGCCTGCGCCTTCTGCCCAGAGTGCAATCCCCCCCGAGCAAGCGGCCATGGCGATGCCGCAGCCGGCCAGGCCGCAGCACCGCCCGCTGCTGATTCCCAATGATTTCGACCCCTTTGCACCGCCGCCCGAGCAGGCTCGGCAGCAGGAAGAAGGCTGGGCCGGCCTGCCCTCGCACGGCAAGGGCGAGCTGATTCAGCAGCGCCATGACGGCATGGTCCAAACGCTTCCCCTCAAGGGCCTGAGCACCGAGGCACTGCATGACGCCTCCCATACCGGCCTGCCTTCGTGCTTCGAGGCATCGCAAAAGCTCGATCCGCTCGCGCTGTTCGACCAGGGCGGCCTGCCCGCCGACGCAGCGCCGCTGCAACAGGCATCGGGCCGGGGCTCCGAGCTGGGCCAGGCCTTCAACCTGCCGCGCATGCAGCCGCCTGCGCAGCCTGCTGCACAGGGTGCAGCGGCGCCGGCCCAGCCGGCCGGCCTGGAGCAGTCATTGGCGCCTGCGGCGCAGACACAGCAACCTGTACAGGTTCAGGCCGCACCAGCTGCCGTACCAGTTGCCGTATCAGCTCCCTTACCTGCCGCTGCACCAGTTGCTGCACCGATGGCCACGGCCCCCGCTGCCGCGACGGCCCCCGAAATCCCCGCCGAGCCCGTCGTGCTCGACGGACTGCTGCCCACCAACGGGCTGGACCTGGACATCTTCCAGTCCGGCGCAGGCCAAGCTGCGCCAGCCATCGTTTCTGCCGCAAGCGCTGCCACCGCTCCCGCCAACACCAGCTCCAGCGCCCACTTCAACGCAGCCTCCAGCGCCCACTTCAACGCAGCCTCCAGCATCCTCGGCCAGGGCGCCGCCGCCATTCCCGTCGGCACCCTGCCCTGCACCGCCGCGCCTGTCGATGCTCCGGTGCAGCCCCAGCCGGCCGCCAGCGCCGCCCACGCCGACCTGCAGGCCCTGGCCACGGCCTTCATGGAAGGCGCGGGCCTGAACCCGGCCAAGACCCATTTCGAGGTCACGCCCGAATTCATGCGCACCTTCGGCGAAGCCCTGCGCATTGCCGTGCAGGGCACCATCGACCTGCTGGCGGCGCGCTCCGAGATCAAGCGCGAGTTCCGTGCCGGCGTCACCATCATTGCCACGGGCGCCAACAATCCGCTCAAGTTCCTGCCCAATTCCGAGGGCGTGCTCATGCAGATGGTCCACCAGACCTTCCCGGGCTTCATGAAGCCGCTGCCCGCCATGCAGGACGCCTTCCAGGATCTGCACGTGCACCAGCTGGCCCTGATGGCCGGCATCCGCGCCGCCTATGCCGAGGCCCTGACCCGGTTCGATCCGACCGAGCTGGAGCGCCGCACCGAAACCAACCCCGGCCTGCTGGACAAGCTGCTGACCAATGGCCGCAAGGCTGCGCTGTGGGACGACTACAAGCACAACTTCGACGTGCTGCGCCGCCATGCCGAGGACGATCTGATGGCCTTCTCGGGCCGCACCTTCGTCGAGGCCTACGAAAACGCCGAGCAGTCCGTGAAAGGCCAGCCGTGATCGCCTACCTTGACGGAGACGGCCACCGCTACAGCATCCAGGTGGCCAGCGCATCCCACAGCGGCAGGCGTTCCAGCAACGAAGACGCCATGGGCCTGATGGACCTGGGCGCCGGCGGCCTGTGCTGCACCCTGGCCGATGGGGCTGGCGGGCACGGGCATGGCGAACTTGCCGCCCAGCTCACGGTCCAGGCCGTGCTGGAGGGCTTCCGGGAGAACCCGCTGTTCGCCCCTGCCAGCCTGGCCTCCCTGATTTCCCAGGCGGAGCACCGCGTCAGCGGCCAGCAGTCCACCTCGGCCTCGCGCATGCACATGAGCGCCACCGTGGTGGTGCTGTGCATCGACCCCGGGCAGGGCCGCGCCCTGTGGGCGCACTGGGGCGACTCGCGCCTGTACTGGTTCCGCGCAGGCCGCATGCACCTGCGCACCGAAGACCACAGCCTGGTGCAGCAGCTGCTGCACGCCGGCCTGTACGAAGAGAACGACCCGCGCCGCCTGCCCAACCGCAACGTCCTGGCCGGCGCCATCGGTGCCGAAGGCCAGGTGCCGCCTAGCATCCGCTCCGCCGCCGTGGCCCTGGAGCCCGGCGATGTCTTTTTGCTGTGCTCGGACGGCCTGTGGGAAGGCATGCACGAGTCGGAAATGGAGCAGCTGCTGGCCGCGAGCCAGCGCCCCGACGAATGGATACAGCGCATGGTCGGCCGCGTCGTATCCAGCGGCAATCCGCACCAGGACAACCTCAGCGCGCTGACGGTGTGGATCTGCCCGCGTGACACCAATGACTGATATCGAGACAGGAGAAGCCATGTGGAAATCGCATGCACCGCATGTACCGCAAGCGCGCCGTCAGGCGCTGCAAACGCTGGGCGCCTTGGGCCTGGGCACGGCAATGGCGACCGGCCTGGCCGGCTGCGGCTCCCTCAATCCCCTGAGCCGCGCGCCTGAAGTGGCGCCCACGGCCGTGCCCGCCGCCGTGTTCGAGGTGGTGGCCGACATGGACATCAACCCCGACCGCGAAGGCATCCCCAAGCCCGTGCTGCTGCGCATCTACGAGCTGCGCGCCTCCGCCGCCTTCGACCGCGCCGGCTTCTTCGACCTGCAGGACAAGGACGACGGCCAGCTGGGCAGCGACTTCGTACGGCGCGAGGAATTCCTGATCGCGCCCGGCCAGCGCCAGGTGATTGAGCGCAAGGGCAACCCCGATGTGCGCGCCTTCGGCCTGTTCGCCGCCTACCGCGATCTGGAGCGCAGCACCTGGCGCGCCTCGGCCGCCGCGCCCAACTCCGTGGAGCTGCGCAGGCGCTGGTGGGGCATGGGCTCCACCGAAAAGCTGCAGCCCGTGCGCTACCAGGTGCACCTGACCCGCGAGGAGGTCACCGTGCGCATCCAACCCGCATCCCAATAAACGCACATCTATCCACCATGGTCTGGCAACGCAAAGTCATCTGGGCCGAAGGCATGTTCCTTCGGCCCCAGCACTTCCAGCAGCAGGAGCGCTTCCTGTTCCGGCAACTGCAGTCGCGCAGCCTGCCGGGACAGCCCTTTTTCTGGGGCTTCTCGGAACTGGAGCTGGACACCGATCTGCTGCGCATGGGCAAGCTGGGCATACGCTCGGCACACGGCGTACTGCCCGACGGCACGCCGTTCCAGCTGCCGGGCGACGACGAGGCGCCCACCCCGCTGGACATCGGCAAGGACCTCAAGGACGTGGTGGTGCACCTGGCCCTGCCGCTGCGCCGCCTGTCGGGCAGCGAGGTCACCTTTGGTGAAGGCACGCAAAGCCCCGCGCGCTATCTCAGTGACGTGACCGAAGTGGCGGACAGCAACGACGTGGGCGCCCAGCCCGCCGAGGTGCAGCTGGGCCGGCTGCGCCTGAGCCTGCGCCCCGCCCACGAGCTGACCGAAGGCTGGGTCAGCCTGCCCGTGGCCCATGTGGTCGAGCGCCAGGCCAGCGGAGGCGTGCTGCTGGAGCCCGGCTTCATTCCCACCGTGGTCAACAACGGGCCCAGCTCGGTGCTCAATACCTTCTGCAAGGAAATCCACGGCCTGCTGCGCCAGCGCGGCGAGGTTCTGGCCCAGCGCATGATCCAGCCCGAGCGCGGCGGCATCGGCGAGGTCGGCGACTTCCTGCTGCTGCAGCTCATCAACCACTGGACGGGCGCCGCCCAGCACTGGGTGCGCACCGGCAGCATCCATCCCGAGCGCCTGTTCGAGGAACTGCTGCGCCTGGCCGCCGAGCTGACCACCTTCGACCACGAGCGCCGCCGCCCCGAGGTGCTGCCCGCCTACGACCATGACGACCTGCGGCGCAGCTTTCCGCCACTGATGCTGGAGCTGCGGCGCAGTCTGTCCTCGGTGCTGGAGCAAAACGCCATCCAGATCCCGCTGCACGACCGCCAGTACGGCGTGCGCGTGGCGCTGATCCCGTCCACCGAGCTGCTGACCACCTGCGACTTCGTGCTGGCCGCCCATGCCCAGACCACGCCGGAATTCCTGCGCACCCACTTCCCCACCCAGACCAAGCTGGGCCCGGTGGAGCGCATACGCGACCTGGTGAACCTGCACCTGCCCGGCGTCACGCTGCGGCCGCTGCCCATCGCCCCGCGCGAGATCCCCTACCACGCGGGCTACAACTATTTCGAGGTGGACACCACGCACGACCTGTGGAACCAGCTGCAAAGCTCCGGCGGCCTTGCCATGCACGTCTCCGGCGAATTCCCCGACCTGCAGCTGGAGTTCTGGGCCATCCGCCGCTGACGGCGCGACGCATCTTCCGACATGAACAGTTCCAACATCAGCCACCAAATGCCCTGGGGGAGAGACGGCGACGCGGGCCGTGCCGAAGGCGCAGCCAGCGCCTCGCCCGCGCCTGCCGGCCAGGAGCCGCTGCGCTCCAATCTGCCCGACGTGGTCAGCGGCGGCAACCCGCTGGTGGCCGCCGCCAACCAGCTGCTGAACCTCATCCCCCAGATCCGCGCCATGGTCACCAACGAAGACCCGCGCGCGCTGCAGCAGCTGCTGCTCGAACACATACGCGAGTTCGAGCAGCGTGCCGGCGCCAGCGGCGTGCCCATGGAAACCATCATCGGCGCGCGCTACTGCATCTGCACCGTGCTCGACGAAACCGCCGCCCAGACGCCCTGGGGAAGCGCAGGTATCTGGCCTCACTACAGCCTGCTCGTGGCCCTGCACAACGAAACCTGGGGCGGCGAGAAGTTCTTCCAGCTGCTGGCCCGGCTGGTGCAGACGCCGCACCAGCACATCGACCTCATCGAGCTGCTGTACTACTGCGTGATGCTGGGCTTCGAAGGCCGCTACCGCGTGATCGACAACGGCCGCGCCCAGCTGGAGACGCTCAAGGCGCGCCTGCTGCAGCTCATCGAATCGACGCGCGGCGACCGCAGCAGCCTGCTGTCCGTGCACTGGCGCGGCGTGCAGCGCCTGGCCTCGCCGCCCTGGGCCATGGTGCCGCTGTGGGTGGCGGCAGCCATCACGCTGCTGCTGGCGTTCTTCATCTACCTGTGGTTCAGCTACCGGCTGTCCAACAGCTCGGATGATCTGTTCGCCGCCATCAACGAGATCCGGTTCCCGCGCACCTCGGCGGCTGCCACCGTGGCCACCATCAAGCCGCGGCTGCGGCAGTTCCTGGAGCCCGAAATCCGCGAAGGCCTGGTCAGCGTGCGCGACGAAGCCGACCGCAGCACCGTCATCCTGCGCGGCGACGGCCTGTTCGACCCGGCTGCCACCGTCGTCAAGCCCCGCTACGTGCAGGTCATCCACCGCGTGGCCGCGGCGCTGGACGAAGTGCCGGGCAAGGTCATCGTCAATGGCTACACCGACAACCTGCCCATCCGCACGGCGCGCTTCCCGTCCAACTGGAACCTGTCGCAGGAGCGCGCCCAGGCCGTGTCCCAGATGCTGGGCGGCTCGCTGCGCGACCGCCAGCGCCTGCATGCCGAGGGCCGTGCCGACAGCGACCCCGTCGCCCCCAACAACACGGCCGAAGGCCGGGCGCTGAACCGGCGGGTGGAAATCGTCCTGCTGGTCGCGCCCCAGCAGCGTGACCAGCAACTGCAGGCCCTGCCTGCCGCACCCGAGACCAGGAACTGACCCCCATGATCCGTCGCATCGCCTCATGGCTGTTCAACCGCTACATGCTGGAGCTTCTGGGCCTGGTGGCCCTGAGCCTGCTCATCTGGTTCGTCGGCCCCCTCGTCTTCATCCAGCCCTACCAGCCGCTGGGCAGCCCCACCGTGCGCTGGTGGTTGATCGCCGGCCTGTTCATCCTCTGGTTCCTGCGCCTGCTGCTGAAATGGTGGCGCGCACAGCGCATGAACGAGCACCTCATGACCGGCCTGTCCCGCCTGACCTCGCCGCGCGAGGCGGACGGCACGCCCGCTGCCGGCTCCGAGGAAGTGGCCGAGCTGGAGTCCCGCTTCAAGGAAGCCCTGGACACGCTGAGCAAGACCCGCTTCGGCCAGACCGAAGGCGGCCTGTTCGGGCGCTGGAACAAGCGCTACATCTACCAGCTGCCCTGGTACCTGATCATCGGCTCGCCGGGTTCGGGCAAGACCACGGCCCTGATCAACTCGGGGCTGGACTTCCCGCTGGCGGCCCAGTTCGGCAAGCGCGCCATCCCCGGCATGGGCGGCACGCGCAACTGCGACTGGTGGTTCACCGACCAGGCCGTGCTGCTGGACACGGCCGGCCGCTACACCACCCAGGAAAGCGATGCGGAGCAGGACAAGGCTGCCTGGAAGGGCTTCATGCAGCTGCTCAGGCGCTTTCGCGGACGCCAGCCGGTCAACGGCGTCATCGTCACGCTCAGCGTGCAGGAGCTGCTCAGCAGCAGCGATACCGAGCGTGCCCAGCTGGCCCAGCTGATCGGCCTGCGCCTGAGCGAGCTGTGCGAGGAGCTGACCATCCGCTTTCCCGTCTACGTGCTGGTCACCAAGAGCGACCTGCTGGCGGGCTTCAACGAGTTCTTCGGCGCCATGAGCCGCGAGGAGCGCGCCCAGGTCTGGGGCTTCACCTATCCCTATGACGAAAAGACCCAGCGCTCGCCCGCCAGCGACCCGCAGGCCGCCAGCGCCCTGTACATGGAGGAATTCGACGCCCTGGTCGCCCAGATCAACCGCCTGCTGCCCCAGCGGCTGATGACCGAGCCTGACCTTGCGCGCCGCAGCCTGCTCTACGCACTGCCCCAGCAGTTTGCCGGCCTCAAGGAGGTGGTGCGCGACACGCTGGATGCTGCCTTCTCCGCCTCGCGCTTCAAGGAAAAGCCGCTGCTGCGCGGCGTCTACTTCACCAGCGGCACGCAGGAGGGCATGCCCTTCGACCGCGTGATGTCGGCCCTGTCGCGCCGCTTTGCGCTGCGCGGCCGCCTGCCGGCCGATGCCGTGCCCCAGCAGGGCCGCAGCTACTTCCTGGAGTCGCTGTTCAAGGACGTGATGTTCAACGAGTCCGGCCTGACCGGGCGCAACGCCAAGAAAGAGCGCCAGCTGCGCCTGCTGCAGGCCGCCGGCCTGTGCGCCCTGCTGCTGGCCCTGGGCGGCGCGGCCCTGGCCTGGACGCTGAGCTACGAGAACAACCAGCGCTACCTGAACGAAGTGGCCGACAACGCCGGCACGCTGCGCCAGGCCGTGGAGGAATCCAAGGCCACCGATCCCGACAACGTGGTCGCCCTGGTGCCCATGCTCAACCACGCGGCGCGCGTGGCGCAGAGCAGCCGCTTCGAGGAATCAGCCCCGCTGGGCTGGCGCTGGGGCCTGCTGCAGGTGCCCAAGGTGCAGACGGCCGCCCACGCCACCTACCTGCGCCTGCTGGAAGACGCCTGGCTGCCGCGCCTGAGCAGCCATGTCGCGCGCTCGCTGCGCCAGGTCAGCACCGGCAGCCCCGAGGCCAGCTACGAAACGCTCAAGGCCTATCTCATGCTCTACGAGCCCGACCACTTCGACGCCACCTTCGTCAAGGCCTGGCTGCGCAGCGATTGGGAAAACACCCTGCCCCAGCATCTGGTGCAGGCCGGCCTGGTGGACCAGCTGTCCGAGCACCTGGACCGCCTCATCGACGGCCGCGTGGTGGTCTCCGCCCAGCCCATCGACGCCAACCTGGTCGCCGAAGTGCGCCAGCGCCTGGCCCAGATGTCGCCCGCCCAGCGTGCCTACAGCCGCCTCAAGCAGCTGCTGAACACCGGCGACAAGCTGCCGCCCGACTTCAGCGTGGTGCGTGCCAGCGGTCCCGAGGCGCCCCAGGTCTTTGCGCGTGCCAGCGGCAAGCCGCTCACCCAGGGCATCAGCGGCCTGTTCACCTATGACGGCTACCACGGCCTCTTCCTGCACGAGCTGCCCAAGGTCACCACCTTGCTGGCCAAGGAGGAAACCTGGGTGCTGGGCCAGGCCGAAGGCCGGCGCAGCGTGGCCCAGGAAGTGCTCACGGGCCAGCTGGCCAACGAGGTCAAGCGCCTGTACCTGATGGAGTACGCGCGCCTGTGGGAAACCTTCCTGGCCGACATCCGCCCCATACGCACGGCCTCGCTGGAGCAGGCCGGCGAGCAGGCCCGCCTGTACTCGTCCGCCAACTCCAGCCTGGAGCAGTTCATCCGCGCCGTGGCCCGCGAGACCACGCTGGCCCGCCGCCCGGACCAGCAGGAAGGCGGCAGCTCGGGCAGCACCAGCAGCTGGCTGGGCGAGAAACTGCAGCGCATCCGCGAGGAACAGCACCAGCTCAGCCGCCTGACCGGCAAGCCGCTGAACGTGGGCGGCATGCTGGCCACCGGCACGCTGGAGGCCGACATCGTGGACTTCCGCTTCCGCGAATACCGGCGCCTTGCCACCAGCAACGGCTCGGGCCCGGCGCCCATCACCGCCAGCCTGCAGGTGCTCAACGAGGCGGCGGCCGTCATCGCCTCGGCGCGCCAGCAGGTGATCCAGGGCGGCGGCGTGCCTCCCTCGCTGAGCGGCACGCTGGAGAAGGTGCGCTCGGAGGCCAAGCGCGTGCCGCCTCCGCTCAACAGCATGTACGAGGCCCTGGCCACCTCCACCTCGTCCTTCGTGGGAAGCAGCGTGCGCAGCACGCTGGGCGGCAACCTCAACGCCACCATCGGCGACTTCTGCCGCCGAGCCATCCTGGGCCGCTACCCCTTCACGCGCAGCGCCACGCGCGACGTGACCACGGACGACTTCGCCCGCCTGTTCGCCACCGGCGGCACCATGGACGAGTTCTTCCGCACCCAGCTGCAGACCATGGTGGACATCTCCACCGTGCCCTGGACCTTCAAGCAGGGTGTGGACGGCACGCCGGTGGGGGGCTCTGCCTCGCTGGCCGCCTTCCAGCGCGCGGCCTCCATCCGCGACGTGTTCTTCCGCGCAGGCGGCAACACGCCCGGCATCCGGCTGGAGATCAAGCCGCTGGACATGGACGCCTCCATCTCCCAGATGGTGCTGGACGTGGACGGCGAGATCGTGCGCTACCAGCACGGCCCGCAAATCCCCAAGGCCGTCTCCTGGCCCGGCACGCGCGGCACCGGCCAGGCCCGGCTGCAGATCACGGCGGCCGGCGCGCAGAACACCGGCATCGTGACCGAAGGCCCCTGGGCCCTGCACCGCCTGTTCGACCGCGCCCAGATCCTGCCGGGCAACTCGCCCGAGCGCTTCACGGCCATCTTCACCATCGACGGGCGCAAGCTGCGCATGGAAGTCACCACCAGCAGCGTCCTCAACCCATTCCGGCTCAAGGCCATGGAGGAATTCGAATGTCCGGACCGGCTGTGAACGCCATGACTGTCCAGCGGCCATGCGCCGCCTGGTGGGGCAAGCTGCCCAGCCAGGGCGATTTCGTCGGCAGGCGCATGCCCCACGCACTGACCATGCGCTGGGACGAATGGCTGCGCAACGGCATGGACCAGTTGCGCAGCGATGCGGCCGATGGCTGGTCCACGCGCTTCGTGCACTCGCCGCTGTGGTTCTTCCTGTGCCCTGCCTCCATCCTGGGCCAGTCCATGGTGGGCGTGATCGGCCCCAGCTCCGACCGCATCGGCAGGCTCTTTCCGCTGGCCATCATGGCCACGGTGGACGGCAGCTCCGGCATACCGGCGTCGGACCAGGACATCGAACGCTTTCTGAGCGGCGCACGCGATGCGCTCATCGACGCGCGGCGCCTGCCCCTGTCGGCCCAGCAGCTCGACGAGCGGCTGGCCACCCTGCAATGGCCGTTCCAGCAGGAGCGCAGCGCGCCGGACAGCACCTCCATCCACAGCCTGCTGGCCGACCTCGACATGGGCGCCTCGCAGGGCAACGCCGCGCGCCTGCCGCGCATGGACTGGCGCGCCTGCATGCGCCCGGGCTCCACCACCTCCGTCTGGTGGATCTCGGCCACGCCGCGCCACGCCCCTGACGAAGTGGTCCAGCACGAAGTGCTGCACCGCCGCCTGTTCACCCGGCTGTTCAAGGGCGCCTGAACCCGCATAGAGCGCACGGCCCCTGCACACCAAACCCCAAGCCACATCGAATCCCGCCCATGGCCAATATCCAGGACCTGCTGACCGAGACCGCCGCCGAGCCGCCCTGCGGCCCGGACCTTACCTATGACAACGATTTCCAGGCCATGGAAAGCGCTGCGCAGGGCAAGGTAGAACAGCAGTTCGGCGACACCGTCATCCCCGCCGAGCCACCGGACTGGCGCGACGTGGAGCGCCAGGCCTCGGCCCTGATGCAGCGCACCAAGGACCTGCGCGTGGCCGTGCTGCTGTGCCGTGCCTGGACCATCCTGCACGGCCTGCCCGGCACGCTGCAGGGCCTGCAGCTGTGCGCCGCCCTGCTGGAGCGCCACTGGGAGCATGTCCACCCCCTGCCCGAGGACGGCGACGACTACTTCATGCGCATGAACGCCCTGGGCACCCTGTCGGACGTGACGGGCTTTGTGCGCGACCTGCGCAACGCCGACTTCCTGCGCGGAGCCCTCGGCCAGATCAGCGTGCGCGACGCCGAACTGATGGCCAAGGGCAACGTGCCCGAGGACCTGCCGCACCTGACCGCCGACGAGCTGCGCATGGCCTCGGCCCGCGCACATGCCGAGGGCCACGAAACCCTGCTGGCCGTCACCCCTGCGCTGCAGGAACTCGACCGGATCCGCACCTGCTGCGAACAGCACCTGCCCAGCCACCAGCAGCCCGAGCTCGACGGCCTGCGCCAGCTGCTGCTGGCACTCGGTCAATGGCTGCCCCAGACCACGGGCGACGCCGACACGGCCGCCGAAGCCAATCCGGCCGCACAGGCCGGCACCGGGGACGGCCTGGCATCCCAGCCCGCGCCCGGCACCCCCCACACCCCGGCACGCAACCGCGAACAGGCGATTGCCCAGTTGCTGGAGATCGCCGCCTTCGTGGAGCGCACCGAGCCCTCCAACCCCGCCCCCCTGCTCATCCGCCGCGCCGCCCGCTTCATGCGCATGGGCTTCATGGACATCCTGCGCGAACTGTCGCCCGACAGCCTGGCCCAGGTGGAAGTGATCACGGGCGCCCACCTGCAGGAGCAGCAGACATGAAGGCCAAATGCTGTTTCATGGCCCTGGGCGTGGGTCTCTCGACGCCAGCCTTCGCAGATGCCGGTGCACGGCATGCAAACGCCATCGAGCGCATCACGATCCGCGACGGCACCGCCAAAAGCGAAGACCCCCGCATCCATTGCGATTCACTGCGCATTGACGAAAAGCGCGCGCGCTACTTCCTGCGCCACGCCAAGTCCAGCAGCCAGTTCAATTACGCGCATGCCTATGAAACCGGTAGCTGCAGTGCCCGTGCCGTCGTGCGCTTCAAGGGCGGCCGCCAGGTCAATCTGACCATCGACAGCGGCACCGGCTGGGGGACGACGGAGAACAAGCGCTCCATCGCCTACCTCTACTGCGAGGAATGCACGGATCTGCTGGACCCGGACTTCGCTTTCAAGGAGCCGGCTGCCCCATGACACCCACCCCGTCCACCTGTTTCCACACGGCCTCTTGCGCCCTCAGCCCTTCGGTCCGCCGCAAGGCGGGACTCCAGGCTTTTTACTTCTGCGACCCATTTTTTTCTTGAAAGGAACACCCGCATGTCGCTCACCAAAACCGGCAAGAGTGGTCAGAAATTCATCGCGCGCAACCGTGCGCCGCGCGTGCAGATCGAGTACGACGTCGAGATCTACGGTTCGGAAAAGAAGGTGCAGATCCCCTTCGTGATGGGCGTGCTGGCCGATCTGTCGGGCAAGCCCGTCGATCCGCTGCCCGAGATCGCCGACCGCAAGTTCCTGGAAATCGACATCGACAACTTCGATGCGCGCATGAAGTCCATCAAGCCCCGCGTCGCCTTCCAGGTGGACAACACGCTGACGGGCGAGGGCAAGCTCAACATCGACCTGAGCTTCGAGAGCATGGAGGACTTCTCCCCCGCCGCCATCGCGCGGCGCGTGGGCGCGCTCAACTCGCTGCTGGAGGCACGCACCCAGCTGCACAACCTGCTGTCCTACATGGACGGCAAGCAGGGCGCCGAGGAGCTGATCGGCAAGGTGCTCAAGGACCCTGCGCTGCTCAAGTCGCTGGCCGCCGCGCCCAATATCACTGCCCCGCAGGCCTCGGGCCCTGCATCCGAGGCTTGAGGCAGCACATCAGGAAGGCAAGCACGTCATGAATACCGCAACCCAACTCGAACAATCGACCCAGGCGCTGGCCGGCAGCGAATTCGGCAGCCTGCTGCAAAAGGAATTCAAGCCCAAGACCGACCAGGCCCGCGAAGCCGTGGAAGCGGCCGTGCAGACGCTGGCCCAGCAGGCCCTGGGCTCGGCGATCACGCTGTCCAACGATGCCTACCAGACGGTGCAGGCCATCATTGCCGAGATCGACCGCAAGCTGTCCGAGCAGATCAACCGCATCATCCACCACGACGACTACCAGAAGCTCGAAGGCGCCTGGCGCGGCCTGCACCACCTGGTGACCAACACCGAGGTGGACGAGATGCTCAAGATCCGCGTCATGAACATCTCCAAGAAGGAGCTGCACCGCAACATGCGCCGCTTCAAGGGCGTGGGCTGGGACCAGAGCCCCGTCTTCAAAAAGGTGTACGAAGAGGAGTACGGCCAGTTCGGCGGCGAGCCCTTCGGCTGCCTGGTGGGCGACTACCACTTCGACCACAGCCCGCCGGACGTGGAGCTGCTCGGTGAAATGGCCAAGGTGGCCGCCGCGGCCCACTGCCCCTTCATCTCGGGCGCGGCGCCCGCCATCATGCAGATGGAATCCTGGCAGGAGCTGGCCAACCCGCGCGACCTGACCAAGATCTTCACCAACACCGAGTACGCCGCGTGGCGCAGCCTGCGCGAGTCCGACGACGCCAAGTACATCGGCCTGGCCATGCCCCGCTTCCTGGCACGCCTGCCCTACGGCGCGCGCACCAACCCGGTCGATGAATTCGATTTCGAGGAAGAAACCGACAGCGGCGACCACGGCAAGTACTGCTGGGCCAACTCGGCCTACGCCATGGCGGTCAACATCAACCGCTCGTTCAAGTACTACGGCTGGTGCACCTCCATCCGCGGCGTGGAATCGGGCGGCGCGGTGGACAACCTGCCGGCCCACACCTTCCCCACCGACGATGGTGGCGTGGACATGAAGTGCCCCACGGAAATCGCCATCAGCGACCGCCGCGAGGCCGAGCTCGCCAAGAACGGCTTCATGCCCCTGGTGCACCGCAAGAACTCGGACGTGGCCGCCTTCATCGGCGCCCAGTCGCTGGCCAAGCCCGCCGAGTACTACGACTCCGACGCCACGGCCAATGCCAACCTGTCGGCGCGCCTGCCCTACATGTTCGCCTGCTGCCGCTTCGCGCACTACCTCAAGTGCATCGTGCGCGACAAGATCGGCTCCTTCCGCGAGCGCACCGACATGGAGCGCTGGCTCAACGACTGGATCATGAACTACGTGGACGGCGACCCGGCCAACTCCTCGCAGGAAACCAAGGCCCGCAAGCCCCTGGCCGCCGCCGAGGTGCAGGTGCAGGAAGTCGAGGGCAACCCCGGCTACTACACCTCCAAGTTCTTCCTGCGCCCCCACTACCAGCTGGAAGGCCTGACGGTGTCGCTGCGCCTGGTGTCCAAGCTGCCTTCCGTGAAGCAGGGCGCGAAGTAAGACTGCCCGCCCACCTGGCTCCTGGTGCCGACACGCTCGCACCAGGGCCAGGCCCCATAACAAGAAACAGGCCTGGAGAAGCTTTCCCCTCCAGGACCCAACTCAGAGAGGCTTTTCATGCCCTGGAATGTAGACAACGCCGTCGCCACCCTGCAGACCAATGCCCGCGCCAGTTCGGCCGGCTACTGCGCGCGCTATGTGCGCGATGCGATCGGCGCTGGCGGCATCGCACTGCAGCGCACGCGCGATGCCAAGGACTACGGCACCAGCCTGGTGGCCGCCGGCTTCACACGCTACGACGCCATGCCCGAAGGTGGCTACAAGAAAGGCGATGTGGCCGTGATGCAGGGCTTCACCTCATCGCCCGCCGGCCACATGCAGATGTTCGACGGAAGCGTCTGGATCTCGGAC
The DNA here is from genome assembly GCF_043104185.1 of Delftia sp. WSY_22. Lineage (NCBI taxonomy): Bacteria > Pseudomonadati > Pseudomonadota > Betaproteobacteria > Burkholderiales > Comamonadaceae > Delftia > Delftia sp. WSY_22. Next base: position 53,137 of record NZ_JBICKN010000020.1, read on the forward strand.
TTCAAGCAGAACGGCTTCTGGGCAGGCCCCGGCTACCGCACCCACAAGCCCGCTTTCAAGATCTACCGCCATCCCTGATGCGCCTGATGCGCCCATTGAGCCACGCCATGAACGCCTGTTCCAAAGCTTTCTTCACCCTGCTGCTGGCCGGCACGGCCTGCGCCACGGTGCAAGCCGCACCTGCCACGGCAGCGGACATCACCACCCTGTTCACCGACGCCCTGCATTGCCGCATCGAGTTTCCCGATGGCCGCGACGAAGCGCTGGCCCAGCGCCTGCGCGCGCAGGGCGTGACCGTGGTGGACCGCGCGCCCGGCGAAAGCCTGGACCTGCTCTACCTGTTTGCCACGCCGCTGGAGATCGATGGCACGCAGGTGTCCTCCATCACCGTGCGCGGCGGCAGTGGCAGCATTGTCGCGGCGCGCGCCACGGGCAGCCTGCAGGCGCTGGTCCAGCGCACCAAGGCCCGGCCGCAGGCGCGCAGCAGCTGGGATCTTGAAGGCTTTGGCGAGCTGCCCGCCCAGTACGCACGCGCCATGCCGCTCAGAAAGGGCCTGGACGAGACGCCACCGCGCATCGTCATCGGCCATGTGGCCGGCGAGGCGCCCGACGCCGTGCGCTGGGGCTGCCGCTCCTACGACGACTGACCGGGGCGCAGCCGCACCCCGCCCCTCTCTTTTTCCTGCGTTTTCACCATGCCCCTGCCCAGCTTCACCTCACAGCTTTCCCTGGACGAGCAACTCAAGGCCCTGAAGGACCAGATCCGCCAGGCCCCGGCCTCGGCGCCCCTGCGCGTCTACTACTTCCAGCTGCTGTGCGTGCTGGGCGAATGGCAAAAGGCGCTGGAGCAGTTGCAGCTGTGCGCGCAGCTCGACCCTTCGTGCGAGCCCATGGCGCGCGCCTACCGCGAGGCCATCCGCTGCGAGGTGCTGCGCGCCGAGGTCTTCGCCGGCAAGAAAAAGCCCTTTCTCATGGGCGAGCCCGCGCAATGGCTGGCCTGCCTGATCGACGCCCTGGCCCATGAAGGAGCAGCTGCCCAGGACCTGCGCGCCCGCGCCCTGGACGAGGCGCCCGCCACCGCAGGCCACATGGGCGAGCACCGCTTCGAATGGCTGGCCGACAGCGATACCCGCCTCGGCCCTGTCTGCGAGCTGCTGGCCCACGGCAGCTACTACTGGCTGCCCTTCGACGCCATTGCACAGATCGGCTTCGAGCCCGTGCAGGACCTGCGCGACCTGATCTGGCTGCCCTGCGAGGTCACGCTGCGCGAGGGCGGCGCGCTGCAGGGCTTCATGCCCGCGCGCTATCCGCTGGCGCCCGGCGATGACGACGCCGTCCGCATGTCGCGCCGCACGCAGTGGAGCCCGCTGGACTCAGGCTCCTCCGAGCCTGACGAATCCTCGGGCCACGTGGCCGGCCACGGCCAGCGCACCTGGGTCACCGACTCCGAGGACTTTCCCATGCTGCAGGTGCGCCAGCTGGCGCTGGAGACCGCCACGCGATGACGGAGCAAGCCATGCACGGAACAGTCGCCCCCGCGTCCCCGCAAGCCCTGCGCTGCCCGTTCTTGCTGCTGGCTGCCTTGCTGTGTCTGGGCCCGTGGCCTGCATCGGCCTCCAGCCACGGCCCGGCCAATGCCCTGCGCTGCGGCTGGTTCGACAATCCCACGCCCGCCAATGCCTCGCTGACCGATCGCGATACCGACTGGACCGTTGGCGTGCAGGGCGGCCATCAGGCCCAGGGTGACTGGCCCCGCTTTGCAAACCGTGACTGGGTGCGTACCGGCCATGGCAGCCACGGCTATGGCTGCGCCTGCATGAAGGTGTCCACCGATGACAAGGAGCAGATCGTTCAGATCTTCTCTGCCCGTTCGCGCCCTCTTTCCGCCTGCCGCCAAGACCCGGCGTTGAAGGCGAAGGAGCCCGTGAACCCCCTGGCGGCTGCCCGGCCGGCCGGTTCCTGAAGAAACAAGCCATGCGCCCCAGTCCCCTCAACCCCATGCCCACGCTGCGCACGCGCCAGAACCAGGCGACAGCAGCCAAGGACCGGCTGCAGCCCGCCCTGCTGGACCGGCTGACCGACCATGAGCCCCATCTGCGCACCGAGCGGCCCGATGCGGTCTTCGTGAACGAATCCCGCCTGCGCGAGGCCCTGCTGCGCGACCTGGGCTGGCTGCTCAATGCGCGTGATGCCTGGGACCACGTGGAGATGGAGGGGCTGGAGCATGTGCAGCGCTCGGTCATCAACTACGGCATGCCGCCGCTGGCCGGCCAGCTGCTGTCCGAGCTGGACTGGGGCCATGTGGAACGCAGCATCCGCGAAAGCATCCTGGCCTTCGAGCCGCGCATCCTGCCCAAGACGCTGGCCGTGACGCTGCTGGCCTCCACCGAGCAGCTCAACCACCACAACACGCTGCAGTTCGAGATCCGCTGCCAGTTCTGGTCCATGCCCTATCCGCTGGAGCTGTTGCTCAAGACCAGCCTGGACCTGGAGACCGGCCAGGTCTCGCTGCAAAACCTCAGGGCCTGAGCCCGGACGCCGCCACACACACCATGAATCCCCGCCTCGTCGAGTACTACAACCGCGAACTGGCCTATCTGCGCGAGCTGGGCGCCGAGTTCGCTGCCGCCTTTCCCAAGGTCGCGGGCCGTCTTTCGCTGCACGACACCGATGTGGCCGACCCCTATGTGGAGCGCCTGCTGGAGGGCTTCAGCTTTCTGAGCGCACGCATCCAGCTGAAGATGGACGCGGAGTTCCCGCGCCTGTCCCAGCGCATGCTGGAAATGGTCTGCCCCCATTACCTGGCGCCCACGCCATCCATGGTGGTGGTCCAGCTCAAGCCCAGTGCCAAGGAAGGCAACCTGGTCGATGGATTCACCCTGCCCTCGGGCAGCGTGCTGCGCACCCACAAGGTGCAGGAAGAGCAGACCATCTGCGATTTCCGCACCGGCGGGCCGCTGACGCTGTGGCCGCTGGAGATACGCCAGGCCCGCCTGGGCGGCCCGGCGCTGGACCTGCCCCATGCGCTGGTGCCCCAGTTGGGCGAGGCCGGCGGCCACCTGCGGCTGCAGCTGGCCACGCTGGATGCCTCGCAGTGCATGCAGGTGGCGCTGGACCAGCTGTGGGTGTACATCCATGCGGGCGACGTCGTCGCTTCCCATCTGCAGGAGCTCATCCACACGCAGACGCTGGCCATCGTGGTCCACCACCCGCAGGACCCGCGCCAGGTCTGGGACGTGCTCCTGCCCGATGCGCTGCGCGCCGAGGGCCATGACAGCGAACAGGCCCTGATTCCCTATTCGCACCGCGCCTTCCAGGGCCACCGGCTGCTGCACGAGTACTTCGCGTTTCCCGCGCGGCAGCGGTTCTTCTCGATCAACGGTCTGTCGCGCAGCATGCGCCGCATTGCCCACGACGGCGTGGGCATCACGCTGCTGCTGCGCCGCGCCGCGCCCACGCTGGAGCCGCAGATCGACGCGGCCAAGCTGCTGATGCACTGCATTCCGGCCATCAACCTGTTCGAGTACACGGCGGACCGCCTGCACGTGGCCTCCAACGTGCACGAATACCACGTCGTTGCCGACCGCATGCGGCCGCTGGACTTCGAGGTCTACGGCGTGCAGGCCGTCACCGGCCACCACGAAGGCAAGACGCAGGACCGTGAATTTGCGCCGCTGTACGCCTCCACTCACGGCCTGCACTCCACCGAGCAGGCCTACTTCACCACGCGGCGCGAGCCCCGGCTGTTTTCCGAACGCAGCCTGCGCAGCGGCCCGCGCACGCAGTACCTGGGCTCGGAAGTCTTCATCTCGCTGGTGGACCAGCGCGAGGCGCCGTTCTCCGACGAGCTCAAGCAGCTGTCCATGCATACCCTGTGCACCAACCGCGACCTGCCCCTGCTCATGCGCGTCAACCAGCCGGGCGGCGACTTTGCCCTTCAGGAGTCGGCACCGGTGGACTGGGCCCGCGTCATCGCCGGCCCCAGCGCCCCGATACCGGCCGTGGCCGATGGCGGCCTCACCTGGCGGCTGATCTCCCACCTGAGCCTGAACTACCTGGCCATGACCGACCTGTCCGACGAGGAAGGCGCCGCCACGCTGCAGGAGCTGCTGCGCCTGTACCTGGACCTGGGCAACCACCAGCTGGCCGGACAGATCGCCGCCATCCAGGGCATGCGCATCGAGCCCATCACGCGCCGCCTGCCCCAGCACCGCCAGCTCGTCTACGGGCGCGGCGTGGGCGTGCACCTGAGCGTGGACGAGCCGGCCATGGCCGGTGTCAGCCCCTGGCCCCTGGCCAACATGCTGGAGCGGTTCTTTGCCCGCCACGTGGGCGTCAACAGCTTCACCGAGCTGCAGCTGCACTCTCGCCAGCGCGGCCCCGTCGCGCACTGGGCGCCACGCCCCGGACAACGGCCCGGCATATGAGCAACGCCGCGCACGCTCCCCTTGCCCAGCCGGTGCCCGATCAGGACCCGGAGCTGCCCACCGTGCAGGCGAACGCGTCCGAGGACGCTCGGGCGCGCCTGTTCTGGCAGCGCCTGAGCGCCAGGCCCTACCAGTTCGACCTGATGCACAGCCTGCGCTACCTGCAGGCGCGCCACCCCGGCCTGCCGCGCCTGGGCCAGGCCACGCGCCCCAAGGACGAACCGCTGCGCCTGGGCCAGGACCCGTCGCTGGCCTTCGCGCCCGCCACCATCGCCGAGATCCTGCCCTCGCGCGCCGGCGAGCCCGAGCGCATGACGGTCTGGAACTTCGGCCTCTACGGCCCCAACGGACCGCTGCCCACGCACATCACCGAATACGTGCGCGAGCGCCTGCGCCAGCATGACGACGCCACGCTGGCGCGTTTTTCCGACATCTTTCACCACCGCATGCTGCTGCTGCTGTTCCGCGCCTGGTCGGACGCCCAGCCCACGGCATCGCTGGACCGCCCCGGCGAGGACCCCTTCGGCCGCTACATAGACAGCTTCATCGGCACCGGCCTGCCCAGCCAGCGCGCACGCGACGACGTGCCCGACCACGCCAAGCGCTTCATGGCCGGCCACCTGACCCGCTGGACACGCAATCCCGAAGGCCTGTGCCAAGCCCTGTCGCACTACTTCCAGATCCCCGTGCGGCTGGAAGAAAACTGCCTGCACCACCTGGAGCTGGAACCCGGGCAGCAGACCCGGCTGCAAAGCCGCCCCTGCAACTCGCGCCTGGGCGTGGATGCCGTCGTGGGCTCGCGCGTGCCCGATGCGCAAAGCAAGTTCCGCCTGGTGCTCGGCCCGCTGGGCCTGGAGCAATACCGTCAGCTGCTGCCCCAGGCCGCACTGTTCCAGACCCTGGTGGACTGGGTGCGCAACTACCTGGGCATCGAATACGCCTGGGACTATGTGCTGGTGCTGCGCCGCCAGGAAGTGCCTGCCGCCCGGCTGGGCAGCAGCACCCAGCTCGGCTGGACCACCTGGCTCACCCACGCCGAGCCCGCCCAGGACGCGCGCGACTTCCGCCTGGACCCCGAAGCCTGGCTGCGCCAGCGCCGCCAGCCCGTGCGGGGCCGGCGCCCCGGCCCCGGCACCGGCCCCTGCCCCAGTCCTCGAGCCACTGAATCACCGAACCACTGAATCACCACTTCCCTGCTCGCACACATGCCCACCGTACAGATCAAGTTCCCGCACAACGCACCGGTTCCTTCCACGCTGACGCTGGTCGAAGGCAACCGCCTGCGCGTCAAGATCGAGGCCGTCGCCAAGACCTACAAGCTGGGCGCCAGGATCGATGCGCCCAGCATTCTTGCGGCCCAGCCCCCCGTACACAACGCCCGCGCCGACAGCTGGCAATTCGACTTCGTGGCGCAGCAGCCCGGGCTCACCAAGCTCAGCATCGTGGCGGTGCAGGGAAGCGGGCTCAGCGTCATGCCCGCAGCCATCACCGTGCAGGTGGAGAAAAGCATTTCGCTGCCTGCAGAGAGCACGACGGAGGGGATGCTGGCAAGGCTGTTCCTGGCGGAGAACACCTCGCCCGCACTCGGTGGCTCAAGCTGGCGAATTGAAGACATTCGGACTTCCATGCAATGGATGCGGCGCGTGATCGAAAACCGCCTCAAGAGCCCGAATCCCGGGGATTTCATGGCACGTGGCGCCACCAGCGAAAAAGACATCGTCATGGCAAACGACCGTGGATCGGTCCAGTTCCACGGGTTCAACCTGTATCCCACGCTGCCATCCGAAATGGCAGGAAACCTTCAAAAGTATCTCCAGAACGCCAACAACGGCCTTCACCCGCAGCGCAAGGCCTATCTGGATTTTGTGCAGGCCGCCATCGACATCGCCCAGGCGCCAGTGCCCCCGGACCCCACATCCACAGGGCTCTTCGGTTGGAAAACCACTGAAGCCCCCCAGCCAGGCCCCGAATTCCGCGAACACAAGACCCTGTCCGGCAACACGTTCTACACCCATACCCGCTTGCGCAAGAAGGACTGAAGCCCATGCCTGAACTTCAACAAGCCCTCCAGCGACTGGGCTCCCCCAGCCACCACGGCCATTGCGCAATGCCTGCCCTTGCCAAGCCGGCCAGCGTCTCGGTCGGTCTCGCACGGGCAGCGTGCCTGACCCTCCTCGCAGTCGCAAGTTGGCACGCTGTCGCTGCAGCACCGGCAGACACAGCCGATGCCGCACCAAAACACGCCGCGGCCGCCGACTTCTCGCGCCCGGCCTCTCACTACGTGGCATCGGTTGCGGCCCTTCGCAACTATCTGCAAGCCAAGGACGAAGCCAACAACACCCAGAAAGCCCAGAGCAGGCAGCACTTTTGCTTCGTGCAGCAGCACAACCGCACCGTAACCCCTGCGCGCTCATCGGTCTGGATGGTCTGGCTGGAAGGCGGCCAGATCGCCAATCTGGGGCAGCGCCGCTTCACCGCCAAACCATCGCCGGATGAAGCGCAATGGGACGGAGATGCCTTGGCCGAAGCCAAGGCCATCCACCTCGCGACCGACGTTCGTGAAACGGCGCAGGAAACGACCGGCAGCAGCATCCTCGTCGAGCGTGCCTGGGTGGACCTGCTGCTGGCGCAGTGCAAGGCCAAGGGCCGCACCATCAAAGTGGCTCCTGCCCGATAGCCGAATGCCGCATCTCCACCAATCCTGGTTGCCGCCCAGCCGGATGTGCCGGATGGCCTGTCTGGTGGCTGCGCTGGCCCTGCCCGCAACAGTCCTGGCTCAGGCCAATGCTGCGGCAGACAACGGCAGCCCTGCGCCAGCAACCTCCCAGGGTCTCCCTCCTGACGACTTCTCACGTCCCGTCAAGGCCAGCATCCCTTCGCCTGCCGTACTGCGCGCCTACCTTCGACTCAAGCTGCAGTACGCAGACACCTCCTTGGCGGGAAGGCGTCAGCACTTTTGCTTTGTCCAGCAGCGCTCCGCGCCGCCCGAAGATCCAAGCCCCTTCGTCTGGATGATCTGGCAAGACGGCGGCGAGATTCTCAGCCTGGGCTCGCTGTTGGCCCCGGCACATGCAACGCCGCAGGAGGCCGAGGAGCACGGCGAAGGCATGGCGCGCAACAAATCCATCCGCCTGGCCACTGGCGTCCGTGAAACGGCGCAGGAAATCACCGGCAGCAGCTTCCTCGTCGAACGCGCCTGGGTCGACCGGCTGCTGGCGCAGTGCCAGGCCAAGGGCCGCAAGGTCGAAGTCCGCCCCCAACGCTAGCCGGCAATTCCTACCGCCCATTGATCCCTTCTTTTTAAGCACCCAAGACCCATGACAGAAATCAGCCGCCAATCCCTCTTCGGCAAGCTCAACCCGCTGCTGTTCAAGTCGCTGGAAGGCGCCACCGTGTTCTGCAAGCTGCGCGGCAATCCCTATGTGGAGCTGGTGCACTGGCTGCACCAGCTGCTGCAGGAAAACGATTGCGACCTGATCCGCATCCTGCGCCACTTCGACATCGCCTCCGACCGCCTGGCCGCCGATGTGCTGCGCCGCCTGGACCAGCTGCCGCGCGGCGCCACCTCGATCAGCGACTTCTCCGAGCACATAGAGACCGCCATCGAGCGCGGCTGGGTCTATGCCACGCTGATGTTCAACGACAGCCAGATCCGCAGCGCCTATCTGCTGTCGGGCATGGTGCGCACGCGCTCGCTGGCCAATGAGCTGCGCTCCATCTCGCGCGAATTCGACAAGATCTCCGAGCCCGCGCTCAGCGATGCCTTCGCCCGCCTGCTGCCCGACTCGCCCGAGGCACGCATGCGCGCGGCCGATGGCAGCGGGCTGGAAGGCACGCCGGGCGAAGCGAGCCAGGCCACGGGCGCCGCACCCGGCCAGGGCGGTGCGCTGCAGCAGTACACGGTGGACCTGACGGCCCGCGCCAAGGCGGGCGAACTGGACCCCGTCACCGGCCGCGACGACGAAGTGCGCCAGATGGTGGACATCCTGCTGCGCCGCCGCCAGAACAACCCCATCCTGGTGGGCGAGGCCGGCGTGGGCAAGACCGCCGTGGTCGAAGGCCTGGCCCTGCGCATCGCCCAGGGCGATGTGCCGCCGCCGCTGCAGGGCGTGGAGCTGCGCGTGCTGGACGTGGGCCTGCTGCAGGCCGGCGCCAGCATGAAGGGCGAGTTTGAGAACCGCCTGCGCGGCCTGCTGGACGCCGTGCAGTCCAGCACCACGCCCATCGTGCTCTTCATCGACGAAGTCCACACCCTGGTGGGCGCGGGCGGCCAGGCCGGCACCGGCGATGCCGCCAACCTGCTCAAGCCCGCCCTGGCGCGCGGCACGCTGCGCACCATCGGCGCCACCACCTGGGCCGAGTACAAGAAATACATCGAAAAAGACCCGGCCCTGACCCGCCGCTTCCAGCTGGTGCAGGTGCACGAGCCCGACGAGCCCCGCGCCGTGGACATGCTGCGCGGCGTGGCCGCCAAGCTGGAAAACCACCATCAGGTGCGCATTGCCGCAGACGCGGTGGCCGCGGCCGTCAGCCTGTCGCACCGCTACATTCCCTCTCGCCAGCTGCCCGACAAGGCCGTCAGCCTGCTGGACACGGCCTGCTCGCGCGTGGCCATGGCCCTGCATGCCACGCCCGCCCAGCTGGAAGCCGTGCAGCGCCGCATCGAGGCCCTGGGCGTGGAGCAGGAAGTGCTGCTGCGGGAGGCCGCCCTCGGCCTGCCCACGGCCGAGCGCCTGCAGGCGCTGGAAACCGACCTGGCCAGCCTGCGCGACCGCCAGGCCACGCTGGCCGAGCGCTTTGGCCAGGAAAGCGCGCTGGCCCGCCGCATCCTGGAAACCGAGGCCGCCCTCATGGGACTGAAGCCGCCCGTCTTCTCCACCGGTGCCGCCGCAGACCCGTCCGCTGCGGCGCCGGAAACGGCCGCCGAAGCCACCGCAACCGAACCTGCCGAGCCCCCCAGCGTGGCCTCGCTGGAAGCGCTGCGCCGCCAGCTCGCCGAGCTGCAGGGCGATTCCCCGCTGCTGCAGCCCGTGGTCGATGCCGGCGTGGTCGCCGCCGTCGTGGCCGAGTGGACCGGCATTCCCGTGGGCCGCATGGTGCGCGACGAGGTGCAGTCCGTGCTCTCGCTGGCAGACACGCTGGAGAAGCGCGTCATCGGCCAGCGCCACGGCCTGGAGGCCATCACGCGCCGCATCCAGACCTCCCGCGCGCGGCTGGACGATCCGGGCAAGCCCATCGGCGTCTTCCTGCTCGCCGGTCCCTCAGGCGTGGGCAAGACGGAAACCGCCCTCTCCCTGGCCGAAGCCCTGTATGGCGGCGAGCAAAACCTCATCACCATCAACATGAGCGAGTTCCAGGAGGCGCACACCGTCTCCACCCTCAAGGGCGCGCCGCCCGGCTACGTGGGCTACGGCGAAGGCGGCGTGCTCACCGAGGCCGTGCGCCGCCGCCCCTACAGCGTGGTCCTGCTCGACGAAATCGAGAAGGCCCACTCCGACGTGCACGAGATGTTCTTCCAGGTCTTCGACAAGGGCTGGATGGAAGACGGCGAGGGCCGCTACATCGACTTCAAGAACACCGTCATCATCCTGACCTCCAACGTGGGCTCGGACCTGATCGCCAGCATGTGCCGCGACCCGGACCTGGCGCCCACGCCCGAAGGCCTGGCCCAGGCCGTGCGCCAGCCGCTGCTGCAGACCTTCCCTGCCGCGCTGCTGGGCCGCCTGACGGTGGTGCCCTACTACCCCATCTCCGACGCCATGCTGGAGCAGATCATCCGGCTGCAGATGCTGCGCATCCAGCGGCGCATCGAGGAACGCCACGGCGCGCAGTTCAGCTTCGATGAAGCCGCCGTGGACCTGGTGCGCCGCCGCTGCAGCGAGGTCGAATCGGGCGCGCGCATGGTGGACGGCATCCTCACCCAGAACCTGCTGCCGCGCATGGCTGCCCACTTCCTGCAGGCCACCGTGCAAGGCCAGGAACTGCAAAGCCTGCATGCCGGCGCCAGCGGCGACGACTTCACGCTGGACGTGCGCACCCGCGCTGCGGAGCCGGCATGAGAAGGCACCGCCTGCCACGCGCCGCCACGGCAGTGATCGCAGCCGCGCTGCTGGCCGCCCCGGCTGCGCAGGCGCTGGACCTGGGCGCCATCGGCCAGGCGGCCGACACCGTGCAGCGGGCCTCGGGCGCCGCCACGGCCGGCCAACAGGCGCTGGAGGCCGGCCGCAGCGCGGCCAGCACGGCCACCAACGCGGCCACCGGTGCCGCCAACGAGGCCCGTGCCTGGTGGGACCGCAACCAGGCCCAGCCCGAGGCGGCACAGTCGCCGCCCTCCGGCGCCGCCCCCGTGCAGGACGACCAGGGCGGCCCACGCCGCGTCATGGCCGTGCTGGGCGACGCCTGGACGGACAGCGCCCGGCGCGGCCAGGCCGTGGTCGCGCTCATGGACCAGGGGCCGTACCTCGTGCAGCGCCAGGCCGCCCATGTGGCGCCGGCCAAGTCGCAATGGCTGGCCCTGCCGCGCGGCGACAGCACCGGCGTGGCCATCGAACTGCCCGGCGACCCCGACGGCACGACCTATGACCTGTCCACCGGCCGAGCCCGCCCCGGGGGCCGGGGCGTGCGCATCTTCGCCCTGTCCGTCCATGCCGACGTGCCCCAGCGCTCGGGCCGGCGCAGCCTGGACGCCATAGAGCAGCACGCCATGCTGCGCGCCAGCTCGGTGCGCACCGAATGGCCGCGCCAAAGCGGCGACATCCTGGAGCCCACGGGCGGCAAGCTGCTGGTCTGGGCCAGCGATGCCACGCAGCGCTTCCCTTCCGGCTTTGGCGCCGACGGACGCCTGTTCACCGCCGACGATCCCATGGTCACCCTGCCGCGCGGCTACACCGTGGTCACGCTGGAGCCGCAGGGCCTGCGCTTCGACCGTGCCCGGGAAATCGCCCTGGCCTTCCATGCCGTCCAGCCCGCGCAGGACATCGACCTGTCCCGCCTGGGCGCAGGCGATGCGGCCCAGGCCCTCATCGGCCTCATTGCCGAGCGCCACCCGCTGGCCGCTGCCAGCGGCTTTGATGCCGGCAAGCTGCGTGCCGACTACGGCCAGCGCCTGCAGACCGCCGCCGAGCGCGGCGACAGCGCCGCGCAGGCCCAGGCCCTGGCAGAAATGGGCCAGCGCCTGGGCGATGGCCAGTACCGCGTTCTGCTGCCCGGCGGCCAGGCCTGGCCTGCCCGCTCAGACCGGGGCCTGTCCCCGCAGCTGCTGGCACGCGGCAGCGTCAACCTGCCCATGCCACGCACCTGGCTGCGCGAGGACGGCCGCATCGCCATCACCAGCGTGGCGCCAGGCTCTGCCGCCGCCAAGGCGGGCCTGCAGCCCGGAAGCGACATCCTCGCCATCGAAGGGGAAAGCCCGGCACGCTACCTGGACCGCATTGCCCCCGCCTCGCTGCGCGCCGGTGCCGACGCCCGCCGCGCCGACCTGCTGGCGCTGGACCTGGGCACGCCCGCCACGCTGAGCCTGCGCACCGCAGCCGGCGCGCCTCCGGCCAGCCAGGAGCAGACCCTGCGCCTGGACGCCGCCCCCGCCGCAACCACGGCCCTGCCTGCGGCCGAGCCCGCCCTCGCCTCCTTCCTGCTGCGCAGCGCCCAGGGCGGCAACCTGGCCTACATCGCCCTCGACAGCTTTGCCGACGGCGCCACCGGCCAGCTCAGCCGCTGGGAGGGCGCCCTGGCCGCAGCCACCCAGGCCAGGGTCACGGGCCTGGTCATCGACCTGCGCGCCCACCGGGGCGACGACGCCTACCAGTTGCTGCCCCACATGCTGGCCTCGCTCTACACACGCGACAAGCCGCTGCGCATGAAGGACGCCGCCCAGCGCCTGTTCGACCCCGCCGCCCGCGTCTGGCGCAGCCGTGGCGGCCTGGGCCTGCCGGCCCAGCTGCCGCTGGCCGCCTCGGGCACGCCCTTCACGGCCCCCATCGCCGTGCTCACCGGCCCGGGCTGCGCAGGCCCCTGCGAACTGTTCGCCGCCTGGCTGCAGCACAGCCAGCGTGCCGACATCGTCGCCACCAGCGCCACGGCTGGCGCCACCGGCCCCGCCACGCGCGTGCACCTGCCGGCCGGCTTCATCGTGCAAGTCCCCCTGCTCGCAGAAACCGGCCCCTCTGGCGGCAACAACCCCGCCGCACAGGCCCAAGGCGTGACCCCGCGCCTGCGCGTGCCCGTGGACGCGGCCTTCACCGCCTCCATCCAGGCCGGCGGCGACCCGCTGCTGGACGCCGCCGTGCTCCACCTGGATCGCAGCCGCACCGCGCAGGCGTCGCGCTAGACCCACAAGCCCTTGCCGCCATGCCACCGCACCTGACCCCCGCCCGTTTCGTGACTTGTGCAGTCATGGCTGCCAGCGCGCTGGCAGCGGGCTGCTCGTCCAGCACCGACCAGATGCGGGTTGCCCTCGCTACGCCAGTTAAGGTCGAAGCCACCGGGGAGCTGCGGCTGTATGGCGCGGATGGCCGGCAGCCCCGGGCGTTGAACCAGGCGAGCCTGGCCGGCAGCGTGCTGGCCCGGAGCTGGCCAGGCTCGCTGGACCCGGACCAGCCCAGAACCGACAACGACTGGTTCAACGTAGCCCTGACGCCGGGCGGCCTGGCGGTTTTCACCGACCGGCGCGGCAACTACCAGTTCGTTGCGCTGGGCCAGTCCTTCGACAGCGCCCCTGTCATGGATGGCGCCCAGGATGACGCCGACGGCGCCCGTCCGGGACTGGTGTACGCAGCCCTATAGCAGCAAAGGACCTTCCAGCCACCCCATGCAAGCCCTTCATCGACCGGCGCACCCAGGCCCTGCCATCCAGGCCTGAAGCCCCGACCCCTCTTCCACCCCAAGCACCGCGAGATCCGACACCATGACACGCAGAGTCACCATCAACACCCCCCTGGCAGACCAGCTGCAGCTGCGCCGGCTGCAGGGTCGCGAGGAAATCAGCCATCTGTTCGCCCTGGAGATCGACCTGCTCAGCGAGGACGACAGCATCGACCCCAAGGCCCTGCTGGGCAAGGGCGCCACCGTGGTGGTGGAGACCCAGGACGGCGGCAAGCGCTACATCGACGGCCTGGTCACTGCCTTTGGCATGCGCGGCCAGGACGAGCACCGCAACTTCCTGTACCGCGCACGCCTGTCGCCCTGGCTGTGGCTGGCCACGCGCCGCAGCGACTTCCGCATCTTCCAGAACAAGACGGTGCCGGACATCATCAACGAGGTCCTGGGCATCTACGGCCACCCCATGCAGCAGCGCCTGACGCGCTCCTACCGCACCTGGGAGTACTGCGTGCAGTACAACGAGACGGACTTCCAGTTCGTCTCGCGCCTCATGGAGCACGAGGGCATCTGCTACTACCACCAGCACAGCGCGGGCCAGCATGTGCTGACATTGGGCGACGATGTCATCGCCTCGCACGACCCGCTGCAGGGCGGCGCCGTCATCCCCTTCCACCCGCCGGGCAAGGCCGCCGTGGCGCGCGAGGAATGCATACACGCCTGGGAACTGCACCAGCGCGTCAAGCCTGGCCGGCACTACAACGACGACTACGACTTCAAGAAGCCCCGCGCCGAGCTGTCCAACATGCGCCGCAACCCGCCCGGCCACGCGCACGACGCCTACGAGATCTACGAATGGCCGGGCGGCTACACCGAGACCGGCGACGGCGAGGACTACATCCGCGTGCGCCTGCAGCAAAGCCTCACGCGCCAGAGCACGGTGCAGGGCCGCTCCAACCACCGCGCCATGGCGCCGGGCTACACCTTCACGCTGGACAACTATCCGCGCGGCGACCAGAACCAGACCTACCTGGTCACGGCGGTCGACTATGCCTTCGAGGAGAACCCGCGCGTCAGCGACGGCGGCAGCGGCGAAGGCTCGGTGCAGAAATTCGTGCTCCAGGCCCAGCCCACCAGCCTTCCCTTCAAGCCCCAGCGCATCACCGCCAAACCGCGCACCACGGGCCCGCAGACCGCCGTCGTTGTCGGCCCCGCAGGCGAAGAGATCTGGTGCGACCAGTACGGCCGCGTCAAGGTGCAGTTCCACTGGGACCGCATCGGCGGCATGAACGAGAACTCCAGCTGCTGGATGCGCGTGGCCACCAGCTGGGCCGGGCCGGGCTTTGGCGCCGTGCACATCCCGCGCATCGGCATGGAAGTCATCGTGGACTTCCTCAACGGGGATCCTGACCACCCCATCGTCATGGGCTGCGTCTACAACGCGGCCAACATGCCGCCCTGGGCACTGCCGGCCAACGCCACGCAATCGGGCATCAAGACCCGGTCGAGCAAGGGCGGCGCCCCGGGCGCGGGCACGAAGAACGGCCAGGGCGACGCCAACGCCATCCGCTTCGAGGACAAGGCTGGGCAAGAGCAGCTTTGGCTGCACGCGCAGAAGGACCAGCTCACCGAAGTGGAGAACGACGAGGACAAATGGGTGGGCAACGACCGGCGCAAGACCATCGACCGGGACGAGACCAACGTCATCCACCGGGACCGCACCGAGACCGTGGACCGCGACGAGACCATCACCGTGCACAACAACCGCACGGAGCGTGTGGACCACAACGAGAAGATCAGCATCGGCGACAACCGCAATGAAGACGTTGGCATCGACGAGAACATCTCCATCGGCAAGAACCGCAGCAAGACCATAGGCCGCAACGAGAAGGACAAGATCGGCAACAACTGGTCGATCAAGGTGGGCAGCTTCAAGACAGAGACCATCGGACTGGCCTACATGCAGAACGTGGGCCTGGCCAAGATGGTGAACATCGGCGCCGCCTACAACGTCAACGTGGGCGCGGCCATGGTGGTGAATGTGGGGCTGAGCCAGAGCACGACGGTGCTCATGAACCGCAGTGTTTCAGTGGGTCAGAACCAGTCCACCAGCGTGGGCAAGAACCGCACCGACGACACGGCCGACAACCATACGGCGACGGTCGGCAAGAACTCCGCCACCACCGTGGGCGAGGTGCAGACGATCACGGTAGGCAAGGAAATGGCCATCACCGTGGGTGACGCCATCGAAATCAAGTGCGGCAAGGCCGTGTTGCGCATGACCAGCGACGGCACCGTGCAGGTCAACGGACAGACGATCTCCATCAGCGGCAGCTCCAAGGTGACCGTTTCCTCCCCTGACAGCCACATCAACCCCGCTTGAAGGAAATCCCATGGCAATCGCACAAAAACGCCTTCCTGCCAAGCCATCCGACGTCGATGAGGCGCAACGCCTGCCGTCCAACGTACAGCTCCTGGCCGGGCAGGTCGTCGAGGTACTGGGGCAAGACCTCTATCTGGTGGCGTACACGCACGATCCCGCACTTTCGGTGCAAGCGCCTGCGGGCGTGCTGCTGCCGGTTCTGGTTCCGGGAGATGAGGTTTTGCTGGCAGTCCAGCCGACGGGGCGTGCCACGATCACCGCAGTGCTCTCACCCGCACCCACGGCGCCATGGGGACAAAGGAGCATCCACCTACAGTCGCAGGACTGCATCACGCTGGCCTGCGGGCAGGCCACGCTGAAACTCACGGCCCAGGGGCTTGCTCGCCTGGTGGCATTAACGATTGAGCAAGATGCGCGGGATCTGCTTGATCTGGACGCGGCCGAAGTCCGCATCAATTGAAGGCTGGCTCAGAGATGGATCTGAACACTTTCAAGACCACTGAGCACATGCGCGGCAAGCGTGTGTCGCCATATGAGGATCAGGTGCCCATGCTCGGGCTCGATGATCAGCGTGTCGAATTCCGGGCGTGCAGTGCCACGTTCACCGCGGAGCACCCAGCTCAGTTGCGGCCGGATCGCAGGCACGACGGTAGTGCCCATGCCCTGCGCGCTCAGGTTCATCCAGGCGATCTTCGTTCCTGGCTGCACCTGCTCGCGCCTGAACTGCATCCGGGGATGGGCGCAATTCCACGCGGCGGGATCAAACGAAGCCGGCATGCGCGTGAGAAGGCCTGGCGATGCGTCAACCTCCTTGCCCGTATAGCTGCCCCAGAGGGCGCGACGCGGCAACCAACTACGGCCTATGCAGCCGAAGCCGGCCGGCGAAACCCGGTCGACTGCAGAGCGAACCGGATCGTCAGGCCATTCGAGCTGATGCATGGGCTCGCCTTCCCGGGGCAGTCCTGCACTGAAGCCTGCTCCGATCGGATTGGCTCCGTGGAATACCTCCGGCTTTTCGGCATCCGCTCCCCCGAAGGCAAGGTTATAGGTAACAGGGACTTTCAAGGCGGGCTCCACCTCCTGTGCCAGGGGCAGCACTCCCAGGCGTCGGCGCCAGACCCGCTTGCCAAAGACTCTTATGACGCGGCTTTCACCGCCCACGGCCAGACCCGCATCGAAGTGGGCAGCGGGCTTGCCACCAGGAGCGTAGGCATAGCCGTTGAACAGCACATCCACCCGAGACTTGTGCGGAGCGATATCGGCCTCGTGGCGTACCACACCAATGGGTCCCTCCGCGCCAAAGAACTCATCGCCGCGAAACACAGGTACTGCATTGCCCTGGGCCACCGCGCGCCCTTCGAAATCCAGCGTGGCCTTGATCACCACGGTGGAGCACAGGGTGCCGTCGGCCCCATGTCCCGGCAGTATTTCCGCAGCAAACGGCGTCAGATTGTCCAGCATCGCTTGGGTTCCTCCTGGGGCGCATTGTCCCCCATGCATTCTCTTTCCGAGGGGGCTGCCAGGCTCTTTTCATCATGACCGTCATCGACCTTCCCATTCCCAGAGCCATCGACATTCCTGTGTCGGCCCAGCCGGCAGCGCGCATGGCCCGGACCCTGGTAACCCAGTACTGGCGCCGCTCCCATTTGCTGCAGCGTCCCGCGTCGCGCCCCGACGCATTTGCCGTGTTCGACGACAGCATCGTGCAGGCGCTGAGCGGCCTGAAGCAGCACCTGATGCACGCACCCGAGCTGGACCATGCCTGCCAGCAGGCCATCGAAACAGCTGGCGCTGAAATCCTGGATGAGCCCTCCCGCATCTTCGCGCTGGCCTGCCTGCAAGCCCTGCACCTGCAACGCAAGCACATTCACGATGGGCTGGAGCGAACGCTGGGAGCCCATCTCCAGGCCCAGCCGAACGCGGTATTCAACGCCATGCGGTTTTGCTTCGACAACACCGTCGCCGAATACTTCACCTGGCTGCTCTCCCAGGGACAGCACAGGCAGAGCGCGCCATTGGCACAGTTGCTCCAGCGCCTCGCAATTTCCCGGCCGGCTGTCAGCGACGAATTCGCACAAGCCATCTCTGCATGGACATCCGGTCTACCGGGCGGCCTGGCGGCCCTGTGTGATTGGCGATGCACCGGGCGTGGCGATGAAACCAAGGCCATCGCAGCCACGCAACAAGACAGCGATGCGCAGGCCGCCTTGCTGGCGCTGGCGCTCATGGGCAGCCGGCAGGAAACGCCTGTGGCACGCACTCTTTTGGCCCGGATGCCGCATTCCACCGTGGCCTTGGCCCTGCTGGCCGCCAGGGATGGACATGCGCTGGCAAGCGCCTTGCGGGAAGGCCGGCATCCCCAAATGCCCTGGGGCCTGCAGGTATATGCGGCCTCACTTGTGGGAGACGTTCCCCTGCTTCGCCAGCTCGCTGCCCATACGGCCTGGGACGACGAAGAGGCATGCCGCACCCTGGCTGACGCCACGGCCCTGCTCACAGGAGAACCCGCCGACATTGCCTTTGACTTGGGTCACGAGGCATCGGGCCGCTCCGCCACCATCGACGCCGCTTTGGCCGCACTTCCTCTGTCAGGGCCGGCCCTGCGTCTCGGACGCCCCCGCACGCAAGTGGTTCTGCAGGAGGCCGTGGCCATGGTAGGCGCGCCCTTGCGCCACCTGCTCTATCTGGAACACCTCTCACGCGTGGGCGCAGCGCTGTGGATCGAGGCCGACGATCTGGCCGTCGTTCAGGCCCTGGCCTGCAGCACGGCCTCCGTGATCGAACGTGCGGCATTCAACATCGGCAGGGCACAACCATGAACCCTCTCGTCATCGCGGCCACTGGTGCATGCACCCCCATCGGGACCCGGGCCTGGCAGACCGGCTGCGGCTTCACTGCACGCCAGTCGAGCTTTACCCGGCAGGCCATCACCGGTCAGGCCGAGCACCGTGCCACCGTATCCCGGGTGCAAGCCATTGATGCAGCCTGCAAAGGAACGGAACGCCTGATCCGGCTCGCAGCCCCTGCCCTGCACGAAGCCTTGCGCGGCCAGCCGGCGCCTGCCGCAGGCTGGCCGCTGCAACGCCCCATCCCCCTCTTCGTGGCACTGCCCGACTCCTTGCCTGAACTGCCGGGCTGGATAGACGCCGGCCGATTCGCACTGGAGCTTCCCCGCGCACTGGACCTCGCCGCAGAGTTCCTGCCCATCAAGGTCTACCCGGGCGGCGCAGTGGCAGGCGCCGATGCGCTGTCGCAGGCCTATCGTTTCATGCACGACAACCCCTCGGTGCCCGAAGTGATCATCGGCGGAGTGGACAGCTTCGTGGACACGGAGATCGCGGACGTGCTCTACCAGCGTCGCTGGGCCAAGGTCAACGGCGTCTGCGAAGGCTTCATTGCCTCGGAAGGCGCAGCATTTGTACGGCTGTCCCGCAAGCCGGCCACTGCAGATTTCGTCACGGTCTATCCACCATTCTTTGCAGACGAGCCACGCTCACGCCTGGACAGCGACACCCTGCCCGATGGCCGCGCACTGATCGAGGCCAGCCACGGTGCGCTGAAGGCAGCGCACATGCCGGTCAACGCCCTGCACTCCTATTGGTCCGACATGGATGGCTCGGCATGGCGGGGCGCAGAGCTGGCCAGCCTCTCCGCGGCGCTGGCGTCACAGGGCGGCCTGCCGCAAGCCCAGGACCCGGCAGCATTGCTTGGTCAAATGGGCGCGGCCTGGGCGCCTCTCATGCTCAGCCTGTTCCATGAGATGCGCCAGTGGCTGACGCACCCCGTCATGCCGTCGCCCCTGGCAGGCCACGCAGGCCTGCTCACGGTCACCGGGCTGAACACCCGCGTGGCCGCCTGGAGCGCCACCTGGAATCGCCATGCCCGCACGGCAGGAAGATCTTCCGCAGCCGGGCGGCGCCAATCCTCCATTTCCCAAGAGTCCTGAGTCCATCCATGGCCACCTACGTCAACGACCGCCGCGCCATCCACGAAGGCCGCAATCCGGCCATGATTCCTGGCCCGATCAACCCCGTCTTTCCCAAGCCCCAGGGACCACCGGTTCCCATCCTCAACATGGCCCATGGCCCGGGCCTGAAGAACGGCACGGCCACGCTCAAGATCGATGGGCACCCCGTGGCCGTTGCCGGCAGCCGCTTCGAGTCCATACCCGCCACGCCCGACAAGCTCGGTGGTATCGCGGGCGTGCGTTCTGGCGTTGTCGGCGGCGCGGCCGAGCCCACCAGCTACAGCAGCGATACCAAGTTCGAGAGCCGGGGCAGCGTGCGGTCCTTCGACACGACCAAAAGCAACGCCATGGTCATCAATCCTGGCTGGGCCATGCGCCTTGCCATGAAGGCGCTGCCCGGTCCCTATGACCAATTGGCGCAGAAGGTGATCGAAAAGCTGCCGGGCGCCTTCTCCGGCCAGTTGTCGGCCCTTGGAGAAAGCCTGACCGATCCCAGCGCGCTGATCGGGCCCGCCCTCAAGCTCGTGGGCAAGCTCATTCCCGGCGTCAACCTCGTCGTCGGAGGGGCCGCCATGGCCCAGGCGGCCGAGCAAGTCGCCGAACTCGCCCAGGAAATCCAGGAGCTGCTGACACCGCCCCTGACCGACGAGAAAATCGACCAGATCGCCGAAGTGATCGCCGATGGCGTGGCCGCCATCACCATCGGCTTTGTCCTGGGCAAGATCGCCCAGCGCGCCAAGTCGCGCCGCAACCCCGTGGCACAGCGCACGGACAACAGCGTCAATCCCAACACGCAGGGCAATATCATCGATAACGCCTCCAAGGGAAGCATTGCCACGCCACCGACCTGCGAGCTGGGCACATGCCATCCCGTGATCTTTGCCACAGGCACCAAGATCCTGCGCGACACGGATTTCGAATTGCCCGGCCCCATGGCCCTGACCTGGCAGCGGTACTACCGCTCCAGCGACCGCCGTCCCGGCTGGCTTGGATGGGGATGGAGCACGCCCCTGTCCACCGAACTGGTGCTGGTCCACGATGCGGTGCACTACTACGACGCCCGCGGGCGCCGCATACAGCTGCCCGTGATTGCCGCAGGTACCAGCCACTTCGACCCGCGCGAAAAAATCACCGTCACCCACCACCAGCAAGGCGGCTGGAGCGTTGAAAGCGCCGATGGCACCCGGCACCTGTTCGCCCCCCCGGCCACCGGTCAATGGCGTCTGCCACTGGTGCACCTGGTGGACCGCAATGGCAACACCATCAGCCTTCACTACCCGGCCTACACTGCCACAGGCATCGATGGCCGCGCGCCCCGCCCGCTGGGACTGACCGACAGCGCTGGCCGCAAGCTGCGCTTCACCTGGAGTGAAGACCTGGGCCCCTCCGGCCCGCTCCTGCAGGAAATCCACCTGGAATCCCGTGTGATCGACGGCGTGGAACAGGTCGGCGGCCTGCTGGCACGCTATGCCTATGGGACGGATGGCAACGTCCCGGATGACGCCCACGCCAACCTCCAGTCCGCCACGGATGCCATGGGCGGCGTGGCGCACTATCGCTATCGCCAGCACCTGATGGTGGCCTACAGCAGCCGCACCGGCTTCACCTACCACCAGGAATGGAGCCGGCTTGACGCGGGCGGCCGCGTCGTGCGGACCTGGACCGACGAGCCCGGCACGCTGGACACCCGCTTCGATTACGACCTGGGCCGCCGCACCACCCATGTCACCGACGCCCTGGGCCGGCGCAGCAGTTACGAATACAACGCCCGGCATGAGGTCGTCGCCATCGTCGAACCCGGGCCGGATGGCCAGCCCGTCCGATCCGAGACGCGCATGGACGCCGCCGGCAACCCGCAACAGGCGCGGGACGCCATGGGCCGCACCACCCGCTGGCAATTCGACGGCCAGGGCAACCTGCTGGCCGTCACGGACGCATCGGGCGCCACCACCCGCCTCAAGTACAACCAGCTCAACCTGCCCGAAGAAGTCACCGACGCGCTGGGCCATGTCTGGCGGCAGGCCTACGACGCCCAGGGCAACCTGGTCGAGCGCCTGGACCCGCTCGGCCACGCCACGCGCTGGAAATACGACACGCGCGGCCTGCCCGTCGCCATAGAAGACGCGCTGGGCAAAACCCGCCATCTGCAGTGGGACGAAGCCGGACAGCTCGTGGCCTACACCGACTGCTCGGGCCAGGTCACGCGCTATGCGTGGGACATCCTGGGCAACCTCGTGGCCTCCACCGACGCCCTGGGCCAGACCACCCGCTACCTTCACGACGCGCTTGGACGCCTGCGCCGGATGTGGGGCGCCGATGGTTCCGAACATCACTATGCCTACGACCCCCAGAGCAACCTGCTTTCCTACACCGACCCGCAAGGCGCCATCACCCGCTACACCTACAACGGCCTGGACCAGCCCGTGGAGCGCCGCGATGCGCTGGGCGGCACGCTGCGCTACCGCTATGACGCCGTGGGCAGGCTCATCGCCCTGCAGAACGAAAACGGCGCCGTCACCAGCTTCACCTACGACGCCGCAGACAACCTGATCGAGGAAACCGGTTTTGACGGCCGCATACAGCGCTACCGCTACAACGCCGCCAGCGAACTGACCGAACTGCACGAGCGCGATGCCCACCAGCCCCCGGACACGCCCTACGATCCACGGCCCGACGCAGCCCTGCCCAAGCGCACGCTGTTTCGCAGGGATGTGCTGGGCCGCCTTGTCGCCAAGATCCACGTGGGCAGCGACGCGGCAGGTAATGGAGACGGAGGAACCACCACCTATGGCTACGACCTGCTGGGCCGCATGCTGCATGCCAGCAACCCCGATGCGCACGTGCGCTTCGCCTACGACGCTCTATCGCGGCTGGTGGAAGAGACCCAGGTGCACATGGCGCCCAGTGCAGACGAGCAGGCGCTGGCGACCTACAGCTATCGGCACGCCTACGACGCGCTGAGCAACCGCACGGACTGCTGGCTGCCCGGGGGCCGCCACGTCCAATGGCTCTACTACGGCTCGGGCCACCTGCACCAGATCCTCGCCGACGGCCAGGTGCTCAGCGACATCGAACGCGACGCCCTGCACCAGGAAATCGAACGCACCCAAGGCACGCTGACCAGCCGCTATGGCTGGGACCCCATGGGCCGCCTCACCTCGCACAAGGTCAGCCAGCAAGGCGCACTCCAGGGTCAGCCCGGCAGGCCTTCACCCCAGGCCCTCTGGGACCGGGACACTCCCCTGCCCTCCGGCCAGCGCATCGCCCGCCTGTACCAGTACGACCCCACAGGCAACCTCGTCGCCACGCGCGACGGCCTGCGCGGCGACAGCCAGTACCGTTACGACGCCCTGGGCCGCATCCTTGCCGCCCAGAAAAATGCTGCAGGTGGATTGCCCACCTCGGGCCGGAACCTGGAAACCTTCACATTCGACCCCGCAGGCAACCTGCTCAACCCCAACCGTGGTGGAGACCTCAGCAGCGGCGGCACCAGCAACGAACGCGAACAGGTGCCCACCAACCGGCTCGCCGTCTACCAGGACCTGCGTTTCCAGTACGACCTGCACGGCAACATCGTGGAGCGCCGCATCGGCTGGCACACCGTGCAGCGCTTTCGCTACAGCGCCGAGCACCAGATGCTCGAATCCACGGTCACGCGCTACCACGACAGGCCCGAACCGAAGATCGCCGGATCGAATGCGCAGCCAGAGCCTGCCGCCACCGTCCAGACCACGCGCTACCGCTACGACGCGCTGGGCCGGCGCATCGACAAGCACGATGCCTTCGGGCGCACCACCTTCCTCTACGACGGCGACCTGCTCGCCGGGGAAATCCGTGGCTCACGCCTGAGCGAATACCTCTACGAGCCTGACAGCTTCGTGCCCCTGGCCAAGCTGGAGTCGGAATGGAAGAGCGAGGAAAACCGCAACGCACAGGCAGAAGCGGACAAAGCCAGCTTTGCCACCTACTACTACCACTGCGACCAGATCGGCGCCCCCCAGGAGCTCACCGACGAAACCGGCCGCATCGTCTGGGCCGCCAGCTACAAGGTCTGGGGCCAGACCCAGCAGTTGCAGTACCTGCGCACCGGCACGGACGATGCAGCGGTGTTCACCCACGACCAGCGCCCGCTGGCCCTGGCCGCCCAGGGTGAGGTACAAAGCCTTGCGCTGGTGGAGCAACCGCTACGGTTCCAGGGACAGTACTTTGACGGCGAGACGGGGCTGCACTACAACCGGTTCAGGTATTACGATCCTGTGGTTGGAAGGTTTGTGCATCAGGATCCGATTGGGTTGTTTGGCGGTGAAAATTTCTATGCATACGGTGTCAATCCAACTGAATGGATTGACCCAAATGGTTTAAGCACTCATAGAAATAGAATGAATAAGGCCGCAGGGTTGGCACCCAAACATCAAACTCATCACAAAATTCCACAAGCATTGTTCAAAAAACGCCCAATATTAAAGTGCATAGATCAAGATTCTCTTGAAAATCTTATTAATCTACCTAAATATGCCGGAAAATTTGACGGTAAAAAAGGAAAATATTATGGCAAATCAACTCACAGAGGAAGTCACAACGAATATAGTGATGCGCTGCTAGATGCCATTGATAGAGAAATATCTTCTGCCGGCGGCTGTCCAAAGAAACTATCCAAAAGACTTGGTGATATGCAAAAACTTCTGCACAAAGAATTGAAGAAGGGCACTCCAATAAGAAAATCTGAAGGATCTAATTTCAAGTTGTGGGATGATATATTAAAGAAAGGCGGTTTCTAATGATTTCAGAAAATGATTTCCCCATTAATGTCCAAGAGATTTTTCAACTCATGAAAGATGGGCCATTACTTCAAACAACAGATAGAATTTCAGAAGAGCGAATATTAGATATTCATAAAGCGATGTATATGCAGCAAGATGAAGACATAAAAAAACCTTATCGCTTCATCATTGACATTACCGAAGATGCATCCGGAGAAATAGAGTCCCCGCCTTTTGATGAGAAAAGGAAAAAATTAATAGAATTAATTGGAAACACCAATTATTTTGACCATCTCAGGGAATATTTCTCAAAACATGCCATTAGCGAAATTTTGGATCCCCAAGAAATCACTGACATATCAGAAGCCATTTATGAAGATCTGATATTATGTGCGAAAGCGAGATTGATGATGCCTAACTCTCATCCATATTTCGAAAAAATGCTAGATGTTTATATAAGGCAAGGATTCCCGTGCGCATGGATTGGTGGTAAAAATTGGAAGAAGGGAGATTTTGTAGTTTACTCACGAGAAGTATTAGTGTAATAAAATCTATCAAAATGATCAGACTGATACGCGGGGCTGCTGCCTGATTAAATCAGGCAACGCAGCCTGTCACACGGCTACGACGAACTGAGCAACCGCACGGACTGCTGGCTGCCCGGGGACCGACACGTCCAATGGCTGTACTACGGCTCGGGCCACCTGCACCAGATCCTCGCCGACGGCCAGGTGCTCAGTGACATCGAACGCGACGCCCTGCACCAGGAAATCGAACGCACCCAAGGCACGCTGACCAGCCGCTATGGGCCTCCTCACCTCCCACAAGGTCAGCCAGCAAGGCGCACTCCAAGGCCAGCCCGGCAGGCCTTCACCTCAGACCCTCTTGGAGTCGGAATGGTGGGATGAAGAACACCGTAACGGAAGCAGCTCAGGCCAGCTTTGCCACCTACTATTACCAATGCGACCAGGTCGGAGCCCCCCAGGAACTCACTGACGAAACCTGCCGCATCGTCTGGGCTGCCAGCTACAAGTTCTGGGGCCAGACCCAGCAGTTGCAGTATCTGCGCACCGGCACGGACGATGCGGCGGTGTTCACCCACGACCAGCGCCCGGTGGCCCTGGCCGCCCAGGGTGAGATACAAAGCCTGGCGCTGGTGGAGCAACCGCTACGGTTCCAGGGACAGTACTTTGACGGCGAGACGGGGCTGCACTACAACCGGTTCAGGTATTACGATCCTGTGGTTGGGAGGTTTGTGCATCAGGATCCGATTGGGTTGGAGGGGGGGTCCAATTTTTATATATTTGCCGTAAACCCACAAATATGGGCGGACATACTTGGCTTAACAGCAGCAAAATTGGGACGAAACCTTAGAAACTCTGGTCGCCCACTTCAACCAGGTCAAACCCCGCATCATATTGTTCAGGAAAATTGCAAAAAAAATAGGCACGTCCAGAATTCCAGAGATATTTTAGGCCGAAATAATATTGGAATAGACAGCGCATCCAATGGCGCCAGATTATGGGGAACAAATCCATCTCAGACTGCGATGGCCAACCATCCAGGCAAAGCGGCGAGCATCAGCACGGGAAACTATCATGCCGGGCCTCACGTGCACAGTGATATGAACGATAAACTGATATACCAGATACTGAAAGGTGTTGAAAAGCGAGGAGGCAATGTTGAGGCTGCCCTAGAGGATATAGGGCGACGACTTGAAAATGGTAGTTGGAAAGCAGCCTTTTCCTGCTGTTGCTTATAAGGAAATTTAAATGATAAATGAACGCGCAGATATAAAGAAAATCCTAGATACATTATTGATCAATTTTAAAGACGCATCTAATAATATTTCACAAAATGCACATATTGAATCATTTCCAAAAGTCGATGAATGGCGTTATTCAAAAGGTGATTTTTTTAATCCGATTCCTTATCGTTCAGAAATAGACGGGTTCAATTCACCAAAGCTTCTGAAGAAAAAATATGATTCTCCTTTTGAAGCCATCGAAAAAGGCAATTTCTCAACAGCATTTAATAATAATCATCCAACAATAATCATTGCCCCGAAGGAAAAGTCTTGCAACTTCATATCCACAAGTTTATATGGGGAATATTTATCATCAGATATCGCCAATGTACATCACATTGATCTTCCATATAAAGATTCTGTAAAGAATCTTCCACGACTTAATGGTTACGGGTATTCATCCAAAGAAAAAGACGGAAGCTTAGTCAGTATAATTGTTGGAAGAAATAATAATTATTCCATAAATATAATAGAAGCCATTGATAATCTGCCATCTAAAGAAACAGCCTATGCATCAGGATGGGCAGATGATATAGAATACCATTATCACCACGATAATAATGGTCTTTTCAAGATAACGACCCATGCAAAAAATGGTGGCCTTGCAGAAATATGGAGCAGATCTTAATTATATTTTATTGAAAAAGTAATTTTATTTTCAGTAAAATATGTCGCCACAATGAAATTTTGAAATATATTTCACATTAAAGAATAGCTTTCATTTTACAATAAAAATGACCTTATTTTTATTCTTCAGAAGAATTACATAAATCCCTGGCCATGCACTGTTATTTCAGTGCATAAATGAATTGACAAGCTCGGTCCGGCCAGCGCATCGCCCGCCTGTACCAGTACGACCCCACAGGCAACCTCGTCGCCACGCGCGACGGCCTGCGCGGCGACAGCCAGTACCGTTACGACGCCCTGGGCCGCATCCTTGCCGCCCAGAAAAATGCTGCCGGCGGATCGCCTACCTCGGGCCGGAACCTGGAAACCTTCGCGTTCGACCCCGCAGGCAACCTGCTCAACCCCAACCGTGGTGGAGACCTCAGCAGCGGCGGCACCAGCAACGAACGCGAACAGGTGCCCACCAACCGGCTCGCCGTCTACCAGGACCTGCGCTTCCAGTACGACCTGCACGGCAACATCGTGGAGCGCCGCATCGGCTGGCACACCGTGCAGCGCTTTCGCTACAGCGCCGAGCACCAGATTGAAGAGCATGTGGAGCTGTGCGATGGGCTGGAGCGGCCTGATTTCTCCAGCGGGGACGCAGTTCCCCAGCGCGATCTGTCCGGTGATGTGTGCCTGACGCAGTTTGGCGATGGGCAGCTCAACCGCGCGGCCTCCAATCCCTGGGGAGTGGCGGCGTTGGCGGTTGCCACGTTCACCCGGCTGCAGGCCAGTCCGCACGAGTGGCGCATCCGTGGCGGTGCGGCGGCGTTCTATCCGTTTCAGCATCCCATGCAGCAGGCCATGCTGCTGACGGAGCTTCAGCTGCCGCTGGCCAACATGCCCGGGCAGATGGCGGGTCTGCGTCTGTGCCTCGATGTGCCAGCCATATAAGGGCATATAGGGCCATATGGGCCATATGGGGGAAATCCGTGCACAGCCGTTGTTGTGGCGCTCCTGGCACAACAATGTTCTGGTGGCGTCATTTTTCGGCTTTAGGATGGCGGGCCATGCGCAATTCCCACTCCCTTTGGACGGCGGCAGCCCTGGGCCTGGCAGCCTGTCTCGACACCAGCCCGGCCCATGCAGCCCGGCCCATGATCACGGATGATGCCCGCATCGTCGATGCCAAGTCCTGCCAGCTGGAAAGCTGGGTCAAGTCCAAGAAGGACAGCACGGAGTTCTGGGCCCAGCCGGCCTGCAATTTCACGGGCAATCTGGAGCTGACGCTGGGCGCGGCACGCACGCGAGAGGACGGCAGCAGCCGGACCACGGATGTGGTGATCCAGGGCAAGACCCTGTTCAAGGAACTGCAGCCCAATGGCTGGGGCTGGGGCCTGGCCGTGGGCAATGCCCGGCATCCGAATGACGAGGGCCAGGGCCGGGGGGATCTGTACGCCTATGTGCCCGTCACGTTCTCGCTGCGCGATGACCGGCTGTTCTTCCACACCAACGTGGGCTGGCTGCGCACGGCGCAGACGCATCGCAACCTCATGACCTGGGGCCTGGCCACCGAGGCCCAATTGAGCCAGAGCACCTGGCTGATTGCCGAGACATTCGGCCAGAACCAGGGCAAGCCCTTCTACCAGATGGGCCTGCGCTACTGGCTGGTTCCCAATCATGTGCAGGTCGATGCCACCTACGGCAACCGCGCGGGCAGCAGCACGCAGGAGCGGTGGTTTTCCATCGGCTTGCGGCTGCTGTCGTCACCGTTCCTGCCCTGAGCACTGCCTGGTGGCTGGCGTCGCGCCCGTATGCCTGCAGGCCCGGACGCCATGGAAACCGGTGCCCCGCACCGGCCGGTGCGGACCGTGCAGGACCGCAGTGCCTGCCGCAGTGCCTATTTGTTGGGCTTGGCTGCAGGGCCGGCCGGGATGGCGGCGACGCCATCAGGCTTGACGTAGGTGACCGAGGTCACATAGTGCACGCCGTCGTATTTTTCTGCACCGTTCGGGCCGGTGCGCTCGCCGCCGCTGCGCTCGTCGTGCGTGGCTTCGGCCACGTAGGTGCCCTTCCAGGGCATGTCGAACTGCACCAGGCCCTGCTCGTCGGCATGGGCTTCCTTGCTCCAGCCCGATTGCACGGTCAGCACCACCTTGGCCTTGGGCAGGGGCTGGCCCTTGTAGATGACCTTGAATTCGCCGGCCTTGCCCGAGGGCACCACATCCAGCGTCAGGCGCGGGGCCTGGGCGGCAAAGCCGGTGATCAGGCGCGCGGCCGGGTGGTACCAGTTGCGCAGTTCCTGCTCGCCCTTCTTGCTGGTGTACAGCGGATAGCCGGCATCCTCGGCCACGATGCTTTCGCCCTGGCCGGCCTTGAAGGGCAGCGCAAAGCCGGTGCCGGTCTTGCGGCCGTCGGCGGCCTTCTCGCCCTGGGCAGACACCAGGGTGGCCACGGGCTTGCCGAACTTGTCGAGCAGGCCCGGCGATGTCTCGCGCAGGTTGTCGCCAAACTCGCCAAAGCGGATCACGGCGGTTTCGCCGGCCGGCTGTTCCAGCCAGATCTGGTGGGCCTGGCTGGCGCCGCTGGCGGCCAGGAGTGCGGAGACAAGAATCCAGTGTTTCTTCATTGCAGCTTCCTCAAAGGACAAAAAAACAGCCATCGGCGCCACAACGGGCCGACGGCATGAACGTGCTTGGGGAGTGGGGTGCGGCCGCATGTCGCCGCATCGATTATTGAATGCGAATGGTTTGCATTCTATGCGCATTGCACACCGCCCCGGCGCAGTTCACCAGGTGGCTGCAATGGGGTCCGGCCCAGCGCTCAGGCGGCATCCTCGATGCGCACCGGCTCGCCCGTGAAGGCCAGCGCCTCAGCGGCCTGCTCCCAAGGGCTCCGGTCAGCCGCCCTGGCCGGGCGCAGCACAAAGCCCTCGCCTTCCGCATGCGTGGTGCTGTCGGCGGGCGGCAGCGGCAGGCCCATGCGCTCATGCGCCTGGGCCACCAGGGTGCGGGCGTAGATTTCCGCAGCCATGCTGCGCAGGCGTGGCTTGTAGACCTTGCCCACGTTGGTGGTGGGCAGCGCATCGATGATGCGCACATAGCGCGGGCGCGCAGGCGCTTCGTCCACGCCGGCTGCGGCAAAGGCCAGCAGTTCGGTCTCATCGGCCTGGGCGCCGGGGTGGAGCGCGACAAAGGCCACAGGCACCTCGCCCGCATAGGCATCGGGTGCGCCCACGGCGGCGCAGGCCTTGACGGCGGGATGGCGCTCCAGCGCCTGCTCTATCACCTGCGGATCGATGTTGTGGCCGCTGCGGATGATGACGTCCTTGGAACGCCCGCGCAGCCGCAGCAGGCCATCGTCGCCGACCGAGCCCAGGTCGCCCGTGATCAGCCAGCCGTCATCGGTGAGGTAGCTGGACGGCGCGATGCCGCCCAGGTAGCCGGAAAACAGATTGGGCGACCGGAACACCACCATGCCGGTTTCGCCGGCCGCCGCTTCCTGGTCCGATGGCCTGCCGTCAGGCCCCATGCGGCGCACGGCAAGGCGCGCAAACGGCAGGCGCAGGCCCACATGGCCCGCTGCCGCGTGCAGGCCGGGCGGCGTGATGGTGGAGATGCCCGTCATCTCGGTCATGCCCAGGCTCTCGTGCACATGGAAGCCGCTGTGCGCCTTGAAGCGCGCCGCCACCTCCGGCGACAGCGGCGCGGCGCCCGTGCGGAAGTAGCGGATGGAGGACACATCGGCCCCCAGCAGCGGCACCTCCACCAGCGCGGCCAGCACCGTGGGCACGGCCGACATCAGCGTGGGCTTCCACTGTGCCGCCATGCGCCAGAAGCCGGCAATCACGGCCTTGTTGCGAAACAGCCCCGTGGTCGGAATGATGACGTGGGCCCCGGCCGAGAAGCAGGCCAGCGAGCCCGGCAGCACTCCGGCCACATGGAACAGCGGGTAGCCGTTGATGGTGCGGTCGGCCGTGTTCAGGCCCTGCATCTGCACGCTGGCCCAGGCGGTGTAGACCTGGGCGCCATGCGTTTGCACGGCGATCTTGGGCGCACCCGTGGTGCCCCCGGTATGAAAGTAGGCCGCCACGTCGCCGGCCTGGGGCTGGCGCCCGCTCACCAACCGGTCGGAGGGCTGGGCGGCCAGGGCGGCGTTCAGATCGCTGGCGGGCCAGCGCTGTCCATCCCCCTGGGGAACCCGGCCTTCATGCGAGACCCAGAGCACATGCGCCAGGTCCGCATCCAGCGCCGTGACTTTCTCGCGGATGCCGGCATCGTCCTCGTCCGCCCAGGCGATCAGAAAGCGCGCGCCCGTGGTCCGCATCAGGGCAGAGATCTTCTCGGCACTCAGCAAAGGATTGATGGGCTGCACGATGCCCGCCGCCTCGCCGCCCCACAGCGCAAAGTGGTACTCCATGCAGCCGGGCAGCAGGATGGCCACCGTGTCGCTGGCGCCCATGCCCAGCGCATGCAGGGCGTTGGCCGTCTGGTGGATCTTGCCCAGCAGTTCGGCATAGCTCAGGTGCCGGGCATCATCCACGCTGCCGGCCTGGGGCAGAAAGCTCAGCGCCCTGCCCTGGCCGTGCTCACGCGCGGAGTTGCAAAACAGGTCGTAGACCGTTTGCGCCGTGATCAGCCCGGCCATGGGCTGGCTTTCGATGGCCTCCACATCGGCCAGGGAACGCACGGCCCGCAGGGGCCGGAACATGGATTGCGCAGGAATAGGACTCATTGCCATGGGCTCACTCCGCGCCCAGGCCGTTGGTGCGCACCACCTCGCCCCAGCGCGTGTAGTCGCTGCGGATCAGGCCCTCGGTGTCCTGGGGGTTGAGGTAGGCGGCCGTCACGCCGATCTTCTCGAAACGGTCGCGCACCTCGTCGGTGGCCAGCAGCTGGCGCGAGGTGGCGCTGAGCTTGTCGATGATGGCGCGCGGCGTGTCCCTGGGTGCCACCAGGCCGCCCCAGGACGACGCCTCATAGCCGCCAAAGCCCTGCTCGGCCATGGTCTGCACGCCGTCCAGCGCCTTCACGCGCTGCGTCGTTCCCACGGCCAGTGCCCTCAGCCGCCCGCTGCGGATATGGGGCAGCGCAGACACCATGTCCGCATAGATCACCGGCACCACGCCGCCCAGCGTGTCGTTCATGGCGGGCGCGCTGCCCTTGTAGGCCACGTGCTGCATGGTGTGCAGCCTGGCGGATTTCATCAGCTCCATGCTCAGGTGGCCCGAGCTGCCCGCCCCGGAACTGGTGTAGTCCAGCGTGGCGGGCTGCGCCTTGGCGTACTGGAACAGCGATTTGAGGTCCGTCACCTTGGGCAAGGACTGCGCATTGACCGCAATCACATTGGGCAAGTCATAGATCTTGGTGACCGGGGCGAAATCCGTGGCCGGGTGGAACTTGACGTTCTTGAAGAAATGCGGCGCCATGATGGTGGGCGTGACCATCATCATCAGCGTATAGCCGTCA
The DNA here is from genome assembly GCF_043104185.1 of Delftia sp. WSY_22. Lineage (NCBI taxonomy): Bacteria > Pseudomonadati > Pseudomonadota > Betaproteobacteria > Burkholderiales > Comamonadaceae > Delftia > Delftia sp. WSY_22. The sequence goes on from NZ_JBICKN010000020.1 coordinate 85,372, forward strand.
GGCGCTGCCGTGCGGAACTGGCCTGCCGCCACCGCGCCCGATGCGCCGGGCTTGTTCTCTATCACCACGGGCTGGCCCAGCTGGCGCGCCAGCGCCTCGGCGTAGACGCGCGCCGCGCCATCGGTGGGTCCGCCCGGCGGGAAGGGAACGACCAGGCGAATCGGCCTGTCGGGCCAGGCCCCGGTATCGGTATTGGCCTGCGCCGCGCCGCACAGCGATGCGAACGCAGCCACGCCGATGGCGCCCAGCGCCATGCCCTTGGCCAGCGCCTGTCTTTTTGTGATGCCTGCCATCTTGTCTCCTTGAATGCTTATGTGTTCTGGCTGGCCCATTCTGCCCAGCGCACCCTCTTTGACAATGGCGGCGGCGGTTGACATCATGTCAAACAATATTGACACCCCCCTTGGACTGCAGCGCATGGATCTCCTGGCATTCAACATCCTTGTCCAGATCATCGAACACGGAAACCTGAGCCAGGCGGCAAAGTTCTTGAACATGTCGCGGGCCAACGTGAGCTACCACCTGGCCCGGCTGGAGAAGTCCCTGGGCGCATCGCTGCTGCGCAGAACGCCCCAGGGCGTGGAGGCCACCGAGGTCGGCCAGCGCATCTACCGCCATGCGCGCAACATCCTCAACGAGACCGAGCTGGTGCGCGAACTGGCCCAAAGCAGCACGGACGACATCTCGGGAAAGATCGGGCTGAGCGTGCCCACCGGCTACGGCCACCTGGTCATGGCGCCGTGGCTGATCGAGTTCAAGCGCGCCCATCCGCAGGTGGTGCTGGACATCCGCCTGGAGAACTTCATCGACAACCTGCTCAAGGACAGCGTGGACATCGCGATCCGCGTCATGTCCGACCCGCCGCCCATGCTGGTGGCGCGCGACATGGGGCCGGTGCGCTACAGCCTGTGCGCCTCCAGCGACTGGCTGCGCAGCCACCGCCTGCCGGAGACCCCGTCCGAGCTGTCGCGCACGCCGCTCATCACATCGGGCGGCGAAAGCGGCAAGGTGCGCCTGCAGATTGCGCGGAACGGCCAGCCGCTGGAGGAGCTGGACATCACGCCCACGCTGATGTCGCGCAGCTACCCTTTCCTGTGCGACTGCATCACCGGCGGCCTGGGCGTGGGGCTGGTGCCCGACTACATGGTGCGCCGCCAGGTGGAAGATGGCCGCGTCGTGCTGGCCATGCAGGACTACGAATTCAGCATCAACCAGGGCCGCATGTTCATGCTGTACATGCCCAACCGCTTCCAGTCCGGCGCCGCCCGGGCCTTGATCGACTTTCTGAGCGACAGGATGGGCCTTGCGCGCATCATCCGGCCGGGTGACTTGCCCGACGGCACAGGCGTTGCGACCGCCGGAGTGACGCTGGAACAAAGTTTGTAGACGACTGGTCGGTTTTTCGTTAGACTTCGATCCCATGAAGAAACCCGCACAGGAAACACGCCAGCACATCCTTGATGTGGCCAAGGCGTTGATGACCCAGAAAGGCTACACGGCCGTCGGCCTGGCCGAGGTCGTCGCGGCCGCGGGCGTGCCCAAGGGCTCCTTCTACTACTACTTCAAGTCCAAGGAAGAGTTCGGCCAGGCCCTGCTGCAGGAGTACTTCGACGAGTACCTGGCCAAGATCGATGCGCTCATGGAGACGCCCGATCCGGCCATCTCCCGGCTGATGACCTACTTCCGCCATTGGACACAGAAACAATGCTCGGCCCATGCAGGAGGCCAGTGCCTGGTGGTCAAGCTGGGCCCCGAGGTCTGCGACCTGTCCGACGACATGCGCTCGGTGCTGCGCACCGGCACCGACGCCATCATCACCCGCCTGACCGACTGCGTGCGCGCAGGCCAGGCCGACGGCTCCATCACCTCCACCATGGATGCCCCCACGCTGGCCGAATCGCTGTACCAGCTGTGGCTGGGTGCCTCCCTGCTGTCCAAGCTGGGCCGGCATGAGGAGCCCTTTGCCGCAGCCCTTGTTTCCACGAAGCGGCTGCTGGGCTGAGCAGGCCTGGCCGCTGCTTTTTATTTGTCTTGTTTGTAGACGACTGGTCAACTTCAAACCCTTCACCTCTTACCCATCCCTCTTCCTTTTTGTTCAACCACCACCACTGCACACCATGACCGACCACAGCCTTCACACCGATCTGTTCTCTCCCACCCAACTGGGCGGCCTGTCGCTCGCCAACCGCTTCGTCATGGCCCCGCTGACCCGCAGCCGCGCCGGCGACGACGGCGTGCCCACCGAACTGCACGCCACCTACTACGCCCAGCGTGCCAGCGCAGGCCTGTTGATCAGCGAAGCCGTCAACATCTCGGCCCAGGGCCGCGGCTACAACCTGACCCCCGGCATCTGGACCGAGGAGCAGGTCGCCGGCTGGAAGAAGGTCACCGACGCCGTACATGCGGCCGGCGGCAAGATCGTGGCCCAGCTGTGGCACGTGGGCCGCTACTCGCACGTGGACCTGCAGCCCGGTGGCGTGGCCCCTGTCGCCCCCTCTGCCATCAAGGCCGAAGGCGTCACCTTCACGCCCAACGGCGTGGCCGAGGTGTCCATGCCCCGCGCCCTGGAAACCAGCGAAATCCCCGGCATCGTCGAGCAATACCGCCATGCGGCCGAATGCGCCAAGCGTGCAGGCTTTGACGGCGTGGAAGTGCACTCGGCCAACGGCTACCTGCTCGACCAGTTCCTGCGCGACTCCACCAACCACCGCACCGACGCCTATGGCGGCAGCATCGAAAACCGCGCCCGCCTGACGCTGGAAGTCACCGACACCGTGGCCAAGGTCTGGGGCGCCGACCGCGTGGGCATCCGCCTGTCGCCCGTCACGCCCAACGCCGGCAACACGCCGCTGGACAGCGACGTGATGGCCCTCTACAGCTACCTCATCCCCCAGCTCAACCGCTTCGGCCTGGCCTACCTGCACGTCGTGGAAGGCGCCACCGGCGGCTCGCGCGAACTGCCGCCCGGCGTGGACCTGGACGCGCTGCGCAAGCTCTTTGACGGCGCCTACATGGGCAACAACGGCTATGACCTGGAACTGGCCATGGACCGCCGCGCCAAGGGCTTGGTCGATACCGTGGCCATCGGCCGCCCCTTCATCGCCAACCCCGATCTGGTGGCCCGCCTGCGCCACGGCAAGGAGCTGGCCGTGGCCCCGCACGAGGCCTACTACGGCGGCGGCGCCCAGGGCTACATCGACTGGCCTGCATTGGCGTAACTCCCCCTGAGCGGCTTACGCCGCTTCCCCCGTTGCACGGCGCCCCCTCTCGCTTCGCGGGAGGGGGCGTCCGGGCAGCCGGCGACACCCTCGGTACGGGGCGGCGCGGCCGGCGTAGGCCCTTCCTCGGTGTCCCTTGCCTTGGGCTGCACCAGTTTTATGCGCCACGCCATCTACGGCACACTGGCTGATCCGTGTCCCCATCGAAAGACCAAGCCATGCAACTGCTGATCGTAGGCGCCACGGGGCTGGTGGGCAGCCAGGTGCTGCAACAGGCCCTGGCCGACAGCCGCATCACCCGTGTCGTGGCCCCGGTACGCCGGGCGCTGCCGGCGCATCCCAGGCTGCTCGCCCCCATCGTCGATTTCGAGCACCTGCCCGAAGGCGCCGACTGGTGGCGGGCCGATGCCCTGGTCTGCACCCTGGGCACCACCATCAAGACAGCCGGCAGCCAGCCGGCTTTTCGGCGCGTGGACCATGACTACCCGCTGCTGGCCGCCCGCCTGGCCCATCGGCACGGCACGCCCACCTATGTGCTGAACTCGGCCATGGGCGCCGACGCCGGCTCGCGCATCTTCTACAACCGCGTCAAGGGCGAGCTGGAGCGCGACCTGCAAAGCCAAGGCTTCGCATCGCTCACCTTCGTGCGCCCCGGCCTGATCAGCGGCCCGCGCACCGAGCACCGGGCGGGCGAGCGCTTCATGGTCAGCCTTCTTGGCGCCCTGGGCCCGCTGCTGCCCCGGCGCTGGCGGCTCAACCCCGCACACCGCATCGCCCATGCCTTGATAGAGGCAGCTGTCAACGCCAGGCCCGGTGTCCATATCGTGGGTTCCGAGGCGCTGGCCGAATGAGCCCGGCGCCTGCACGCGCAAAAACAGAACCCTTCAGGAACCCTTGCATGAACCCGCATATCGCCCCGGTCGATCTCGCCAAGTCCTACCGACTGATCAACCACGGCCCCACCGTCCTGGTCTCGGCACGCCACGGCGGCGTGGACAACGTCATGGCCGCAGCCTGGTGCTGCGCGCTGGACTTTGCGCCCCCGAAGCTCACCGTGGTGCTTGACAAGGCCACGGCCACGCGCGCCCTGGTCGAGCACAGCGGCATGTTCGTGATCCAGGTGCCTACGGCCGCCCAGTTGCAGCTCACGCACCAGGTCGGCACGCTTAGCCTGTCCACCGATGCCGGCAAGCTCGCCACCAGCGGCGTTCAGCTGTTCGGCATGGACGGGTTCGACCTGCCCTTCGTGGACGGCTGCGCCGGCTGGCTGGCCTGCAGGCTGATCCCCGAGCCCCACAACCAGCAGGCCTACGACCTGTTCATCGGCGAGATCGTGGGCGCGTGGTCCGACACCCGCGTGTTCCGCAACGGCCACTGGCACTTCGAGGACGCCGACCCCGCGCTGCGCAGCCTGCACTACGTGGCGGGTGGGCAGTTCTATGCGATTGGGCAGGCGTTGAGGGTGCAGGAAAGCAAAGAATAGTTTCTTTTTCCATTTCAGAAATCTGGCAGTACTTCTACTGCAATGCTTGCTGCGTCCTGAAGATCAATACCGCATCTGCGGTATATTTTCACTGGGACAAACAATTCATTATTCCTTCCCGTGGGTGTTATTTTTCACATCAACTGAAGGGAATCAAAATGGAATGGAACTCAACAAGAAACCAGTGGACGCGTCAGCTTGTCTTTTCCTTGATCGCGTGTCCCATCGCGGTCTTGATGACAGGGTGCAGTGGTGCAGAGGAAGTCTTGGATGCCATCGCAGTCGCCACAGGAGATGGTGGCAAGCGTGTCAAGCTCACCGGTCCTATCATGGGCGATCAGCGCATGATCTGCATTGATAGTCCACCACGCGTGGCACCGGCCGAATTGCAAAGAGAAATTGACAAATACCTGTTCAAGTCCATCCGTTGGGATAGTGGCACACCCGACAAGAAAACGACTGTCAACAAGGAAATCGAGGACAACCGGTCATGCAGCTATCGGATATCACCTTACGAAACCATTTCCTGGGACCAGTTCGTTTCTGACGCCATCAATCAGCAATTGGCAGATTGGGGGAATTTCAGCGCAAATACAAATATGGCAGGCCAAAAATATATCGATGTCTGCATGAAAGACAATGAATGCGAGGATGGAGATATTCTAGCCATCACATTGAATGAAAGGGAAGTTGCTCGTTCCGAACTTTTCAACCAGCCAAGTTGTTTTGAGGTGCCCGTCAGCTCAGGAGTCAGCTATCTTGGCATACGGGCCATCAATGGCAGCGGCAACAAGGGAGCGTGCTCCTATGCGGATCGAAATACAGGGGAAGTGACGGTAAGCGGGGCCACAGGCGCGGGACGCACGCAGCTCTATAGCGTGCGTGGCGGCCAGGGCTCCTATGGATCACTCACCATCGTCAATTAGTTTTCGCATCCTGGAAGAGGATATGACCGCATATTGACCAGCTCAATAAAAAATTCGTTCGATAAACTCCTGGGTGCTGCAACAGTCCTGCGAGCTTTGATGTTTACAAAGGGCCAATCGCAAAATAAAGCGAATAGTGCCTGCAGCTCCTGAAAACTCCGCTCAAAAAATATTTCATCCCAGAGCCGGTGCCGAAGCCATCCCGCAAATGCGGTATGGCCTTGCGCACCATGGCTGGGAAGACTGCTGTCTAGGCGGATGAGGGAAACCATCGAATCCTTGCGCCGCCCATTCCCAATCGTTTGAAAGGCAGATACCCAATGACCAAGCAGACCCCCAAATTGCGCCCCACCCTCATCGCCGGTGCCGTGCTCGCGCTTACGGCTTGCGGAGGTGGCAGTGGCGGTGGCGGAGACAACGAAGTGACGCCCCCGGTTGCACCACCAACACAAACGACCCAGGAGTTGGTGCAGAAGTACATGGATACCAGACAGGCTCTGACCGCCACCCAGTTGCCCGCCAAAGGCACCGAGCGCTTTGCGCACCTCGACGACTGCTACCTGGGCAACGGCAGCAGCAAGGAGCGCCTGATCACCCATTGGGATGAAAACCAGACCCAGGTCCAGGCCTCCAATGCCTACCAGATTGGGCGGAGCTTCGAAAATCTGCAAATCCTGGCAGAGCGCAAAGCCACCAATGCCGACGGATCCGCACGGCATGAGGTGGATATCAGCTACGACGAAAAATTCACGGACGGGACCAGCACAAGGGACCAGCGTGAAACGCTGATCGCAGGAAGCAGCAGCGGCACCTGCGCCACTCCCCGCAATGCAGCCGAGATGCGCAGCCTGGGCAATCAGCGCGTGGTAAGCGTGGGACTGGTGTCGCGCAACCGCGCCAATGTGATACGCCAGCTGTCCGACGGCGAACCGTCCTCCAGTCCGTTCCACTTGCGGCGCGAGGTGCAGTTTGGCATTTCCGATCCTGCTCGGCTGGCAACTTACGCCATTGTCAGTTGGCCGTCGGCGAAAGCAGGCGGCGCGCGCAACTCGCTCAAGCTGCTGTCGCCACGCATCATGCGCGATGCACCCGAAATGCAAGGCGTGCGGGGCAACGCCAGCTATGCGGACACCAACAACTTCCGGCAGTGTCGATCGAACGCCAGCAACGACGTGGCCAACGCCGGCACGGCAGATTGCACCAACGCGCAACTGGGTGTGGCCAACGACTCGTGGGGCTCCACCGTGCGCAGCGGGTTCGATGCTGCCGCCATGGCAGACGGTGACAACCGTTTCGCAGCGCTGGGCCTGGCAGCGGGAACCGAGGTGCGCTTCGATATCCATGCCGACGATGGCTGGAAAGCCGTCAACGGACAGCAAGGCAAAACACCCATCGCCACCTATCAGGTCACGCTGAAGAGCGGGTCTTATCCGTTTGCGCAGATACCTGTCAATGCCTATCCCCAGTTCAACACCATCTCGCCCTCAGAGGGCGAGATCGTGGCCGGCTTCAAGGCCGGCGGCGGCAGCGCGCAGGTTGTCTGGTCGGCTGCGCAACCGCCAGCGGGCAGCATGCCCATAGCACTTTCAGTACTCAGTTCCTACCGGCAGGGCGCTGCGGCGGGGTCTGCCTCCGGCCTGCCCACGGTACGCACGTCCAACCTGACCGTGCCTGTGCCCAAAGGAGCCACCTCGGCCACCATACCTTTTGGAGGCAAGCCGGACGGTGCATCGGCCACGAACTATGCCGAGTTCCTCCTCGTCTACGCTGACCGCAACGGCAGGGAGATGTACTACAACCTGCAATACACCCCCTGAAGCAAGGGCTGCGTGACCAGCGCCCAATCCATCGCCCAGCCCGCAAGGCGCTGCGCGATGGGCAGGGACTGTTCACACCATTCCCCACCCCTGCAGCAGTTGCACCAATTCCACCTGCCGATGGCAGCCCGTCTTGCGCATCAGGTTCTTCATGTGGGTGCGCGCCGTATGCCAACTGCATCCTTCCATCAAGGCATAGTCCTTCACGGTCTTTCCGCCTGCCAGAAGCAACAGAAGGCGGGTCTCGCTGGGTGACAGGCCCAGCATCTCGCCCACCAGGCCTTGATTCTGCAAAACCATGGAGCCGGGCAACGTCAGAAAGATCAGGGCCAGGGGCTGTTGCCACGGCGCGGCAAACGCATGGTTGGCCGCCAGAGGCAACGCAGTCAGCCTGAGCCGGGACTGGCTGGGCCGGCTGCCTTGGAGCACCAAGGCAGCCGCCTTTGCGGGATTGGCGCAAGCGGCGGAGACCAAGCCTTGCAAGCGTGCATGCGCCTCGCCCGATGTGCATCGCAGCCCGCCGTGCACACATTGCAACGTGCCGAATGTTGCGAGCAGGCGCTCTGCCGCCGGATTGGAATGCTGCAGCCGGCACCGAGCATCCACGACGAGCAGTGCCTGCGCCAGCGCATCCAGTGCCGCGAGTCCCCATGCTGCCTGGCCGCATAGCTGGCCCATGCGCGCGCGCAAGCGGCCGGCCCGCTCGATGTGCGGCATCAAATGCTCTAGGAATGCCTTGTCCTGTGCACCATAGACGCCGGCATCCCTGGGGCGCATGAAACTGATGAAATCACGCGCATTGCCTTCCACGCGAACGGTGGCAGCGGCGGTATGCCGCAGTCCCAGCGGAACCAGCCAATCCGTATAGACGCTATTCTGTGACGCCTGCCTGGCACTGATGTGCTCATGGTCCAGCATGACCTGGGCCACGGGCAGCCGCTGCACGGTTGCCATCCGCAGGTCGTTGTGCGCGTGGTGTGTCTCGTACTCCTGCATCAAGCCGTGATGCAGACCGAAGCTTTCCAGATTGCTTGCGCTTTGCGGAACGGCTGCCTCGCCAGCATTCAGCGTGAAATAGTGAAAGACGCCCGCCTGCAATTGCGCGCACATTCCCGCGAGCGCCTCGCTCCAGGCCTGGGTAGCGAGCACCCCCTCATACAGCTGACCGGCGATGGCATCAATGCGTTGTTGCACGGACTCACCTCGGCTGCAGGGATTGCAGCAGCCCCACCAATTCCACCTGCCGGTGGCAACCTGTCTTGCGCATCAGGTTCTTCATGTGGGTGCGCGCCGTATGCCAGCTGCACCCCTCTATCCGGGCGTAGTCCTTGACGGTCCTGCCCGTGGCAAGCAGCACCGCCAGACGCGCTTCCGAGGGCGACAAACCCAGCGCTTCCTGCACGAGTCCGGGACTCGGGCCAGAAAATGGCGTACCGGCATCCGCCATTACCAGCAAAGCCATGGGCCGCTGGCGGAACGCAGCGGCATGGCTGGGCTTGAGCGGCAGGACCGTCACCATCAACCGCAACGCAGAGCCTGCCGTCAGGCACAGCGCCCCGGCCAGGCCCTGTGCATGATGGCCGCAAGCCTGGGCCACAAGATGCAGCAGTTGCGCCTGGGCCTGCCCGTCAACGCAGCGCAGCAGGCCGTGGCGCACAGACAAGGCTTCGCAAAAAGCTGCCAGCAGGCAGTCGGCCGAGGGGTTGCAGTAGTGGATGCGGCAATTTGAATCCACAAGTGCAATGCCTTGCGGCAAGTTGTCCAGGGCTGTGAATCCCAAAGCCGCCTGCCGCGCCAGTCCTCCCATGTGCATGCGCAGGCGGGCGGCACGCGCCAGATCGGGCATCCACTGCTGCATGAAGACCCGCTCCTGTGCGCCATAGATTCCACGATCCGTAGGACGCATGAAACCCAGGAAGTCCTGCGTCCCCCCTTCGTCGCGCACCTTGACACCCAGCGTGTTGCGAAGTCCGTGGGGCGCCAGCACATCGACGTAGACCGCATTGCGCGACATCTCCCATGCGCTGAAGTGCTCATGGTCGAGCATGAACTGGCCCTGGGGCAGGCTCGCCACGACGGACATGCGCAGGTCCTCGCCAACGTAGTGGGTTTCGTATTCACGCAATTTATCGGCATCGATGCCCGCCAGGTCGTGGTTGTGCACGCTCTCGACCACCCCGCCACCAGTGCTGCCCAGCGTGAAGAAATGGAAAACGGACGCGCCCAGCGCCTGCCGCATGGCGTCCAGCGCAGACTGCCAATCCTCAGCGGAAAGTACTCCGTCGTACAGCAGTCCCGGTATTTGGCAACTGGCACCCTGTCGATCAATAAATTTCATGGAAATGAATTATTGATTCTTTATAGCTATTTTCAATCAGACAGCTCTGAATTTCGATACCGGTCTTGCCACGTCGATTTGGGGCAATGTTCACACGGTTGTATTGCACAATCCATCAATGCCCGCCGCCCCCGTCCGCTCCGCTCCCACGCGCGAAACCTATTCCGAACTGCAGCAGGCCTACGAGCACTTCAACCAGCGCCTTTTTGACGATGCCCTGCCCCACTGCCTGATCACGCTGCAGCGCGAGAAACGCACCTGCGGTTATTTCTCTGCCGCGCGCTTTGCCTCGCTGGACGGCAGCACCACCGACGAGATTGCGCTCAACCCCGCCTACTTCGCGGCGGTGCCCATCATCGAGACGCTGCAGACCCTGGTGCATGAGATGACGCACCTGTGGCAGCACCACTTCGGCAAGCCGGGCCGTGCGCGCTATCACAACGAGGAATGGGCGGACAAGCTGGAATCGCTGGGCCTCATGCCCTCGTCCACGGGCCGGCCCGGCGGGCGGCGCACGGGCGACATGATGGCCGACTACGCCGTGGCGGGCGGCCCCTTCCTGGCGGCCTGCGATGCCTTGCTGACCACGCGCTTCCAGCTGAGCTGGTACGACCGCTTCCCGGCCATCGAGCATGTGGTCACGGGCCAGTGGAGCATGGCCACGCAGCTCCAGGGCATGCAGGGCACCCAGCCGCCCATGTCCTCCGTGCCCGCCCTGGCCGAAGCCGTGCGGCCCGTGGGCACCTCGGTGGCGGTGCCGGGCTCCACCACCGGCGAGACCACCGTGCAGCCCGTCAACAAGTCCCTGCGCATCAAGTACCGGTGCGGCGGTTGCGCCGCGCCTGTCAATGTCTGGGGCAAGCCGGGGCTGAACCTGATCTGCGGCGATTGCGGCAAAGGCTTCACAGCCCAGGATTGAGCACTCGGCAAGCCAGAGTGCTTCACCTGCCCCGCCCCACCTCCCGGCACAAGCGCCTGTGCGGACTCAATGCAGCAGCGTGGCCACCAGGGTCACCTCGGGCACGCCTGCCAGTGCCTTGGACAGCGGGCACTGGGACTTGGCCTCCTGCGCGATCTTCTGGAACTGCGCATCGTCGATACCAGGCACCTTGGCCTGCAGCGTGAGCGCGATGCGGTCGATCTTGAAGCCCTCGCCATCCTTGGCAAGCCGGACCTTGGCCGTGGTGTCCAGCATCTCGGTGGCGATGCCCGCCTTCTCGCAGGCAAAGGCAAAGGCCATCGTGAAACACGCCGCATGTGCGGCGCCCACGATCTCCTCGGGATTCGTTCCCTTGCGGTCATCCCCGAAGCGGCTGCCGAACCCGTAGGGATGGTCCTTGAGCGCGCCGGTCTCCGTGCTGATGCGGCCCTGGCCGGTCTTGCCTGCACCTTCCCAATGGACGGAAGCGGTTTTCTCGGACATGTGTTTCTCCTGTGCGTTGGTTGGACAAGCCGCCATCACAGCACATGCGCCACAGGGCAAGGCGTGGTCCCGGGGCGCGCCAGCCCCTGCGCGCACGTCCTACAGAGCCAGGCTTAAACACTCATCCAGCGATCTTTGTGATGGCAAAGCCGGCCTCCTCACCCCACAAACACCTGCCGCGTATCCGTTCGCCCCACGATCACCGCCGCCAGCACCGCCGCCCCCGCCGCAACCCCAAAATTCGCCAGATAGGCCGCCTGGGCCGAAGTCTCCAGCAAGGCCGCGAACAGCGATCCGCCAATGGCCAGGGTGGCCGCCACGGCAATGGCCTCGCACAGCTGCAGGGCCGAGCTGTTGGCGCCCTGCTCGCCGGGCGCGGACATGGACAGCGTGAGCACCGACAGGCTTGCCGACAGCAGGCCCATGCCCAGCCCCGACACGATCCAGCCCACTACCGCCATCCACACGGGCACGGCCGGCCAGGCCACGGATGCCGTCAGCAGCACGCCCGCCAGCACCGCGCTGGTGCCCACACGCAGGAAGCGGTGGCGGCTCCAGCCGTTGCGGCTGTGTCCCTGGTACCAGGAGGCCGAACACCAGCCCAGCGCACCCGCGCTCAGCACCAGCCCCGCCATGGGCGCTGACAGCCCGTGCTCGCGCGCCAGCACCAGCGGCAGGAACGCCTCGGCCCCGAAGAACGCTGCAAACACCAGCCCGCGCAAGGCGATCACGCTGGGCAGCCCGCGCCCGGCGCGCAGCGTGCCGGCCGGCAAGAGCTTCCAGGTGCAGACCAGCGACAAGGCCGCGGCCACCGCCACCGCACCCAAGGCGCCCGCCGATTGCCTTTGCCCGCCCACATACAGAAGGCAGATGCCCGTGGCCGCGCCCAGGGCCCACAGCCCGCGCCGCACACCGCCCTGCATGCCCTGGCCATGGCCGCCCAGGCCTTGGAGCGCCGGGCGCAGCATCGCCCCGGCCGGCAAGGCCAGCAGGGGCACGCCCAGGAACACCCAGCGCCAGCCCAGGTGCTCCACCACCAGGCCGCTCAACGCCGGCCCCACCAGCGCGGGCACCACCCAGGCCGTGGCAAACGCCGCAAAAATGCGCCGCCGCAGTGCCTCGGGATACCGCCGGCCCACCAGCACGTACAGCGCCACCGACATGCCACCGGCCCCCAGCCCCTGAACCAGCCGCCCCGCCAGAAACACCGGCATGGAAGGCGCAAAGCCCGCCAGCAGCAACCCCGCCACAAAACACGCCATGCCAGACCACAGCGGCGCCGCCGGCCCGCGCGCGTCGCACCAGCCGCCGGCCACCGTCATGCCCACCACGCTGGTGGCCAGGGTCACGCCAAAGGCAACCGCATACAGCGGCACCCCATCGAGCGCGCGGGCCACCGCTGGCATGGCGGTGGCCACGGCCAGGGCCTCAAAGGCAATCAAGGCCACCAGCGAGACGATGCCGATCGTCGTCAGGCGGTAGGGGGAGGACAGGATGGACCCGCTCTCGGTGGTCGTCGGCCGGACCTGATCGTCCAGCGTGAGGGAATCTTGATGGGGCATGGATGCTTCTTGGTTGCAGGGTCTGCGCCGGCCATGGCGCAGTGCCATGGCGACGAGAAGCCTGGAGCATGCAACCTCAAGTGCGGTTGAGATCAAGGGGGTCCTGCCCCCAAGTACCTCTTACCGCTCGATCACACGCCAATACTGGCCAGACGAGCGGCTGGTGGCCGGCAGCATGACTGCAATGCCATTGTCATTGGCCGTGTCCAGCACGATGGCATCCGACAGGAAGCGGTTGTAGAGATGGAACTGGCCCGGCAGGTCACTGGGCGCACAGCGCCATTGCTGGCCGCTGAAGCGTGGGGAGTCTCCCGCCGACGCCGTCATCTTCAGCTCAAGATGCGGTTTCCCGGCCACGCTGGTGACATCGAGCGCCGTGGTGCCCGGTCCGAAAGCCGCATTCTGGACCAGCCAATAGCCCTTGCCGGTGCGCATGAACCTCCATCTGTCGGCGCCCAGAATCATGGCCGGGACGGAAATCTGCCATGGCTCGAAGTTGTACAGCCCGGGGGGAGACACAAGCCCCGAGCCCTGCAGCAGCGCTACCGCGTTGCGCCTTTCGCTCCAATACAGGTTCTGCAGCCCGACCCATTGGCGGTCCTTGAGCATGGGGCATTGGTCGTACAGGTAGTCGCCCGTCTCGTAGCGCCGAAAATCCGCATCGCTGAGCCGCTGGGCCGAGAGTGCGTGTGCCTCGGCGGAGATCCGTGCCAGTTCCCGCATGGCGGCCGTCATGGCGATCAAGGGCACGGATGAACCACGCACCGGCCTTACCGGCAAGATGCGGCGAGCATTTGCAAGGTCGGAGGCCACGGCCCGCCAGCGCAATGCCAGGGTGCTGAATTCCGTTGCCATCGCCTGGGCGCGGGCCCAAGGCGGACCACCGCGTTTGCCGGTGGCGGCTGCCTGGCATGGTGCGCGGCGGCCACGCGAAGCAGCGTGGCATGACTTTCCAGCTGCGCCACGACGGGTGCAGCCGCCGCAATAGCCGCATCCATCTCCGTCTCGACGGCTGCGACACCCGCATTCCATCGGGCCTCGTCCAGCGGTGCGTCGGGAGCCAGCGAAACGGCATCCAGCTGGTCGCACAGCTGCTGCAAACGCCCGACGGCCTGCCCCAGCTTTTGCACCGTATCGGCCAGCCCGTCGATACGGGTACGCAGCGTGCCCCAAGCGGCCGATGCCGCCTTCAGCGAAGGGAACGACTGCATGCTCTCCAGGCTCCTTACCAGCGTCATGCGGCCGCTGGCATCGTCCAGATCAAGCCCGGTCACGAACGAGAACTCGGCGATATCGGTCCATACCTGCCTTGCGACTGGCTCACGCGCCGGCTCGGCTTCGACGCGGCAGCTCGCTGCCATGGCGCCACCGCAGCACAGCGCCGTGGCAGCGGCGGGCAGCCACAAAAGCCGGCTCATCTGGCGGCAGTGCCGGCCATCAACAGGCGCAGGGCCCGAGGCGCTGCCGGCATCTGTCGGGGCTCCAGCACTTCGATCAGCCACGTCGTGAACGGCGTCGGGCAGACATCTCCCAGATGCTGCGAGAACTCGATCTGGTCGCCGGCGTAGGTGAAGTTGATCTTCAGGGGCGAGCAGAAAAGCCTCTCGTCCCCGTTGCCCGTGCTGTCGTGAAAGTCGCTGCCGGTCACCATGTCGATATCGATGCGCTGGGCCGAGGCATCGGCAAACTCCAGCCAGGCCTGCACCGACGAAAGGCGGATGCGGCGGTAGCTGGCCAGTGCCGGATGGCTGGTGGCAATGGACAGGCTGATGGGCTGCCCATGCGCCAGCTGCTGCAGCAGCGCGGCGTCAGTGACCCGCAATTCCCGCCGCAGATCCCCTTGGGTCCTGGCATTGGCCGCCTGCGCGCTGGCGTGGTCTGCCAGCAGGGTGGCGTGTGCATCTGCCATGGCGGCGGCCGTGCCCGGCATCGACAGACGGTGGCCGGGCTGCTTGCCTGTCTCGTAGGCCTGTGCGGCACGGACCCCGAAGCAGTCCACGAAGAAGCCGCGGCGCGCACTTTCTGCCCTGAGGGTGATTTCCCCCTGCAGCCGCGAGCTGCGCTCCAGCTCTGTCAGCACCTGCTGCTCCAGCGCCTGCAGGCGCTTGCGCTTGCCGATCACCGCAACGTACTCCAGCTTGAGCGTGGCAAGCTCACGGGCAATGGCATTCTTGGATGCGCTTTGCTCAGCCAGCAGGCGGCCATAGACGGCCACTTTCTGCACCTGTGTCTTGAGGGTGTTGGCAGCGTTGCGCACGGCCGCCTCGGTGCCTTCCGTGGCAAGCACCAGATCCAGCCGGTTGACTGCATCGTTTTCCAGCACCGTCCAGGCGGCCTTGGCTTCATTGGCATCCGGCATGAGCGCAAGTGCACGCATGGTGTCGCCCAGCTCCCGGGAAATCCCCTCGACATCCAGCCCGCCCAGCGGCCCGCGGATCACCGGCAGCACCGCATTCAATGCGCCCTTGGCGGGATCCACCAGATTCTTGAGCGTGCTGGAGTTGTGCCTGGCCCATTGCAGCGGAATGGCAAACGACTGGCCCAGGGCCTTCAGCGCCTTGAGCGGGCCGTCTATGCTGCCGCCAAGCGTCTTGGCCTGCCCGTACAAGTCCTTCAGGCCGAGCACGCCTTTCTGACCGGTCTCGGTCAGCGCCTTCGGGTCGGGCGGCACGCCCACGCACAGGGCGGCCACACTGCCCGCGACTGCGATGACGCCAAAGGCGATTTCCAGGCTCATCTTCACGGTGCGCACGATCTGGGCAACGTCGCTCGCCAGCTTCAGCCGCATGGCGGCAAGTTCCGCTTCAAGCTCCTCCTGGCGCACCGTGCGTGCGGCGCGGTCAAGGGCCTCGATCTGCTGAATCAGCCGCTGCTCCAGCTCGGTGCAACGTGCCTCCAGCGTCTTGAGGTCCAATGTGTCCCGGTCGGCAAACGCCTGCGCGACGCTGCCCACGGCACCTGCCAGCTCGCCGCTGGCGCGCAGGCTGCGCAGGTGGGCCTCCATGGCCGCCATCACCTCCTGCCGGGCCTTGGCCAGCGACAGGTAGCTTCCGGCGCTCAGATCAGGAATCGGCTTGGCCAGCCCGTCAACGCCCATGACCGGCAGCAGACGCTGCAGCGAACCCGCCGCCTGGATCAACTCGCCAAACCCGGACTCGACCCCTGACCAGCGCGTGATCCAGCCCAGCGCCTCATGGCACAACGCCAGTTCGGCCTCGCTGTGGCCGGGCCTGCCCGCCATGCCGGCGCTCAGGGCAAACAGCGCGGCCAGCACCCTGTGCATCGGCTCGCCATGCTCCAGCAGGCCGGGCGGCACGGGGGTGTGCTTCACCACAGCCCGGTTGTCCTGCCACAGGAAATTGCTGAACCGCGGCCGCGCCACCGTGTCCCAAGCCTCCTCCAGCGCATAAGGGGTGTCGCGCGTGGGGCCGCCGTACAGCGTGAACCGGCCCTCCACGGCTTCCACGAAAATGCGCACCCTGCTGAGCTCGTTGCCCTCGTCATGCAGCATGCGCAGCACCGTCGTGCCTTCGGAAACAATGCGGCGGGCAACCACCGTCAGCCGCCGCACCGCGCCGTCAAGCCGCCTGTCGAACCCCTCGGGCACCACCACGGTATCGGCATGGATGTCCAGCGCCTGCAGGCCAGCCGCGTCGGCCTCGTCCAGCGACACCTTCAGGTCCACCACCAGATCGGCCACGGTGCCGAAGGGATTGAAGCTGCCGTCCGGCGCGCGGCCACCGCTGCAGACCAGCGGCCCTGGCGGCACCAGGCCCTCGGCACGGTAGCGATCGATCAGGGTGCGCAATTCAATGGGAGTCATCGCGGCAGTGAGCGCGGGAGTCATTGCTGAAGTCATGGCGGGTGATTCCAGGTAAGGCACTGCACCTGTGCAGCGGTTGGACAAAGGCCGGAGCAGATCGCTCAGGCTGCCTTCTTGCTGGCAAGCTCCACCAGTTGGTCCACGCTCTGCGCCTTCTTCGGCGTGCCGCCAAAGCGGCGGAAATGGTCTGCCTGTCCGGCGACACGCGCCCAGCCCTTCTTGGCCGTGCCCAGCACCACCGTCAGGCTGAACCAGTTTTCCCCTTGCAGGGACTTGCGTCCGGTGGTGCTCAAGACCTTGTGTAGGTTGCCCAGATCGGCAGAAATCGCGCGCCATGCCTCGCCCAGCGTCTTGAGCTTGGGACCCAGGTCTTCGATGCTCTTGCTGATGCTGTCAAAGCGATCATTGCTTCGGTTGTAGTAGCCGATGAATCGCTCGTTCGTGGCCATCGTGGCCTGGATGGTTCTCACCTCATCCACCTTCTCGGCAATCTTCCTGCGCGTGACCGCAAGGTCCGCACCCACACCGATATCCACCCCCGCCAGAATCAGCGGCCCGAAAAGCGGAATCGCCAGATAGGCCGGAGACGTGGACAGCACGATGACTTCATCCTTTTCCTTGCGGCGCAGAGCCTTCAAGTCGTTCTCCAGCTTCTCCACGGCGGCCTTCAGCTTCTGGTTGGCAGCACCCTCGGCGCCCAGAGTGGTCGTGAACTTCTGCTTTTGTCCATTGAATGCGGTCTTGCAGGCATTCAGGCGCATCAGTATTCCGTTGCCGTTGTCAAGAATGGAGTTCTGCAGCGCGAAGGCACGTACCGAACGCGCATTGGCGTCTTCAATCAACTGCTCCAGCGCGCTGCTGAAATTGCGCTTGATCTGCTCCGAACGCCCGCTGGGCGTATCGCTTTCCCAAACCTTGACCAGGGCCTTCCATTTCGCTTCCACCGCCGGCTCCGCCGATGGGGTGGGCGCCCCCTCCAGATCGAAACGGTCCACCAGCTCGATCAGCCGTTCATAGGTGGTTGCCGCCACATCGTTGTACTGAACGACATCGTCGGCCAGCGTCAGCATCTTGTCCTGCACATCGGCCTTGAACTTCTGGCCGACACCCTTGAGCGTGACGAACAGCTCCACCGCTTCGGAAAACTCCGGCCTGAAATCATCCTGCTTCTGCATGCCCAGCATGGCGCGCATCAGCTCCGTAGTGGTCGGGTTGTCGGTGACTGCAGACTCGAAGAACGTCGTCAGCCCGATCCAGTCCTCTGAACTGAGAACGGAAATTCCCTTGTAGATATCGGCAGACGGAGTGAAGGCATTCGTTGAGTTTGCAGGGTCGGACATGGCGAAGGCTCCTGATGGTGAAAGGCCGGATTCGGCCTCGAATCGGTGTGCAAACAAGCGGCGGCGTTGAAGAAATGACCGCACCGCAGTCATCGCCCGTCCTCCTTTTGCGCTCCAGTCAACCGGATGCTAGGTAGCCGCCATGGCCCTGTATGCCCCCCAAACAAGTGACACAAATTCATACAGCACTGGGGATAAGGACAGCAGCCGGACAGCTCTCTCACGCTCCGAGGAGCCTGTCCCTTGCGCGACCCATGGCAATGAGCACGGTACGACTCACACTCATAGGTGACACATCAGTACAAGGACATGGGTAACAGATCCAAGCTTGGCAGCTG
>NZ_JBICKN010000021.1:0-556 GCF_043104185.1 Delftia sp. WSY_22
CTGAACGGCAGGGGTCTGGGCAACTCCGCCTCGCGGCCCTGGGCCATCAGCGCGATCTCCTCGACGATGCGTTCCAGCGTCGTGTGGTCCAGCACCAGGTGGTGGGTCAGCAGCTGCAGCAGCCAGCGCCCGTTGGGCGCATCCTGCGCCGCCACGGCGCGGATCATGGGCGCGCGGCGCACATCGATGCGCTGCACGCGCGGGTCCAGCACGGCCTGCAGCCGGCTGGCCACATCCGTTCCTTCCCCTTCACCTTCGCTCTCCTCCAGCCAGTCGAGCAGCACCTGTGCCTGCCGCCAGACCACCTGCACGGGCTCGGCCAGCCCTTCCCACAGCACGGCCGTGCGCAGGATGTCGTGGCGTGCGATGACCCGGTTGAGCCGTTGCACAAAGCCCAGCAGCCGCTCGCGCGTGTCGAAGCCCAGCAGCGTGGGCGTGGCATAGGCGTCGCCCTGCGGGTGCAGCGTGTGGTGGAACAGAATGCCTTCCTGCAATGGCGCCAGCGGATAGATGTCCTGGATGTTGGCCGCGCCACCGGGCACGGCGGCCTCGACCC
>NZ_JBICKN010000022.1:0-4781 GCF_043104185.1 Delftia sp. WSY_22
CTGCACGGTGCGCAAATCTGGAATCCACGCGCGCACCTGGTCCACGACCGCGCGTGTTTCCGGGATGGTGTCGCCCGTGGACAGCCAGTAGACGGGCAGGCCCTGCTCCACCAGGGGGCGCAGCAGGTACAGGCATGCCAGAGAGTCCTTGCCCCCACTGAAGTGCAGCGCAGCGCGCCGGCCGGCAATCGCCTGGCCCACGCTGTCGGCAATGTCTGCGGCCCGCATCAGAAGAACATGGCCGCAGCAGACAGGCCCGCGCCCACGATGGCGCCCGTTCCGGCGCCACTGGTGGCCTGCGCCTGCTGGTAGGCGTTGGACTGCTGGCCCCACATGTTGGCTGCGCTGTTGCCAGCGTTGCCGGCCATGCCCGCCGCCTGGCCATAGCCAGAGTTCAGGCCAGCCAGGCCGGTATTGGCGATGTTCTGGCCCGAGGCGCCGTAGCCGGCCGTGGCCGCCGTCGTCTGCATGCCCATGGCGGGATAGCCGGCCAGCGCATTCGAGGCCCGGTCCGTCAGCGCCCGCCCTTCCGCACGCGCAGCGGTTCGGGCCGAGTTCTTGCCTGTTGCTGTGGCCAGCGCTTCACCGGCGGCCAGCGCATTGGACGCGGCACCATACTTTCCATCAGCGGGGTTGATGCCCATGCGGGCCATCTCTGCGCCCTGCGTGCGTTTGGCGCTTTCGTAGGCGGTGGAGACATCGGCAGCCGCCTGGCCCGCCAGCTCCTCGCGCTTGGCCTCCGTATCGAAGGTGCGCGCATCCTCGATCATGGTGTCCTGCAGGCCCGTCAGCTTGTCGCGGCGTCCCAGCGCATAGTCGCGGTCGGCCTGAGACTGCTCCCACGCTGTGCGGGAGGAGTCCAACGCGAACTGCGTCTGCTCCTTCTGCAGCGGCGCCATCTCGTTCGCATTGCCGATGATCTGCTTGATCATGTCGTCCTGGATGCCCAGGTTCTTCACCTGCGCTTCCACCAGCCGCGGATCGGGTGCTGGGGTCGAGGCGCCGCCACCCTCCAACGTCATGCCGCCCCCGGGCCGAGGTCGGAATGCCTGCTCGGGCAGGAAATCAAATTCAGTGCTGTGCCAGCGTGTCATGTTTCAGGTTTCCTCTCCAAAGGGTGCAGACCACCACATCGCCGCCGTCGCGCGCAGCGCCTGCCAGCACCGCTTCCTCCACGGCGCCCAGCCGGCGGGCCAGTGCACGCAGCCTGGTGTTGGAAGCGAGCACGTAGCCGCGCAGCGCATCGACCGCGCACACAGCGAACGGGTAGTCAAGAAACGCGCGCAGGAAGCGGCGCGATAGCGGCGCGTCGATGGCGACATGCGCCCACACGGTGCGGCCGTTGTGCTGCTCGAAGACGGCCCCGGCCACCATCACCCCGCCGCGCTTCCAGCCGATGCCCACGGCGCCCTCTGTGCTCAACAGGCCAGGGATGCGCATGCGCAGGAAGGTGTAGATGGCGGAGGTGTCGTAGTCCAGCATGCTTGCCACAGTGGCAGGCTTGGCACGCATCAGGCCGGCGGCGTGGGCCAGAGGATGGCCAGAGGGTCGGTCTGGCTGGTGATGTCGCGCAGGGCCTGCCGGTAGGCCATCCACTCAGGCTCCATGCGCCGGCCCTCCTCTTGCGCCCGCGTCACACGCCAGTCACAGGCGGCGATACGCCGGTCGCGGTCTGCACGCACGGTCTCCCAGGCCGCAGCTTCATTCAGCGTCCAGGCGCCTGAATTCGACAGCACATGAAACGGAGAAGGGGCTGGGGCCGCCACGCGCACTTGATGCCCATCAAAAAACAGCGGCCCTCCCGCGACAAGATCGTCGCCCAGCCGCACCACTTGCCCGCCTGGCGGCGTTGGCACTGCCGCCAGCGGCGCGTTGGTACTCCCCCGGCCAAGGATGTCACCGGCGGCACCTATCAATACGTAGTGGTTCACCGATTTCCCCCTGTGGCCATGATGTGCGACAAATGGACCTCTATGGCCCGGTTTGCATCAAGGTTAGTGGCCACCAATCTATACGTCAGATTGCCCGCAGGTGGCCAGCTTTCAAAGGCGCCAACATAGGCCGCTGTCCGGAATCCATTAAGCATCGAAGTCCCACTGAAACGCATTGCGTAGTTGTCGCGGAATATGGTCAACCCCAGCCCTGCATCGCCATTTCGAGGCATGGCGTTGGCAAATGCCATGATGGCTACGCCTGTGCCACCTTCGGCCATCTGCAAGGTGCATCGACACAGTTCAATTTCGGCACCAGGAGATATGTAGATGATCCGACCAGGCTCCTGTTCACCTTGGACCATGGAGGTGACTGAGCCCCCCTTGATTTGGAGCGTGCCCACGGCCGCCTGCCCGATATAGGCCGTACCAATGGCAGCCGTGTCCATGAACACGCCGATGTTGTTGGACGTGATGCGCTGCAGCCGGTTGATGAAGTCGCTGGTGTTCATCGTCGTGCCGTCCGGAAACGCCACGGTCTCGCCGATGCGGGCCTTGTCCTTGGTGGCCAGCGGCCCCAGGCCATTGACCTGGGCGGCCTTGAGATTGCGCAGCCATTGCGCGTCCAGGCCGTTGGCGTCCAGGATGACGTTGCCGGCGTTGTCGCGCACGGTGAGCCCGCGCGTGTCCACCTTGCGGGCCGCCACGGTGCCGTCCACCAGCAGATCGCCGTTGAGCACGGCGGCGGGGATCACCCAGGCCGCGCCCATCCAGTGCCGGGTCTGCGTGAAGCCGGCGCCGTTGCTGATGGTCACGGCATCGCCCACGATCAGGTGGTTGGTGTTGGGCGCACTGCCGCTGTTGCCCAGGGCCTGCCAGACGGCCTGGCGCGCGGTGGCATCGCTCCAGAAGCTGCCGCTGGCCGCCAGCTGCACCGAGCCGCGCAGCCCGTCCACGAGCTTTTTGCCCAGACCGTCGATGCGCATGTTTCCCTTGAGGTAGACGTTGCGCTGCAGATATATGCCATCGCCATCGACGCCGAACACCACGTCCTCGGGCCGCGGCGTGCTCATCTGGCCGGCGTTGTAGCTGGGGGAGACGATGGCGAACTTGTCCGCCATGATGATGAAGGCGCTGGAAGTCTTGCCGTTGACCTCCTCGGCCGCGATGCCGTAGCCGGCCAGGGCCCCGCCGGCCTGCACCTTGAGCGTGTACTGCGCGCGCAGGCCTTCGCTGTAGCCGGCCAGCACCGTCATCTCCTGCTCCAGCATGGCGCGGCCCGGCTTGCCGTCCTGGTAGTAGTTGCCCAGGGAGGCCTGCAGCTGCAGCACGTTGGTGGCCATGGCCCGCTGGCCGTCCGCGAACGCCGCCTGTGTGGCGCGCAGGCCTGCGCTGGCGTTGCGCAGGCTGGCAGTGACCTCGCGCACGGCCATGGCCAGGCTGCGCTCGTTGCTCTGCACCACGGTCTGCAGCTCGCGCACCTCGGCGCCGCGCTTGGCGGCCTCGTCGGCGATGGAGCGCAGCAGCTCGTCGCGGATCTCCTGCGCCAGGTGGTCGAAGCGGCTGGGGTCGTCCAGGGTCTTGGCCAGGCTCTTGAACAGGCGTGATTCGATGATGGATTGGACGAAGCGCTCCACGGCCACCGTGGCCGACAGCCCGCCGCCCAGGTCGATGACGATCTCGCCCTCCCCCGGCGTCTTGTCGGTGGCCAGCAGCTGGGTGACGC
This sequence comes from Delftia sp. WSY_22, assembly GCF_043104185.1. Lineage (NCBI taxonomy): Bacteria > Pseudomonadati > Pseudomonadota > Betaproteobacteria > Burkholderiales > Comamonadaceae > Delftia > Delftia sp. WSY_22. Next base: position 3,658 of record NZ_JBICKN010000022.1, read on the forward strand.
CCTGCACCGAGCCCTGCAGGTCCAGCAGCTCGCGCAGGGTCACGCCGCGCTCGAACTCGTTGCCCCGGGCGCCGGAGCGCACTTCCAGGTGCTCGGTCACGGCCTGCATCCAGTTTGAAAGGGCCTTGTCCTGGACGTTGACCCGGGCCAGGGCCGGGAGGCGGGCCGCGCCCGTGTCGATCTTCTTGCGGTTGGTCATACGCTGCGCAGCTCCTCCGTGGTCGAGCACAGCACCACGCTGGTGACGCGGGCCGCGCCCTCGATCTCCACCTGGTGCTCCAGCCAGCGCCCGGGCGGCAGGCGCTGCGGCTGCAGGTCGGTGAACTGGGCCGTGTGCTGCAGCTGGCGGTCACCCCACAGGCGCAGCGTGATCGGGTGCTGGGCGTCCTGCAGGCCGTAGACCTTGGCCCAGGCCAGCGGCAGCTGCTGGCCCTGGGTGGCCAGGCCTGTGCGCCAGCGCGCCGTGCGCAGGGCATCGCCCGTGAAGCATTCCAGGATGTCCTGGCCGCGCGCCACGTACATGAGGTCGTTGAAGCGGTCCACCCAAACCGCCGTCACACCCGCGCTGCCCAGGTCGGTATGGCCCAGCTTGGCCCCGTCCTGCGCGCTGAACGCCAGGCAGCCGCCACCGGCCCCGGCGTAGAAGAGGTAGTAGACGCCCTCGTGCTCGGCCGCGAACATGCTGGCCGGCTGCATGCGCTGCCAGTCCTGGCGCGCGATCAGCTGCCGCGTCACCACCTGCACGCCGCCCGGGCTGGCCAGGCACAGGCCATCGGGCGAGGCATAGAGCACGCCGCCCTGCACGGGCACGATGGAGCGGCGCGCGCTGCAGGACTGGTTGCTGTCGAGCTTGATGGCCGACATCTGCGCCGAGTGCGCGCCCGTCACGAAGTACGGATTGCCGGCCGTGCCCACGAACAGCGTCTGGTCGAACACGGCCATGCCCACGATGGGCCACTCGGTCGTGACCTGGTAGTCCACGGGCCAGGCGTAGGGCACATAGGGCTCGCAGAACGCCACGGTGTTGTCGATGAAGCCGGCCATGATGCCGTTGGGCATGCCCGTGAGCCCGCGCAGGTAGGGGTTGGCGCCCACGCTGGGCTTGTTGTCGCCCTCGTACTGGC
>NZ_JBICKN010000023.1:0-98124 GCF_043104185.1 Delftia sp. WSY_22
CTTAAATTCTAGCACAGTTTTTAGCGTCGTTGCAATCAAATTTCTTCGATCTTTTCAACACCAGCGATCTGCATCGCCCTCTTCAGCAGAGCCTTGCATTGTAGCACGTTTTTTCGCGCTGTCTACAAGACCTTTCTGACTCATCGCTGTCTGCAAGGCAGTGTGGCGACGAGGGATCGAACTATAGCATGGGTTTTTACCGATGGCGTGAAATTCGTGAACTTCCCTTCAAGTTGCCAAAGCAACCGAGACCACGCCCTTCGCCATCGGCCCGTAGCCTGCCCTAGCGGGCAGGCTACGGGCGTGAGGCCTTGCCGCCTGTGCCAGGAATCGGGCCCGCATAGATAATGCGCGCACGATGGCATTGATTACTTTGTTAGACGCCCAACTGGCGTTCGGGCATGTGGCGCTTCTCGACCACGCCCAGTTTTCCCTGGAGAGCGGCGAACGTGTGGGCCTGATCGGTCGCAACGGCGCAGGGAAGTCCTCTTTGTTGAAGATTCTTGGCGGACTGGCCAAGGCCGATGACGGCCAGGTCCAGACGCAGTCCGGTATCCGCATTACTTATGTGGCGCAGGAGCCGGTGCTTGTGCCCGAGCAGACAATCTTCGAGTCGGCATCCGCCGGCATAGCCGAGGTGATTGCCGTGCGCGACCGCTACCTGGCTGGTGCCGAGGGCGAGGATCTCGATGCGCTGCAGTCCCAGATCGAGGCCTATGACGCCTGGAACTGGGAGCAGCGCGTGGAGGAGACTCTGCAGCGGCTGCACCTGGATCCCGAAGCCGTGGTGGGCACCCTGTCCGGCGGGATGAAGAAGCGCGTGGCACTGGCCCAGGCCCTGGTGGCGAGACCTGATGTACTGCTGCTGGATGAGCCGACCAACCACCTGGATCTTGACGCCATCGAGTGGCTGGAAGAGTTGCTGCTGAACTTCAAGGGCAGCGTGGTGACCATTACGCACGATCGATCCTTCCTGGACCGGGTTTCCACGCGCATCGTGGAGCTGGATCGTGGAACGCTGCGCTCGTATCCCGGCAATTTCGTCCAGTACCAGCAGACCAAGGAGGATCAGCTGGCCCAGGAGGCCGTGATCAATGCCAAGGCCGACAAGCTGCTGGCCCAGGAAGAGGTCTGGATCCGCAAGGGCGTGGAAGCCCGCCGCACGCGCAGCCAGAGCCGCATCGGCCGGCTTGAGCAGTTGCGGGCCAACCGCGCTGCCCGCCGCGAGGTGCTGGGAGGCGTGAAGATGGACATTGCGTCGGGCCGAGGCGACGGCTACCAGGGCAAGATCGTGGCCGAGCTGACGGATGTGGCCAAGTCCTTTGGCGACAAGAACATCGTCTCCCACTTCACCGCCACCATTTTGCGCGGAGACAAGGTGGGCCTGATCGGACCCAACGGCGCAGGCAAGACGACGCTGCTCAAGATGATTCTGGGCGAACTGGCACCTGACAGCGGCCAGGTGAGGCTGGGGGCGAATCTGCAGGTGGCGTACTTCGACCAGATGCGTCACCAGATCGACATGGATGCCACGCTGGAGGACTTCATCAGCCCCGGCAGCGAGTGGATCGAGATCGGCAGCCAGAAGAAGCACGTGAAGAGCTATCTGTCGGATTTCCTGTTCTCTCCGGCGCGCGCCCATTCCCCCGTTCGCTCGCTGTCTGGCGGGGAGCGCAACCGCCTGCTGCTGGCCCGGCTGTTTGCCCGGCCCGCGAATGTGCTGGTGCTGGACGAGCCGACCAACGATCTCGATATCGAGACGCTGGAAATGCTGGAAGACCTGCTGCAGAACTACGACGGCACCGTTTTTCTGGTCAGCCATGACCGCAGTTTCCTGGACAACGTGGTCACCAGCACCATCGCCTGGGAAGGCCCGGGCCAATGGCGCGAATATGAAGGCGGCGTGCAGGACTGGCTGGATCAGTCCCGCCGCAGCCGCGATCTGGCCGAGGCCGCGCAGCCCAAGCCATCCAAGGAAGAGGCCAAGCCCGTTGCGGCACGCAGCGACGGCAAGCCCAAGCGCAAGCTCAGCTACAAGGAGCAGCGTGAGCTCGATCAGTTGCCCGAAAGCATTGCAGCGCTGGAGGCAGAGCAGAAGTCCATTCGGGAAGCCTTGGCCGATGGTTCGCTGTATGCCAGCGACAATTCCCGCGCCGTTCAGTTGCATCAGCGCGATGGCGAGATCGATGAGCAGCTGATGGAGGCGCTGGAGCGCTGGAGCGCACTGTCGGAGTGAGCTTTCTTCGGACGAAAAAAAAGAGCGCATGGCGCTCTTTTTTCATGGGTGCCGCCAGGACCGGCCGTTGCACTCAAATGCGGTGGTGAACCTGGTCCGAACCTATGCGCAGCTTGCCCAGCAAGGCGGAGGCGATCTGGTTGAGGGGCAGCACCTCGTCGGCCGCACCATGGGCGATGGCCTCGCGCGGCATGCCGAAGACGATGCAGCTGGCTTCGTCCTGCACGAAGTTGTAGCTGCCCGCATCGCGCATTTCACGCATGGCGACCGCGCCATCGGCACCCATGCCGGTGAGCATGATGCCGTAGGCGTTGCGGCCCGCACAGGCCGCCACCGACTTGAAAAGCACCTCGACCGAAGGTTTGTGGCGATTCACGGGCGGGCTGTCATCCACCACGGCGACATAGTTGGCACCGCTGCGCTGCACGGAGAAATGCTTGCCGCCCGGTGCGATGTAGGCGTGGCCGGGCAGCAGCCGCTCGCCCTGCTGTGCTTCCTTCACGGTCATCTGGCACAGGCTGTTGAGCCGGGCCGCGAAGCTGGTGGTGAAGCCCGGCGGCATGTGCTGGGTGATGACGATGGCCGGGCAGTCGGCCGGCAGATGGGTGAGCACTTCACGGATGGCCTCGGTGCCGCCGGTGGAGGCACCGATGGCAATCAGCTTTTCCGTGGACAGCCGCCCCAGCAGCGACGCCGGTGCAGCCTGGCGCGGCGCGCTCATGCCAGCCGAGGCGGAGACCGGCGCCACCGCGCTGCCGGTGGCGGGAGCCGCACTGCGCGGAGCGACCGGCAGGCGCCGGACCTGGGCCACGGCAGCAACGCGGATCTTGTCCACGATCTGCGCGGCCAGCTCCTGCAGGCCGTTGGACACGCCCACGCGCGGCTTGGCCACGAAGTCGATGGCGCCCAGCTCCAGCGCGCGCATGGTGACCTCGGCGCCGCGCTCGGTCAGCGTGGAGATCATGACCACCGGCATGGGGCGCAGCCGCATGAGCCGGCCCAGGAAGTCGATGCCATCCATGCGGGGCATTTCCACATCGAGCGTGATCACGTCGGGATTCATCTCGCGGATCATCTCGCGTGCGATCAGCGGATCGTTGGCCGAGCCGATGCATTCCATGTCGTGCTGGCGATTGATGATCTCGGACAGCAGACTGCGCACCAGCGCAGAGTCGTCCACCACGATCACCCTGATTTTCCTGTCCATTCCTTTGAACCTTCCTCAAAACAGGTCGACCGAGCCGCCTGCCGTATTGCGTGCCACGACGGCTGCATTGCCGCGCGTGAATTCCTGCTGTACCAGCTCTTCCGGATGGGCATGTGCCAGGCGCTTGACCATGGCCTTGCCGCTGGCGGGAAAGAACACCACCTTGCGCGGGTAGATGTCCAGCACATCCTCCGAGACGATGGGGATGCGCTCGGTCTGCAGGTACTGCGTGACGAAGGCGGTATTGCGTTCGCCCACGTTCATGGTGGTGAAGTTGTGCATCACCTGGCCGCCGCCGAAGATCTTGGCCTGCAAAGACTCGCGCCGTGCACCGAGCTTGAGCATTTCGTTGATCAGCAATTCCATCGCGTACGAGCCGTAGCGGCCCGACGCATCGGCGGAGTCGCCGTCGGGCAGCATGAAATGGTTCATGCCGCCCACGCGCATGGTGCGGTCCCAGATGCAGGCCGAGATGCACGAGCCCAGCACGGTGACCAGGATCACGTCCTCGTTGGAGACGAAGTATTCGCCCGGCAGCACCTTGACGGCGTTGTGCTGGAAATGCGGGTCGTAGTAGAAGAACGACGCCTCGCCGGGGTAGCGCTGCTGGCGCTTGAGCTGCTCCAGCGAGGAGCGCGGCACCGGGTCGCCCGGCGCCGGGTAGTCCGCAGCGGTATAGCTGTTGATGCGCGGCGTGCGGCGGCGCTCCGAAGGCGGCGGGGGCGGTGCGAAGGCGGAGCGGTCTCCGATCATGGGAAGACCCCCTTGTGTGCGGCAGGACCTGCGTCAGCGGCGCTCATAGACCGTCTTCCCCTTGAGCGTGAACAGATCGCGCGAGTCGCTGAAGTTCTCGGCATGTCCGACGAACAGCAGGCCCCCGGGCTTCATGACGCGGTGGATGCGCTCCAGCACGCGGCGCTGCGTGGCCGCATCGAAGTAGATCATCACGTTGCGGCAGAAGACCACGTCGAAGGGATCGCGGAACGGCCAATCGTCACGGATCAGATTGACGTTGAGAAACTCCACCAGGCGGCGCAGCTCGGGCTTGACGCGCACCAGGCCCGCATTGCCGGCCTTGCCCCGCAGGAAGAAGCGGTGCAAGCGCTCGGCGCTCATGCCCTTGATGCTTTCGGCGCGATAGACACCGGCCGACGCCGTGTCCAGCACACGCGAGTCGATGTCGCTGGCCTGCAACTGGAAGCTGGGCGTGGCGCCCAGCACTTCCAGGGCCGTCATGACGATGGAGTAAGGCTCTTCCCCGGTCGAGGCCGCGTTGCACCAGACCTTCCAGGCCGTGCCGGCCGGCTTGCTGCGCAGATGCTGGGCAAAGATCTCGAAATGGTGCTGCTCGCGAAAGAACGCGGTGAGATTGGTGGTCAGCGCGTTCACGAACTCCTGCCACTCCACGCCATCGGACTGGGACTCCAGCCAGTCCAGGTAGGTAGCAAAGCTGTCGTAGCCCGTCTCGCGCAGGCGCCGCGACAGGCGGCTGTAGACCATGGCGTGCTTGCCATCGTGCAGGCTGATGCCGGCACGCTGGTAGATCAGCGCCTGCACGCGGGCGAAGTCCCGCGACGACCATTCGAATTCGCGCCCCTGGGCCAGGGGCCCGTTGGCTGCCCCGTCGTCGGCGACGGGGCGCGCGGCCAGTGCCGCATTGGAAGAACCGGATCGCATGAGGGCGCTCAGTGCAAGAACGGGTCTCAGTCGGCCGAAGCGACCAGGCCCATGTCCACGTTGTTCATGAGCTTTTCGATGTCCAGCAGGATGAGCATGCGCTCGCCCACCGAACCCAGGCCCAGGATGCAGCCGCTGTCGATGGCGCTTTCGATGTCCGGCGCGGGGCGCACGGCTTCGGGAGCCAGCTCCATCACGTCGCTGACCGAGTCCACCACGATGCCCACCACGCGGTTGCGCAGGTTCAGGATGATGACGACGGTGAAGCTGTTGTATTCGACCTGGGAGCAGTTGAACTTCAGGCGCATGTCCACGATGGGCACGATGGTGCCGCGCAGATTCACCACGCCCTTGATGAACTCCGGCGCATTGGCGATGCGCGTGGGCGGCTCGTAGCCGCGGATTTCCTGCACCTTCAGAATGTCGATGCCGTATTCCTCCTGGTCCAGGCGGAAGGTCAGGTACTCGCGCGCGCCGGTGGCGACGCCTGCAGTCTTAGCGATCACGCTCATTGCTCAGCTCCTCAACTGTCGGGCCCGCGCCGTGGTGGCGAAAGCCATGGTTTTTGGCGGCGCGCAGGCTCTGCCTGCGGCTCCGTCGTTTGTCGTCAGGTATCCCTGTCCCATTCAGTGGCGCGCGCGGCGCACCAGCGCACCCGTGTCCAGAATCAGCGCCACCGTGCCATCGCCCAGGATGGTGGCGCCCGAAACGTTGGGCACCTTGCGATAGTTCGATTCCAGGTTCTTGACAACCACCTGGTGCTGGCCCAGCAGCTCGTCGACCAGCAGGGCCACGCGGCTGCCGTCGGACTCGACCACCACCATGATGTTGCTGGACTGGCTGGTGTCGCTGCGCGGCACACGGAAGGTCTTTTCCAGCGCGAACACGGGCATGTACTCGTCACGCACCTTGACCAGTTGCGTGCCGTTGGCCACGGTGTTGACGTCCTCTTCCTTGACCAGGAAGGACTCGACCACCGAGGACAGCGGCAGGATGTAGACCTCGTCGCTGACGCCCACCGACATGCCGTCCATGATGGCCAGGGTCAGCGGCAGGCGAACGGCCACGCGCATGCCCTTGCCCTGGTTGGACTCGATCTCCACCGAGCCGCCCAGCGCCGCGATGTTGCGCTTGACCACGTCCATGCCCACGCCGCGCCCGGACACGTCGGTCACCACATCGGCCGTGGAGAAGCCCGGCGCGAAGATCAGCTGCCAGACATCCTGATCGGGCATGCTGTCCGAGACATCCATGCCGCGCTCGCGGGCCTTCTTGAGAATCTTCTCGCGGTTCATGCCGCGGCCGTCGTCGCGCACCTCGATGACGATGGAGCCGCCCTGATGGGAGGCTGCCAACGTCAGCGTGCCATGCTCGGACTTGCCAGCGGCCAGGCGCTCCTCGGGCATTTCGATGCCGTGGTCCACGCTGTTGCGCACCAGATGGGTCAGCGGGTCGGTGATCTTCTCGACCAGGCCCTTGTCCAGTTCGGTGGCTTCGCCCAGAGTGATCAGGTCGATCTTCTTGCCCAGCTTGCCGGCCAGGTCGCGCAGCATGCGCGGGAAGCGGCTGAACACGGTGGACATGGGAATCATGCGGATGGACATCACCGATTCCTGCAGGTCGCGCGTATTGCGGTCCAGATCGGCCAGGCCCGCCAGCAGTTGCTGGTAGGCCGATGCATCCAGCCCGTGGCTGTTTTGCGCCAGCATGGCCTGGGTGATGACCAGCTCGCCCACCAGGTTGATGAGCTGATCGACCTTGGCCACCGACACACGGATGCTGGTCGACTCCATCTGCGCCTGCTGCGCCTGGGCAGCCGTCTTGGCAGCAGGCTTGGCCGCGGCACCGGCCGGCTGGATGGCCAGCGCGCCGTCGGCCTGGGGCATGCCAGGTGCACCGTTGAAGAAGCCGTAGGCCTCTTCGGCGGGCGGAATGGCGACCGAGGCCAGGGCGGCGTCGGGATCGTGCGCGGCATGCTCTTCGGCGACGGGGGCTTCGGCCACCTGCACCGCTTCGGTTGCAGGAGCGGCCCCGGCCGCCTCATCGGCTGCCGTGATGCGAACCTGCTCCTTGGCCACGTGGAAGGCGAACAGATCGAGCAGGTCGTCGTCGGTGGACGAGGTCTGCACGGCAAAGAGGCGGCTTTGCGGCTGATCGCAGGCCAGGTCCTCGATGCGGCCCAGGCCGGGAATGTCGCGGAACAGTTCCTTGATGGCCTCGGCCATCTCCAGACGCTCCAGCGGACCGATCAGGATGTGCAGCGAACGGCCGCCACTGGCGGGTGCCGTTCCGACGGCGCCGCCCGATACGGGCGCGGCAGGCGCGGGCGCCTCGACCGGCGCTGCCACGGGAGCAGGCGCCGGTGCCGGTGCAGCGGCCGGGGCGGCTGTTGCAGGCACGGCACTGCGGCCTTCTGCCAGCATCTCGATGCGCGCCACCAGATCCGTGGTGGACAGGGCCTCGCCCTCGTTGCCGGCCTGGTGGCGTGCCAGCAGGCTGCGGCTGGCATCGGCCGACTCCAGCAGCACGTCGACCATTTCCGGAATCGGTGTGATCTCGTGCCGGCGCAGCCGGTCGAGCAGCGACTCCATGCGGTGCGTCAGCTCGGTCACATCGGCAAAGCCGAAGGTGGCCGCGCCGCCCTTGATCGAGTGCGCGCAACGGAAAATGCCGTTGAGCTCCTCGTCGTTGGCCGCCGACAGATCCAGATTCAGCAGCATCTGCTCCATCTGGTCGAGGTTCTCGGCCGCTTCTTCGAAGAAGATTTGATAGAACTGGCTCAGGTCGAAGTCTGCGCCCGCTCCTGCCCCATCCTGGTGTAGATCCGCCATCTTTGGTCCTGCTGTTTCCTGTTGCCCGTACTTATCGGCTCAACGCATTACTTTCTGAATGACTTCGATCAAACGGTTCGGATCGAAGGGCTTGACCAGCCAGCCCGTGGCGCCCGCAGCGCGTCCGGCCTGCTTCATCTGGTCGCTGGATTCGGTGGTGAGAATGAGAATGGGCGTGTTCTGGAACTTCGGGTTTTCGCGCAGCTTGCGCGTCAGGCCGATGCCATCGAGGCGCGGCATGTTCTGGTCGGCCAGCACCAGATCGACTTGTTCGAGCTGGGCCTTTTCGAGCGCATCCACGCCGTCCACGGCCTCCACGACGCGAAATCCCGCTCCTGCGAGGGTGAACGCCACCATCTTTCGCATCGAGGGGGAATCATCAACAGCCAGAATCGATCGCATGTATAGCTCCAACAGACGGGCAATAAAAGGTGGATGGGTGCATGGTCAGCGGTCAGAACAGTTCGACCGAGCCGGCATCCATCTCGCTTTGCGTGACGGGATTGGGCCGGTCGGGTATCGCCGGCAGGCCCAGGGAATCGTCCTCTCCCTCGTCCACACCCATGGTGGCTGCGGCCAACTGGAACGCGCAGCCTTGCAAAATCTTCGTAATATGGGCGATCAGTTGGGAGGACATGTCGTGAAACTGCAACTCGGTCACCGCCAGCCTCAACGTGGACCGGGCGGCATCGAGCTGGGGCAAGGCGGCTAGCGCCTCGCCGGCCAGCTGGCCATGGGTCTCGTCGAAACGGTCCAGCAGGTTCTGCGTTGCGTGATTGAGAAGGCCTTCCAGGCGCTGCAGATCGCGCATCGCCACCAGCAAGGCATCCTGCAGGTCTGCGGCCACCATGACGGGCATGGGGACGGCAGGCTCGCCCGAAGGCTTGTGCATTGACTGCATTGTTACTCCACCACCAGCGTTTCAGCCCAACGTGCGCCGTGCCTTGCAGCACGGCCAACCCTTGTCAATCGTTCACGGGAATGCCGCGCATCCCTTGGTGTACACGACCATTTGCATTTATGTTCCAAAATGTATCTCATGATAGCGCCCCCGGGGATGCCAGACCACCGCACAAGCCCTTGCGCATACTGCACATCGAGGATTCCGCCGCCGACCAGGCGCTGGCGCGGCTGAGCCTGCTGCGCGGCGGGCTGGTCTGCGAGATTGTCGTGGTCGACACGCTCGATGATGCCGCAGCTGCGCTGCACAACCAGGCATTCGACCTCATCCTGGCCGACTACCACCTGCCCGGCTTCACGGCGCTGGATGCCTGGGAGCTGGTTCGCCGCCAGCCCGGGCATCCGCCCTTCGTGCTGCTGTCCGGCGCCATCGGCGAGTCGGCCGCCGTGGATGTGATGCGCGAAGGCATCAGCGACTATCTGCTCAAGGACCACATCACGCGCCTGCCCCATGTGGTCTCGCATGCGCTGGAAGTGCACGAGGCCCGCCTGGCACGCCGGCGCGCGGCGGCCGAGCTGGCGGCGTCCGAGCGGCGCCTGGCCGACCTGACCGAGCACCTGCAGACCTCCACCGAGCGCGAGCGCGCCAGCATCGCCCGCGAGATCCACGATGACATCGGCGGCTCGCTGACCTCGGTGAAGTTCGACGTGGCCTGGATCGCGCGCAATGCGCCCGAGGGCGGGCTGCGCGAGCATGCGCTGGCTGCGCTGGAGATGCTGGAGCACGCGCTGGGCGCCAGCCAGCGCATCATGATGAACCTGCGCCCGCCCGTGCTGGACCAGGGACTGGTGGCCGCCGTCCAGTGGCTGGCCGAGAATTTCGAGCGCCGCACGGGCGTGCCCACCCGTGTGCGCAGCAGCCGCGAAAGCATGGACATCGCGCCCGACATCCAGGTCGTGGCCTACCGCACGGCCCAGGAGGCGCTGACCAACGTCGGCAAATATGCCCAGGCGCGCCATGTGGACATCGATCTCTCGGACCGCGAAGGTTTTCTCACGCTGGAGGTGACGGACGACGGCGTGGGCCTGGCCGACGGCGCCCGCGACAAGCCCGAATCCTTCGGCCTGCGCGGTCTGGGCGAGCGCGCGCGCACCGTTCGGGGCTGGCTGGATGTCAGCAGTCAAGCCGGACGCGGAACCTCGGTCATCGTCTCCATTCCGCTGGACGATGGCGGCGCTTGCCCTAATATCCCGGGCAATGAATGCTGAACGCCATGGCGGCGTGACCCTTTTTCCAGGAGGCCGACTTTGATCCACGTGGTGCTGTGCGACGACCATGCGGTGCTGCGCCGGGGCATCCGCGACACCCTGGCCGAGGCAGTGGACATCAGCGTCACCGCAGAAGCAGGCAGCTATGCCGAGCTGCGTGAGCAGCTGCGCACCGCCGCCTGCGACGTGCTGCTGCTGGACATCAACATGCCCGGCCGCAGCGGCCTGGAGGCCCTGGCCAGCGTGCGCGAGACCCATCCGCTGATCAAGGTGCTCATGGTCTCCATGTACCCCGAGGACCAGTACGCGCTGCGCTGCCTCAAGGCGGGCGCCCAGGGATATGCCAACAAGGCGGGCGATCCGATGCTGCTGATCGAGGCCGTGCGCACGGTGGCCACGGGCCGCAAGTACCTGACGTCCGAAGTGGCCCAGATGCTGGCCGACAGCCTGGCCCAGCCCGCACCCCAGGTGCCGCATGAAAGCCTGTCCGAGCGTGAGCTGCAGACGCTGATCAAGATCGCGGCCGGGCAGCGGCTGACCGACATTGCCACCGAGCTGATGCTCAGCCCCAAGACCGTCAGCGTCTACCGGGCGCGCGTGCTGGAAAAACTGCAGATGAGCAGCAACGCCGAACTCACGGCCTACGCCATCCACAACCAGCTGATCTGAGGCTTTTGCGGCCGGCAGAGCGGAAAATCTGTTGTTTTTCACAACTGCTTACATTGAGGTGCCAAACACCGCGATGCCGCGCTGCAGCAAGGCGACCAGGGGCTGCTCGAGCAGCGGCAGCGTGGCCATCAATCCCGTCAGGCCCACGGTGAGCGTGACCGGGAAGCCCACGGCATAGATGTTCATCTGCGGTGCCACGCGCGAAATGATGCCCAGCACCAGGTTCACGAACAGCAGCATGGCGACCATGGGCAGGGCGATCCAGAAGGCGCTGGCAAAGACCGCCGCCCCCATCTCGTGCAGCCGCATCTGGTTGATGGCCTGCAGGAAGCTGCCGTCCACAGGAAACGCCTCGTAACTCTTGAGCACGGCCATCAGCACCAGCAGGTGTCCGTTGATGACGATGAACAGCAGCGTGGAAATCTGGACCATGAAGCGCGCCACGGCGCTGAGCTGGGCATTGGTCGTGGGATCGAAGAAGCTGGCGAAGTTCAGGCCCATCTGCAGGCCGACCACCTCGCCCGCCACCTCCACGGCGGCAAACACCAGGCGCACGGCAAAGCCCACGGCCAGTCCCACGCCGACCTGCTGTATCAGCGTCCCCAGCGCCTGCGGCGAGTTGATGCCGATCACGGGCTGATCGCCCAGCACGGGCTGCGCGCACACCGCGACCAGGAAGGCCAGGCCGATCTTCAGCCGCATGGGAATGACGCGCTGCGAGAACACGGGAGCCACGGAAAACATGGCCAGCACGCGCAGAAACGGCCAGAGAACTGGCGACAGCCAGGCCACCAGTTGGGCTTCGCTGAAGGTGATCACGGCGGCGTTTCCTGCGCGCGGCGAAGGGCTCAGCCCACCGCCTGCGGAATGGTCTCTATGGTGCGGCGGATGAAATCCACCAGCGTGCTCAGCATCCACGGACCGGCAATGGCAAACACCAGCACGGCGGAGATGAGCTTGGGCACGAAGGCCAGCGTGGCCTCATGCACCTGGGTCACCGCCTGGAAGACACTGACGGCCAGGCCCACGGCCAGCACCACGCCCAGCACGGGCATGGAGATCATGAGCAGCAAGGTCAGTGCCTCGCGGCCGAAGGTGAGCACGTATTGGGAGGTCATGGAAGGATTTCCAATAAAACGGGACTAGACGGCGAAGCTGGCCGCCAGCGATCCGATGAGCAGGTTCCAGCCATCGGCCAGCACGAAGAGCATGAGCTTGAACGGCAGGGCCACCAGCACGGGCGACAGCATCATCATGCCCAGCGACATCAGGATCGAGGACACGACCATGTCGATGACCAGGAAGGGGATGAAGATCATGAAGCCGATCTGGAACGCCGTCTTCAGCTCGCTGGTCACGAAGGCCGGCACCAGCACGCGCAGCGGCGCGGTCTCTGCGGTGACGCCGGCTTCGAGCTTGGCCAGGCGCGCGAACAGCGCAAAGTCCGACTGGCGCGTCTGCTTGAGCATGAAGTCGCGCATGGGCGCCTCGGCCTTTTCAATGGCCTGCTCGAAGGTCGCGGCATTCGTGGTGTAGGGCACATAGGCCTCCTGGTACACGCGGTCCAGGGTGGGTCCCATGACGAACAGCGTCAGGAACAGCGACAGGCCGATGATCACCTGGTTGGGCGGCGCCGACTGCGTGCCCAGCGCCTGGCGCATCAGCGACAGCACGATGACGATGCGGGTGAAGCCCGTCATCATCAAAAGGATGGCCGGCAGGAACGACAGCGCCGTGAAGAACAGCAGGGTCTGGATGGGCACCGAAAAACTGGTGCCACCGCTGCCCTGGCCGATGACCAGCGGCAGGCTGGCGGGCGCGCCCTGCGCCCAGGAGGCCAGGGGCGTGGCGCAGCACAGCGCCAGCGCTGCGGCGCCGGCGGCCTGGCTCAGCGTGCGCGCCGGGCGCTTGCAGGAATATTCAGACATTCGCACCGTCCGCAGGCAGGCTGCGCGCTTGCGCCATCGCAGCCGAAAAATCAGCAGGGGCCGGGGCCTGCAGCACATGCAGGCACTGGATGCTTTGCGCCGTGACGCCCAGCACCAGCCGCACGGTCTGCGCGCCCTCGCCCACTTCCACCGTCACCACCCGCTGCTGCGGGCCCACGCCCACGGCGCCCAGCACCCGCGACTGCAGGCCGGCTGCGCCACGCAGCGCAGCCGTGCGCTGCTGAAAGCGGCGCAGCAGCCAGGGCAGAGCAGCCATGGCCGTGACCAGGGCCACGACCGTGAGCAGGGTCGGCCACAGCGGGCCCATGCCGGCGCTCTCAGCCACGGCTGACCCGGCGCAGGCGCTCGGACGGCGTGACCACGTCGGTCAGGCGGATACCGAACTTGTCGTTGACCACCACCACCTCGCCCTGGGCGATCAGGTAGCCGTTGACCAGCACGTCCATGGGCTCGCCGGCCAGTGCGTCGAGTTCGACCACCGAGCCCTGGGCCAGCTGCAGGATGTACTTGATCGGCACCTTGGTGCGGCCCAGTTCCACCGACAGCTGCACCGGGATGTCCAGCACCATGTTGATGTCGTTGACCGGCACGTCGCCGCCACCGGCGTAGGGGCGCACGGGCTCGCCCGTCAGCGGGCCGCCCTGTTCCGCCTCCAGCTTGGCGTCGCGCTCGCGCTGCTCGTCCAATGCCTCTGCCCATCCCGAGAACGGATCGTCGCCAGCGGGCTTTTGCGTGTCTTCAGTTGCCATTGTTTTCTCCCATCCAGCCAGCATCGGCACCGCGCAGGCAGTGCTCGACACGGATTGCATACTTGTCGTTGTGAGTGCCGTACTGGCACTCGAAAATCGGAACGCCGCCGATGGAGGCGCGGATCAGCGGCTCGCGGTCGAGTTCGATGAAATCGCCGGGGCGCATGGCCAGCAGCTGCTCCACCGTGGCGTCGGCGCGCGCCAGTTCGGCCACCAGGGTCACCTCGGCGGCCTGGATTTCGCGCTTGAGCACCTTGACCCAGCGGCGGTCCACTTCAATGGAGTCGCCCTGCGTGGAGGAGTACAGGACATCACGGATGGGCTCCAGCGTCGCATAGGGCATGCAGATGTGGATGGAGCCCGAGATGTCACCGATCTCCAGCTGGAAGGCCGTGGACACGACGATTTCGCTGGGGGTGGCAATGTTGGCGAACTGCGGCTGCATCTCCGAGCGCTGGTAGCCCAGCTCCAGCGGATAGATGCCGTGCCAGGCCTTCTTGTATTCCTCGCAGATCACGTTGACCAGGCGGTTGATCACGCGCTGCTCGGTGTGCGAGAAATCCCGCCCTTCGATGCGCGTCTGCAGCCGGCCCGTGCCGCCGTACAGCGTGTCGATGACGCCGAACACCAGCGAGGGATCGCAGACCACCAGGCCGCTGCCGCGCAGCGGGCGGATGGCGACGATGTTGAAGTTGGTGGGCACCACCAGCTCGCGCAGGAAGGCGCTGTAGCGCTGCACCGACACCGTGCCCACCGACACCTCGGGGCTGCGGCGGATGAAGTTGAACAGGCCGATGCGGAAGTTGCGGGCAAAGCGCTCGTTGACGATCTCCATCGTCGGCATGCGCCCGCGCACGATGCGCTCCTGGCTGGAGATGTCGTACTGGCGGATGATGCCCGCCTCGACCTCCTCGGTCGTGGATTTCTGGCTCTCGCCGGTCACGCCCTCCAAAAGGGCATCGACTTCTTCCTGGGAGAGAAACGAATCGCTCATGGCGCCTTGCCTCCCCGGTTACTGGATGATGAAGCTGGAGAACAGCACGCGGCGCACGGGGTTCTTGCCAGGGGAGCGGCGGCGCTCGCCATCTTCGTCCTCTGCATCCTCGTCGCGGCTGCGCTTCTTGGCCTTGGCCTGGTTGCCGTAGCCCAGCGGTGCGGACACTTCGTTGAGCACGTCGGCAGCCAGGCGTTCCTTGCCGTCGCGCTCCAGCAACTCCTCGGCCGTGCGCTGGGACACCAGCATCAGGATGCCGTTGCGGATGCTGGGCAGGTACTGCTTGACCGTAGTGGCCGTCTTCTCGTCGGCCAGCTCCAGCGTGATGCCGATCTGCACGAAGCGGTCGCCGCCCGGGTCGGACAGATTGACCACCAGGCTGTCCAGCGGCAGGAAGGTGGGAACCGTGACGGCCGCCTTGCTGGAGCCGCCCTCCTCCTCATCGGCATTGCTGTGCCGCTTGGACAGCAGGATGAAGGCAGCGGCCGCGCCTATGGCCAGGACGGCGATGATGACGATCAGCACGATCAGCTTCTTGCCCTTGGCCGGGGCGGGAGCTGCATTGTTGGCGGCATTGGGTGTGGCAGACACTGGAATTCCTCTGGGTGAGCGGGACCGCCACGCGCTCGCGCATCATGCGCGGCGCCATGACGCAGCAGGCCCATGGCAGGAATTATTCGGCGATTGGACCTCGGGCCATGGCCTGAATAAGCGCATGAAACCCCGGTTTCTCGCTGGCTTGATGGCCCCCAAACGCCACAGGCCGGGCAGCTTGTCGCCACCCGGCCTGTTCTGAAAACCCGGAAAACGGCGCATGCGCCGCCCCGCAAGAAGCGCAGGAAGAATCAGACGAACAGATCCACCCCGCCTGCCGCCGCGCGGCCACCAGCCTGTGCGGCACCATTGCCGCCCGTGACGCCGGCGGCATCGACCATGGCGCTCACGCGGCCCTGGCGCGCCTGGGCATCCGCGCCCTGGCGGCCCCCCGCCTCGCCATTGCCGGACTGGCCGCCCGCGTCCACGCTGACGCCGGCCAGTTGCAGGCCCTGGGCCTGCAGCAGCTCGCGCAGCTGGTCGGCACCGTTGCCCAGCCATTCGCGCGCCTGCGATTCGCTGGCGCCAAAGCGCACATGGGCCTCGTTGCCCTGCAGGCTGACCTGCACCTGGATGGCCTTGCCCTCATGCTCGACAGACAGCGAGGCGTTCTGGCTCTTGTTGTGCACCCAGAAGGCCACCTGCTCGGACACCTGCTGCTCGCGCTCGGTGGAGTTGCCCGGCTGTGCCTGGGCATCGGGCTGGGCCAAGGCTGCGCCATTGTGTCCGGCGGCCTGCTGTCCCAGGGACTGGCCGGCGTGGGCCGCGCCCACGGCGGCTGCAACCCCATGCAATCCGTTGGCGGCAGACTCTGCGGAGCCGGTGCCACCTTCGCGGGCCCGCTCGAACAGGCCGCGCCATTCCGCGGGCCGCACCGCCGCCATGCCGTTGAGCGCAATGCCCGACGCCAGGGCCGCGTCCTGCCGCACGCCGGGCGCCAGTGCCTGGGGTGTGTGCTCATGCGTGGCCTGGGCTGCAGATGCCGTGCGCGCTGCGGCGGCCGTCAGCGCCGCGTCGGACTGCACGGCGGCCAGCACATCGGCCGCCTGTGTCTGTGCCTGAGCGCCCTGGCGCGCAGCGGTATCGGCGGGCGTGCCGGCTGCAGCGGCATCCACTGCGCCAGCCAGCGCCGCCGTGTTGGCGTTCGCGGCCAGCGCCGCGCCTGCGGCATCGCCCGCTGCAGGTTGCGGCGCCATGAAGGCGGCATGCGCCACCACGCCCTGTTCCTGGCGCAAGGCCAGCATGGCGGCACTGCCCCGGCCAGACAACCAGTCGCCCGCCACGCCCTGCAGCATGTCGCGGTCGCCCTTGCCATCGAGGTGGGCGGTCTGCCCGACCAGGCTGAGCCAGGGCGCCTGGCCGTTGGCGGCCAGCAGCATGGCATCGGCCTGCGCGGAAGTGGCCATATCGGCCGTCTCCGCCTGGGGCTGCAGCGGCAATTGCGTCTGCAGCAGCCCCTGCGCCAGGCCGGACAGGTCAGCCGGATCCTTCAGGCTGCCCTGAATTGCACCCTTGAGGCTGGCCAGTGCGCCGGCCCCCTCATCGCCGAGGACCTGGCCCAGGTCCGGCAGTCCGCCAATGCCATCCATGGCGGCCAGCAGCGAGGAAAAGCCTGCGGCCTGCTCATTGGACGGCGGCTGCGCCGCGCGCGCGGAACGCACGCCCTCCATGGTGCGCTGCATGGCGCTGCGCGCGTCGGCGCGCTGTTCGATCTGGTTGGTGGACATGCGTCAAGCCTCCTGGAATGTCAGCCCGAAGCTGCGGCGGAAAAACTGGATGGCCGCACGTTCGTCGGTTTCCTTTTGCTCGCGGCGCATCTGGCCCAGCGCCAGGTCGCGGCGGCGCACCTCGACCACCTTGCGCAGGCTGCTGACCCGCAGCTCGCAGGCCATCAAGGCCTTTTGCGCGGCCTCCAGGCGGATGGCCAGGTCGGCCAGCACCCGTGTCTGCAGGCCGATGGCGTGCTGCAGGCGGTCCATGAACTGGTATTGGTGGAACATGACTTCGGGCTGCACGGACTGGTTCTGCTGCACGCCCCAGCGTGCCTGCATTTCCTGCACGTAGTGCTGCAGCTGGTCCATCTGCGCCTGCGCCGCCTGCTGCGAGCGCTGACGCTCCTGCACCGCCTGGCGCGCCTCGTCACGCTTGCGCGACGCGGCATCGATGGCCACCATCAAGGCATTCAAGGACGACATACCGGGTTTTCCTCCCTGTGTTCGCTGTTGCGTTATCTCAGTGCCGCGTCACCGCATCACTGACCACCGAGCGCGGCGGCCATGCCCGAGATGCTCTCGTCCATGGAAGCCGACTCGAACATGCTTTGCTGCAGAAAGGCCGCCATGGCCGGCTGCAGCCGTATCGCCTCGTCCATCTGCGGGTCCGAGCCCGCCATGTAGGCGCCGACCTGGACCAGGTCCCGGCCCTTCTGGTAGCGCGAATAGACAGCGCGAAAGCGCCGCGCCAGCTCGAAGTGCTCGCGCGAGACCACGTTGTGCATCACGCGCGAGGCCGATTGCTCGATGTCGATGGCCGGGTAGTGGCCCGACTCGGCCAGCGCCCGCGACAGCACGACGTGGCCGTCCAGAATGGCGCGTGCCGCATCGGCGATCGGGTCCTGCTGGTCGTCGCCCTCGGACAGCACGGTGTAGAAGGCCGTGATCGATCCCACGCCGTTGAGGCCGTTGCCGCTGCGCTCGACCAGGGCCGGCAGCTTGGCAAAGCACGACGGCGGATAGCCCTTGGTGGCCGGTGGCTCGCCAATGGCCAGCGCGATCTCGCGCTGGGCCATGGCATAGCGCGTCAGCGAATCCATGAGCAGCAGCACATGCTGGCCCTTGTCGCGGAAATGCTCGGCGATGGCCGTGGCGTAGGCGGCACCCTGCATGCGCAGCAGCGGCGGCGCATCGGCCGGCGCGGCCACCACCACGGCGCGGCTGCGGTCCTGTGCGCCGAGGATGTCCTCGACGAACTCCTTGACCTCCCGGCCGCGTTCACCGATCAGGCCGACGACGATCACGTCCGCCTGGGTGTAGCGCGCCATCATGCCCAGCAGCACGGACTTGCCCACGCCCGAGCCTGCGAACAGGCCCAGCCGCTGGCCCCGGCCCACGGTGAGCAGGGCGTTGAGCGAGCGCACGCCGGTGTCCAGCGTCTCGCGCACCGGGTCGCGGTCCATGGCGTTGATGGGGTTGCGGTCCAGCAGATCGGCCGTGACGTCGGCCAGCGGCCCGCCATGGTCCAGCGGCTGCCCCTGCGAATCCACGACACGGCCCAGCAGGCCGCTGCCGATGGGCAGGCGCAACACGCCGGCCGCCATGGACACGGGCTCTTCGGGACCGTCGCCAAAGCGCAGCGGGGCGACAAAGGGTTCGGCCGGCGTCACGATGGCGCCGCTGGACAGCCCCTGGATGTCGCCCGCAGGCATCAGGAACGCACGCTCGCCGGCAAAGCCGACGACTTCGGCCAGCACCGGGTCCTGGCCTGCCTGGCGTATCCAGCACTGCGAGCCCACCGGCACCTGCAGGCCCGTGGCCTCCAGCACCAGGCCGGTCAGGCGCGTGAGCGTGCCGTGGGTTTCCAGCGGAATGTCGCTGTGCAGGCGGGCGCGGGCATTGGACAGCAGCTGCTGCCAGGGCTTGCCGGCGTCGGCCAGGGAGGCATCAACCGGCATCACGTTCTCCGTCATACCAGGTGGAGACCAGGCCCAGCGCGGCCACGGCGCGGCGCCAGCGCTTGTCCATGCCGGCATCGACCTGGGCACCGCCCGATTCCACGCGCACATCGCCCTGGGCCACGCCAGCGTCGCTGATCCACTGCACCTTGGACTGGGCGCCATGCTCGGCGCGCAGCGCCTCGTCCAGCACGGCGAAGTCGGCAGGGTTCAGGCGCACGGTGGCGGCGCGGCCGTCGGAGGCCAGCATGTCCAGCGCCTCGCGCACCACGGGCAGCAGGGCCTGGGGCTGGCTGCGCAGCTCCTGGCGGACCACCTGGCGCGCGATGTCGCAGGCCAGGTTCAGCAATTCCTGCGCCGCATCCGCCTGCAGCTGCTTGAAGCCGGCGTCCAGGCCGGACAGCAGCGCGTCCACGCGCTGCGCCGTCTCGCGGCCCGTGCCGGAGACATAGTCATCCATGTGCTGCTGCCACTGCTGCCGGGCTTCCTGACGGCCTTGCTCCAGGCCCTCGGCATGGCCTTCGGCGCGTGCCTGCTCCAGCAATTCATGCAGCCGCTCCTCGTCCACGGCGGGGGTGGATGCCGCCGTGCCTGGCGCGTCGGCGTCGACATCCAGCACCATGGAATCGGCGTCCAGCCGGGGCGCATCGGAGCGCCCGGGCAGCGACAGGCTGTGGAAGCCGGACGAGGAAGCGGGTGTGCGCGCCATGCCGGCGCCACCGGGTGCAGCCTGTGCATCGGGGGCGCCCTGAATGTTCGGCAGGCCGGGCAGGCTTTGCAGGCCGCCCATGTGGTCCACGGCACCAAAGCGCCACTGCACCACCTGGCGCTCGTCAATCTCCTCGGAGGGAATGAAGCGCGAGTTCATCCCACTAGACATAGCTGTCCTCCGCCCCGCTGCCGATGGTGATCTGGCCTTCTTCGGCCAGACGGCGCACCACCTTCAGGATTTCCTTTTGCTGCGCTTCCACTTCGGACAGGCGCATCGGGCCGCGGCCTTCCAGGTCCTCGCGCAGCGACTCGGCCGCACGCATGGACATGTTGGCCAGGATCTTGTCGCGCACTTCCATCGAACCGCCCTTGAGCGCGATGATCAGCGTCTCGGACACCACTTCGCGCAGCACCAGCTGCACCGAGCGGTCGTCCAGTTTGACCAGGTCGTCGAACACGAACATCTTGTCCATGATCTTCTGGGCCAGGTCCGGGTCGTAGTTGCGGATGGTGTCCAGCACGGCCACGTCGGCATTGCCGCCGAGGTTGTTGATCATCTCGGCTGCCGTCTTGACGCCGCCCAGCGAGGTCTTGCGGATCTTGTCGCCGCCGGCCAGCACCTGGAACAGCACCTCGTTGAGGTCCTTGAGCGCGGTCGGCTGAATGCCTTCCAACGTGGCCACGCGCAGCATGACTTCGCTGCGAAAGCGTTCGGGCAGCTGCATCAGCACGGCAGCAGCCTGCTCGTGCTCCAGGTGAACCAGGATGGCGGCCACGATCTGCGGATGCTCGCCGCGCAGCAGTTCGGCCACCGACAGCGGGTCCATCCACTTCAGGCTTTCGATGCCGGAGACATCGCCGCCCTGCAGGATGCGGTCGATCAGCAGCGCGGCCTTGTCGTCGCCCAGGGCGCGCTTGAGCACCGAGCGCACATAGCCGCTGGCGTCGTCCACCAGCAGGCTTTGCGCGGCCGCGTCATCGGCAAAGCGGTTGATGACGAAGTCCACCTTCTCGCGCGAGACGCCGCGCATGTGCGCAATGGTCTCGCCGAGCTTTTGCACTTCCTTGGGTGTGAGGTGCTTGAACACCTCGGCCGCTTCCTCCTCGCCCAGGGAGACCAGCAAGATGGCGGCGTCGTTCAGGCCTCGTTCGTCCATATCTCAGCAATCCGTGTTTGGCAGGCTCAGGTGGCCTCGCCGTTGATCCAGGTCTTGACGATGTTGGCCACCGCGATCGGGTTCTGCTTGGCCAGTTGGCGCGCCTGCTCCAGGCGCACCTGCTCCTGTGTGGGAGACAGATCGACAGCGGGTCCGGCCAGCGCCGGACGGTCCAGTTGCTCGCCCTCGATGGCATTGAGCTGACCGCCCACGGCAGCCGTCTTGCGGCCCTTGAGCATGGGTCGCACCAGGCCCAGCAGCAAGATGGCGCCGAACAGGGCCAGGCCGATGGGCACGCCCAGGCTGCGGGCCATGTCCAGCACTTCGGGCTGGCGCCACAGCGGCACCTCGGCCGGCGCTTCGTCCTGCACAAAGGGTGTGCTGACCAGGTTGACGGAGTCACCGCGCTCGGCGCTGTAGCCCACGGTCTCGCGCACCAGGGTCAGCAGTTGCGCCTGCTGCGCCGCCGTCAGGCCGCGCGCTGCGGCGGCAACGGTGGCGGCATCGGTGGCACCACCGGCTGCATTCGGCGCAGCGGCCGCCACCAGGGGCGCATTGATGACCACGGCGGCCGTCAGGCGCTTGATGCTGCCCGTGCTGCCGCGTGTGTGGCGCACGGTCTTGTCCACTTCGTAGTTGGTGATGGACTCGCGCTTGCTGGCAGAGCGCACGGCGTTCTGTCCATCGGCCGCCTGGGGTGCGGGATTGGCGCCATTGACCGGCGCGGACGCGTTCTGGGGCGGCTGGTTGCTGGTGGCGCCGGGGATGCCGGTGGGCTGGGGCGGCTTTTGCTCGCCCGTGCTCTCCACCACCTGCTGGCTGCGCACCACGCCCGCGTCGGAGGACTGGTTGGGGCGGTGCTGCTCCGAGGTCGATTCGGTCTGGCTGAAATCCATCTCGGCCGAGACCTGGGCCTTCACATTGTTCTTGCCGACCACAGGCTCCAGGATATCCAGGATGCGGCGCACGTACTGCTGCTCGATCTGCTGGGTGTAGTTCAGCTGCTGCATGTCCACGGCGTTGGCGTTGCCGTCGGGCGACTGCGACAGCAGCTTGCCCGAATCGTCGAGGATGCTCACGGCCGTGGGCGCCATCTCGGGCACGCTGGAGGCCACCAGGTGCACGATGCCCGCGATCTGCGTGCGGTCCAGCACGCGGCCGGGGTACAGGCTCAGCAGCACCGAGGCCGAAGGCTTTTGCTGCTCGCGGAAAAAGCCGTTCTGATTGGGCAGGGCCAGATGCACGCGTGCGCTTTGCACGGCGGCCAGGGCCTGGATGGAGCGCGTCAGCTCGCCTTCGAGGCCGCGCTGGAAATTCAGGCGTTCCTGGAACTGGGTGATGCCGAACTTGCTGTTTTCCATCAGCTCGAAGCCCGTCACCGAACCCTTGGGCAGGCCCTGGGTGGCCAGCTTCAGGCGCACATCGTGCACGCGGTCGGACGGGATGAGGATGGCGCCGCCGCCTTCCGTGTAGCGGTATGGCACGTTCATCTGCGACAGCTGGGCGACGATGGCGCCACCATCCTTGTCGCTCAGATTGGAGAACAGCACCTTGTAGTCCGGCTGGCGGTAGAACATGGCCGCCGCCCCCACGGCGACAACCAGCAGCACGGCGATCGCGCCCCAACGCAGGCGCTGGCCACGGTCCATGGCCGTCCAGCGCTGCTGCAGGGCAGGCTGGGGGACGGGAGTGGCTTGGGGGACAGGGATTTCAGCGACAGCAGACATCTTGGTTCCAGGTGTTCGAGCCCTGCACACACAGGACCCTAGCGTGCTGTCGATTATTCGAAGTCCGCCGCTTCACATTCGCCCGATAAGCGCGCCGTTTGACCTTCTATTTGCCCGGATGCGAAAACCCTGCCGACCTACGATCTCGTCATCTTGCTAACTCCGATGGAATGTGTCATGGACCTTCGCATCCCCAGTACCACCTCTCCCCTGTACGGCACCCAGCTCCCCAAAGGCGTGGGCGCAGGCGACGCATCGACCAAAGTGGCGGCTGGCGGCTTCAGCCAGGCCCTTCAAGGCGCGCTGCAGTCCGTCAGTTCAGCCCAGAACCACTCCAGCCAGCTGCAGCGTGAAGTGCAGCTGGAGAACCCGGCCGTCAGCCTCGAAGAAACCATGATCGCCATGCAAAAGGCACAGATCGGCTTCCAGGCCACGATGCAGGTGCGCAACCGGCTCGTGCAGGCCTATACCGACGTGATGAACATGCAGGTCTGAGGACGTCCGGCCCCGGCCGGACCCTCTTTGCCCACCCAAACCGCAGACCGCAGACCGCAGACCGCAGACCGAACAGCATTTGCGCGCACCATCGCATGGCTGCGTCTTTCCGGCACGCGCAGGATCCGGCCTTCTTCAAGGCGTTGTTCCGCTTTCGCCGAACCGGGCCTTTGCCCACCCTCCCCATTCCTGGCCGCCCGTCACCGCACGGCCCAAAGCACCCCGTCTTTTTCAGCAAGCGTGACCTCCTCCCGCGCATGGAGGGTCGCCTTCCGATGCGCAGCCCTGCCTGCACCGGCCGGCAGGCGCGTCACGCCGACGCCACCCCGGAAAAGACAAAACCCTCGGGCACGCATGCCGGAGGGTTGATCAGGACAGGAAAAAAGGAAGAAGGAGGCTGCTTCAGCTGGCCGAGTGGTAGATGCGCGCCTTGCCCGGTCCGGCGTGAGGGTGTCCATACAGGTCACGTCCATACGTGGCCTGGTCCGAAGCCTGGGGAATCAGCGCCGCCGCCTGGTGCTGGGCCACCACCGCCATGCGCGCCAGCTGGTCGCGCTGCATGGCCATCTGCTCGCCCAGAGCCTGGGCGCGCTCGCGCAGCTCCTGCGTCCAGTCGGCCGCGCTGAAGCGGCGGGCCAGTTCGGAAAACGCCGCCATGGCATCGCGCAGCCGGGTACTGGACTGCTCCAGCGCGACCGCATCCTTCGATTGCAGCGAGGCGGACACCATCCGGACCACCGCGTCCAGGGAATCGAGCATCTCGCTGAGAGTCATGGGACAGGCCTTGCTGAAAAAAGAAAGCGCGTGCTCGCGCCGGAAGGAAAAAACCGAGAAAGAACCGAACCCGCGCTCAGACGCGCGAGTGCGAGAGGAATTCCTCGGAGTTGGCCAGCAGCTTGTCGGCCACGGCGTCGGCGTTCACGCGGAAGGTGCCGTTGGCAATGGCTTCGCGGATTTCCTTGACGCGGTTGGCATCGAAGTCGGCGGTGGCACGACCAGTTTGGTCCAGTGCGCGGGCCGAGTTCGAGAACGACACGGGAACACCGGCCGCCTTGGCAGGCTGGGCCTGTGCGGAGGATTCCTCGCTGGCAATGGCGCTGGCTGTCTTGGGCTGCTTGGCGGCGGCCTGGGAGGCAGCGGCGGGCAGTTCCGGTTTTTGACCTATCTTCATCTTGATTCTCCAATCGCCCTGGCGGCGTAAGGCGCTGTGCCTAGCTTTCGACTGCCTGGAACAAAACTTGAGGTTTTTTTACTGCACCAGCACCACGCCCTCGGGATTCACCACCCCGGAGATGAGCCGGCCATTATCCATGCGAACCCGCACGGTCTGGCCTTCGCCGGCGGCAGACATGGCCTTGCCCGACGATGTGACGGAAAAACCACCACCATTGACCAGAACACGCACTTCGGCACCCACCGCGAACAGCGCCGGCGTGCGCAGCATGTTCTGGCGCAGTGTCTGGCCTGCGGCCAGTGGGCGGGAAGCCACCAGGCCCACCCAGTCCTGCTGGTTGGCGTAGACGGCGGCCGAATCCTCGGCCCAGTCCACCTCGGCCTGAACGGCGTCGTCGGCCGACAGCGGGCGGCCCGAAGGCACGCCGTTTTGCAGCACCCAGGCAGGCCCCCAGGCCTTGACCGTGATGGGCAGGAACACATTCCAGGCCACGGCGCCCTGCAGGCAGCGCAGGCCCAGGCGGGTACGGCCCCACAGGCGCGAGCCTGCGGGCAAATAGGGTTCGACCTTGGCGCAGGCGGCCAGGCGCAGGCGGGGATCGAGCTGGCCCATCTGCACTTCCATGCGCAGGGGCAGGGCGCCCGCACCGGCCATGCCCTGCTGCAGGGCCTCGTCGGCAAAGCGCTGGCCGATCTGGCTGAGCTGGGCCGCGCCATCGGGCGCGTTCTGCGCGAACGCGCTGCCTGCTAGCGTTGCTCCAGCGGCGAGCGCAGCGCATGCGGCGGCGCGGGCGAAGGCTCGGGCGGCGGAAGGCGGATGGGCGGTGCTGAAGTTCGACATGGCTGGGGCTCCTGACTTGCTCCGGCACCCCGTCAGGATGGGCGGGATACATGGAGCGATGCCAGCAAATATAGGGCGGGCGCCGTTTTCCGAAGCGCCGAACTGCGCAGGCAAACGCGCTTTCTTTGCGCTTTAGCGTTCGGGCCCGATTTCCATAATCGACGCATGCCGCAGTCCGTGGGCTGCCGCCATTTCGTCAACCGATCACCGCAAATCCCAGAGGGCGAGGCCGACATGCTCGACAAGATGACTGAACGACTGGATTTCCAGAGCAAGGCGCTGGTGCTGCGCGCCGAGCGCCAGCGTGCAATCGCCAGCAACATCGCCAATGCCGACACCCCGGGCTATGTGGCACGCGACTTCAATTTCCGCGAGGCGCTGACGGCCGTCACCTCCGGCCCCTCGCCCATGACGCTGGCCAGCGTCAGCCAGGGCGGCCACATTCCGCTGCCTGCCGCCGCCTCGGGGCAGAGCGCGCAAAGCCATCTCGGCTACTCGGTGCAGGCCCAGACCAACATGGACAACAACACCGTGGACCTGGACCGCGAACGCGCCAACTTCGTCGACAACGCCGTGCGCTACGAAGCCACGCTGCGCTTTCTGAACGGCCAGGCCAAGACCATGCTGTCGGCCATCCAGGGCCAGTAAGCCGGCGCCACAGACCACAGGAGCTTTCCCATGTCCATGTTCTCCATCTTCAGCATCTCCGGCAGTGCCGTCAGCGCCCAGTCCCAGCGCCTGAACGTCGTGGCCTCGAACCTGGCCAACGTCGATGCCGTGGCCGGCCCCGACGGCAAGGCCTACCAGGCGCGCCAGGTGGTCTTCCAGACCGTGCCCATGGGCGAGGAAGGCTCCTCGGGCGTGCGCGTCAGCGCCATCAGCCAGGACAACACGCCGGGCCGCCGCATCCACGATCCCCAGCACCCGCTGGCCGATGCCGAAGGCTATGTGACGCATTCCAACGTCAGCGCCGTGGACGAGATGGTCAACATGATCTCGGCCTCGCGCTCCTACCAGAACAACGTCGAGGTCATGAACACGACCAAGTCGCTGCTGCTCAAAACCCTGCAGATGGGCCAGTGAGCCCCGTCCGCACCACATTCCAGGAGCCACTCCCATGATCTATGGCGCAGGCAGCGTCGCCAGCACGGCCGACCTCAACAGCAAGAACACCACGAGCAATTCGAACACCGACCCCGCAGCAGCGCAGGACCGTTTCCTGAAGCTGCTGGTCGCGCAGTTGAACAACCAGGATCCCATGAATCCGATGGACAACGCGCAGATGACCTCGCAGATGGCACAGATCAACACCGTCACCGGCATCCAGCAGTTGAACAAGACCATGGAAAGCATGGCCGGCCAGTTCACGGCCATGCAGGTGCTGCAGGGCACGCAGATGATCGGCCGCACCGTGCTGACCGAGGGCAACACCCTGGGCGTGGGCAAGGAAAAGTCCTATACGGCGGCCTTCGACCTCGAAGGCCCGGCCGCCGATGTCAAGGTGCAGATCACCACGGCCGGCGGCGAGCTGGTGGACACCGTCGAGCTGGGCAGCGGCGCCGCGGGCCGCAACTACTTCACCTGGGACGGCAGCAAGTACACGGGCGATGCCAGCCAGCTGCGCTACACGGTGCAGGCCACGAATGCCGACAAGGCCGTGGCCTCGACCACGCTGTCGCCCCACGCGGTGCTTGCCACGGGCACCACCGACGGCAAGCTGACGCTGGAGCTGGACGACGGCACCAACGTCGCCTACACCTCCGTCAAGGCCGTGTACTGAACACCGCACCAAACACCCCAAACCATCGCAGGAGCACACCATGGGATTCCAACAAGGCCTCTCGGGTCTGAACGCCGCCAGCAAGAACCTGGACGTGATCGGCCACAACATCGCCAACGCCAACACCACGGGCTTCAAGTCCTCGCGCGCCGAGTTCGCCGAGGCCGTGGCCAGCGCCGTCGGCTCGGCCAGCGGCCAGACCAGCGGCATCGGTGTCAACGTGGCCGCCGTGACCCAGCAGTTCCGCCAGGGCCCGATCACGACCACGGGCAACAACCTGGACGTGGCCATCAACGGCAACGGCTTCTTCGTGGTGCGCCAGCCCGATGGCAGCACGGCCTATACGCGCGCCGGCAGCTTCGGCCTGGACAAGCAGGGCAACCTCAAGACCGTGCAGGGCGACAACGTCATGGGCTACCCCGTGGACGCCACCACGGGCAAGGTGCTGGCCGGCGGCCAGCCCGTGCCCATGGTCTTCCCGTCGGGCCAGCCGATTGCGGCCAAGACCACGACCAAGATCAATGTGGAGCTGAACCTCGATGCGCGCGCCACGCCCGCGGCAGGCAACCCCACAGCCACGCCTCCCGTTGCCGCCACGCCACGCGCCACCTATGGCACCTCGATCAACGTCTATGACAGCCAGGGCGTGCCCACGCCGGTGCAGATGTACTTCGAGAAGGATGCGGCGTCCAACACCTGGAAGGTCTACGACGGCCTGGACGACCCCACGGCATCGCCGCCCAAGGTCGCCACCTTGCTGACCACCCTGGTGTTCGATGCCTCCGGCAAGATCACCAGCGGCAGCCCCGTGACGGCGCAGATCAAGAGCAGCAACCCCAACGCGCCCACGCCCGGCACCATCAACGGCACGGCCGGCGTGACGCTGGACTTCTCCAGCGTGACCCAGTTCGGCACCAAGTTCGCGGTCAGCAGCCTCAAGCAGGACGGCTACACCTCGGGCGCGCTCACCGGCATCAACATCGGCAACGATGGCGCCATCGTGGCCACCTACTCCAACGGCGTGACGCGCACCGAGGGCCAGCTGGCCCTGGCCGCCTTCACCAACACCCAGGGCCTGGGCGCCGTGGGTGACAACAAGTGGGTGGAAACCTCGGATTCGGGCCCGGCGCTCAACGGCACGGCCCAGTCCGGCACCTTCGGCTCGCTGCGTTCGGGCGCGCTGGAGGACTCCAACGTGGACCTGACCGCCGAGCTGGTGAACATGATGACCGCGCAGCGCGCCTACCAGGCCAATGCCCAGACCATCAAGACCCAGGACCAGGTCTTCTCGACCCTGGTGAACCTGCGCTGATAGCCAAGAACTGAGTCAGGAGAGCCGGCATGGACCGCATCATCTACACCTCCATGACGGGCGCCAACGCAGCGGCGCAGCGTCAGTCCGTGCTGGCCCACAACCTGGCCAATGCCGGCACCAATGGCTTTCGGGCCGAAATGTCCACCTTCCGCTCCGTGCCCCTGCAGGGCAGCGGCGCGGGCACGCGCGTGTTCGCGCTGGAGGCGACCTCCGGCTACGTGGACACGCCCGGCCCCACCCAGCGCACGGGCCGCGCACTGGACGCCATGGCCATGGGCCGCGCCTGGTTCGCCGTCCAGGGCCTGGACGGCCAGGAAGCCTACACACGCAACGGCGTGTTCGAGGTTTCCCCCGAGGGCCAGCTGGTCAACAGCAACGGCCAGGCCGTGCTGTCGGACGGCGGCGGCCCCATCGACATTCCGCCCGAGTCCACGATTTCCCTGGGCTCCGACGGCACGCTGACCGCCAAGACCGGCAACCAGCTGCCCGTGGCCGTGGGCCGCGTCAAGCTGGCCACGCCGGCCGAGGACGCTGCGCTGGTGCGCGGCAACGACGGCCTGTTCCGCACGGGCAACGGCGAGCCGCTGCCCAACGACGAGAACGCCCGCCTGCTGTCGGGCGCCATCGAAGGCTCGAACGTGAATTCGGTGGAGACCATGGTCGGCATGATTGCCGCCGCCCGCCAGTTCGAGACCCAGATGCGCCTGCTGCAGACCGCAGAAACCAATGACAAGACGGCCAGCCAACTCTTGAGCATGAACGGCTGAAAGCACTGAAAAGGAAAACGCCATGATCAATTCGCTGTTCATCTCCAAGACCGGCATGGAAGCCCAGCAGACCCAGCTGGATGTGATCTCCCACAACCTGGCCAACGTCTCGACCACGGGCTACAAGCGCGCCAGCGCGGTGTTCGAGGATCTGATCTACCAGAACCTGCGCCAGTCGGGCGCCCAGACCACCGAGCAGAACCAGCTGCCCACGGGCCTGCACCTGGGCCTGGGCGTGCGCACGGTGGCCACCTCGCGCAATTTCCTGCAGGGCGCCCTGCAGCAGTCCAACAATGCGCTGGACGTGGCCATCGACGGCAACGGCTTCTTCCAGGTCAACATGCCCGACGGCACCACGGCCTATACCCGCGACGGCTCCTTCCAGGTCGATGCCCAGGGCCAGTTGGTGACTGCCAGCGGCATGCCCATCGCCAACGGCGTCACCATTCCCCAGGGCGCGACCAAGGTGTCTATCAGCCCCGAGGGCGTGGTCAGCGTGACCATGGCCGGCCAGGCTGCGCCCCAGCAGGTGGGCAACATCGCGATGAGCCAGTTCATCAATCCGGCCGGCCTGGAGCCGCGCGGCCAGAACCTGTTCACGGAAACCGCTTCCTCGGGCCAGCCCCAGCAGGGCCAGCCCGGTGTCAACGGCATGGGCATGATCAAGCAGGGCTACCTGGAAGGCTCGAACGTGAACGTGGTGCAGGAGCTGGTGACCATGATCCAGACCCAGCGCGCCTATGAAATGAATTCCAAGGCCATCCAGACGTCGGACCAGATGCTGGCCAAGCTGGCGCAGTTGTAATTGATCTCTCCCCCTGAGCGGCTTCGCCGCTTCCCCCTCTCTACTCGCTTCGCGAGGGAGGGGGACGACGCCCTCGCTGCGGGGCGGCCCTTGCTCGGCGTCCCTGACCTGGGCCGCGCCGGTCTCCGGGGTCGCGCCACATGCCTATGGCTCGCCAGGTTCATGCGAAGCATGGATCACTGAAACACCGGGAACATCGCCATGACCCAACGAACCTTCTCCCTTTCCGCGACGGGCACGTGCCTGGCGCTGGCGGCAGTCCTGTCGGGCTGCACGACGCTCAATGACCCGCCGCCGGTGGACATGCCGTCCACGGCGCCGCCGGTGCTGCCGCAGCCCGCCCCGGTGGCGGGCAGCCCCACGGGCAGCCTGTTCAACGCGGCCAGCTACCGGCCCGGTTTCGAGAACCGGCGTGCGCGCCTGGTGGGGGACCTGGTGACGGTGCAGATCGTGGAGCGTGTGACGGCCAGCCAGAAGTCGGATTCGGGCCTCAAGCGGTCCAACAAGACCACGGCCGGGATTTCGGCGCTGCCGCTGTTTTCGGGCAATGCGCTGGCCAATCTCAAGGACCGCTCCAACATCGGCTTCAACAACAACAACGACTACACGGGCTCGGGCTCGACGTCCAGCGACAACACGTTCACGGGCGCCATCAGCACGACGGTGGTCGATGTGCTGCCCAACGGCCATCTGGTGATCGCCGGAGAAAAGCAGATCGGCGTGAACCACAACGTGGATGTGCTGCGCTTCACGGGCACGGTGGATCCGCGCACCATGCAGCCCGGCAGCCTGGTCGCCTCGACCCAGGTGGCCAATGTGCGCGTGGAATCGCGCAGCCGCGGGCAGGCCGGGGAAGCGCAGTCAATTGGCTGGTTGTCCCGGTTCTTTTTGAACGTTATGCCGTTCTGATTCTCCGGAGAATGGACAGCATGAAAGTACTGTCCATGCTCCTGACATTGCGCCAAGCGCAGCGCCCCTTCTGGGTTGCAGCCGCCCTCGGCGCCAGCATGCTGACCCTGCCGGCGCATGCAACACGCATCAAGGAGGTCGCTGCCATCCAGGGCGTGCGCAGCAACCAGTTGACCGGCTACGGTCTGGTGGTCGGCCTCGACGGCACGGGCGACCAGACCACCCAGATGCCCTACACCAAGCAGGCCCTGGCCAACTACCTGGAGCAGATGGGCATCTCGCTGCCCGCCACAGGCAACGCGGGCCAGCTGCAGCTCAAGAACGTGGCGGCCGTGATCGTCACCGCCGAGCTGCCGGCCTTTGCCCAGCCAGGCCAGACCATCGACGTGGTCGTCTCCTCCGTGGGCAATGCCAAGTCGCTCAAGGGCGGCACCCTGGTGACCACGCCGCTGCGCGGTGCCGACGGCGAGATCTACGCGCTGGCCCAGGGCAACCTCGTGGTCGGCGGCGCCGGCGCCTCGGCCGGCGGCTCCAAGGTACAGATCAACCACCTGAGCGCGGGCCGCGTGCCGCAGGGCGCCCAGGTCGAACGCGCAGTTCCCACCCCGATCAACGAAGGCGACAGCATCACGCTGGGCCTGAACGCCACCGATTTCCAGACCGCCGACAAGGTGGTGCGCGCCATCAACCAGCGCATGGGCCAGGGCGTGGCGCAGGCGCTGGACGGGCGCACCGTGCGCGTATCCGCGCCCCAGGACCCGGGATCGCGCGTGCGCATGATTGCCGAGATCCAGGAGATGCCGATCGAGACCTCCAAGCCCTCGGCCAAGGTCGTGATCAACGCACGCACGGGCTCCATCGTGCTCAACCAGGCCGTGACCCTGGGCCCCTGCGCCATCGCCCACGGCAACCTGGCCATCACCATCAGCGCCACGCCGGTGATCAGCCAGCCCGGCGCCTTCTCGCAGGGCCAGACCGTGGTGGCCCAGAAGTCCGACATCCAGATCAAGCAGGAGCCCGGCAACATCATCAACATGCCCGGCTCCCCGCAGCTCACCGACGTGGTGCGCGCACTCAACACGCTGGGCGCCACGCCCCAGGACCTGCTGGCCATCCTGCAGGCCATCAAGGCCGCAGGCGCTCTCAACGCCGAACTGGAGGTGATATGAGCATCGCACTTCCCAATGGATCGCAGACTGCGGCCAGCAATGCGCTGGCGGCCGACGCCCGGTCCCTCAACGCACTCAAGTTCGCGGCCGGCGAGAACAGCCCGCAGGCCGCGAAGGAAACCGCCAAACAGCTGGAATCGCTGTTCATGCGCGAGATGATCAAGAGCATGCGCGAGGCGACCATGAAGTCCGGCCTGCTCGACAGCGCACAGGGCAACCTCAGCACCGACATGCTGGACCAGCAGCTGTCGGTGGCCATGTCGGGCCAGCCCGGCGGACTGTCGGATGCCATCACGCGCCAGCTGGCCCGCACCATGGGCTCGGAAGCCGCCGAGGATGCCGAGATCTCCGTGCCCTCCACGCTGAGCATCAGCCGCATCGCCTGGCGCAGCACGGCCACCAATGCCAATGGCGCCGCCGGCGGCACCGCTGCCATCGGCGCCTGGAGCGGCAGCCGCAGCAGCGCGGCCCAGTCCGTCAACGCCTACGCACCCGCGCCCAAGGGCCGCGACAACTTCGTGGCCCACCATGGCGACGCCGCGGCGCGCGTGGCGCAGGAAAGCGGCATTCCGGCCGCCTTCATGCTGGGCCAGGCCGGCCACGAGACCGGCTGGGGCAAGAGCGAGATCAAGAACGCCGATGGCAGCAATGCCCACAACCTCTTCGGCATCAAGGCCGGCAAGGGCTGGACGGGCAAGGTCGCCGAGGTCACGACCACCGAATACATCGACGGCGTGGCGCGCAAGGTCACGGCCAAGTTCCGCGCCTACGGCTCCTACGAGGAGTCCTTCCGCGACTATGCGCGGCTGATCACCAGCAATCCGCGCTACGAGAAAGCCATGGGCAAGACCGACTCGGCCCTGGCCTATGCGACCGAGCTGCAGAAAGCCGGCTACGCCACCGATCCCGAATACGCCAGCAAGCTCAGCCGCGCCATCCAGAGCGCCGTGCAGAGCGCGGCACGCGCACAAGCCTAAACCGAGAACACGCCATGAGCCTTTTGAACGTCGGATCCCGCGCCCTGATGGCGAATCAGATCGCCCTGCAGACCACCGGCCACAACATCGCCAACGTCAACACGGCCGGCTACTCGCGCCAGAGCGTGGCCTTCCAGACCTCGCCGGGCCAGAACATGGGCAGCGGCTACATCGGCAATGGCGTGGATGTGAACACCATCCTGCGCAACTTCAACGAGTTGCTGAACCGCCAGGCGGCCACGGCCAGCGCCGTGTCGGCGGCCGATTCGGCGCGCGCCACCTCGCTGGCGCAGATGCAGGAAGTGTTCAGCGGCGGCAAGACCGGCCTGGGCGCGGCCATCACGGACATGATGAATTCGTTCGGCGATGTGGCCGGCGCGCCCACCGACCCGTCGGCACGCCAGGTGGCGCTCACGCGCATGAACGAGCTGGCGGCGCGCTTTCGCTCGGCATCGGCCCAGCTCGACGAGCTGGACTACAGCGCCAAGCAGCAGATGGGCAACGATGTGACCGTGGTCAACAGCCTGGCTGGCCAGGTGGCCACGCTCAATGCGCAGATCAGCCGCTCCATCGCCTCGGGCCAGACGCCCAACGACCTGCTGGACCAGCGCGACCAGCTGGTGCGCAATATCAACAAGTATGTGCAGACCAGCCAGATCCCCGCGGACGACGGCACCATCAGCCTGTTCGTGGGCGGCAGCCAGCCGCTGGTGCTGGGCTCCAGTTCGGCCCAGCTCACGCTCAAGGAAGCCACGGAGTTTCCGGGCAGCGGCAAGATGGCCCTGTACTTCCAGCAGCCCGGCGGCCAGAGCGTGGAGCTGACGCCCTCCATGCTGGGTGGCGGCGAGATCGCCGGCCTGCTGCAGTTCCAGGGCAGCGACCTGACCGAGGGCCGCAACCTGCTGGGCCGCATGGCACTGGCCATCGGCGACACGCTGAACCAGCAAAACAACCTCGGCCTGACGCTGTCGGGACAAAGCGGCAGCAATCTGTTCAAGCTGTCCATGGTCAGCAACGGCTCGACCACGGGCGCCCAGTGGACAGGTGCCACCACGCCGACAACCACGGTGGTCGATGCCAGCCAGCTCAAGGCCTCCGACTACCAGGTCGTCTTCGGCAGCACGGCCCCAGCGGGCAAGGTCATCCGCCTGTCGGACGGCAAGGTGACGGACTTCACCAGCGTGGCCGATCTCAACTCCAAGGTGATCGACGGCCTGAAATTCGACCTCAAGGCCCCGGGCACCAACGGCAACTCCATCCTGTTCCGCCCCATGGCGGCAGGCGCCCACGACATCCAGGCCGCCGTGCATTCGCCCAACGACCTGGCCGTGGCCAATCCCGTGGCCGCCAGCATCAAGTCGCTGGGCGATGCCACCCTGCAGATGGGCGGGATCCAGGTCAGCGCGGGCTTCGACTTGACCAACTTCGCCGGTGCCGAGGTGTCATTCAGCAAGAACGGCGCCGGGCAGCTGGAGTACACCATCACCCCGGCACCCACAGGCGTACCCGCCACGGGCCTGTACACCTCCGGCCAGGCCATACAGCTGGCACCGGGCCTGCAGGTCAAGATCACCGGCACGCCCGCCATCAACGGAACCAACAGCGACAAGGTCACGCTGGGCAAGGCCACCGATCCGCAATACGGCACGGCCTACCAGCGCGATGCCGGCAATGCCAGCTCCTTCCTGGCGCTGCGCGACAGCAAGCTCTTCGATGGCTCGACCACGCTGAGCGACGGCTTTTCCACCGCCATGGCGCAGGTGGGCACCCGCACACAGAGCGCGCAGTACGCGGCCAAGCTGTCCGAGACCATCGCCAAGAACCTGGAGGCGGACCGCACGGCCGTCTCGGGCGTGAACCTCGACGAAGAGGCCGCCAAGCTGCTGCAGTACCAGCAGTCCTACCAGGCCTCGGCCAAGATGCTGCAGGTCGCGCAAAGCATTTTCGACAGCGTTCTGCAGACCGTGGGCCGCTGATCACAGGACAGGAGCATTCCACCATGAGCATCTCCCGCATTGGCACGGCCAACATGTACGAAAGCACCATCAACAACCTGAACTCGCGCAACACGAGTCTGGTGGACCTGATGGAAAAGACCACTTCCGGCAAGCGCGTGGTGCGCGCCAGCGACGACCCCGTGGCCGCCGCCCAGGCCGAGCGCGCGCTCACGCGCATCTCCCGCTCGGAAAACGACCAGCGTGTGCTGGGCCTGCAGCGCGATGTGATGGCCCAGGGCGAATCCAAGCTGGGCACCGCCCACGACGCGCTCAAGGACTTCCGCGACCTGATCCTGCAGTCCGGCAATGGCTCCTATGACCAGAAGGCGCGCGATGCGCTGGTGCAGCAGCTCGAAAGCATACGCAACCAGGTGCTGAGCTACGCCAATGCCAAGGACTCCAACGGCCTGCCCATCTTCCGCGGACTGGGCAGCAAGGAAGACCCTCTCACCAACGGCAACCCCGGCACCAATTCCCAGCTGCAACCGGGCCAGGCCACGGGCAGCGAAAACGGCCTGCCGCTGGCGCTGGACGGCTTTGCGACCTGGATGAACGTGCCCACGGGCAACGGCGTGTTCGCCGTGACGCGCCAGTCGCCCACGGGCAGCTCGGCCTATGCCGACCTGGGCACGGTGTCGGACCCCAGCGCCATCACGGGCGCCAGCTACACCCTGAATTTCACCAAGGACGCCACGACGGGCGCCCTGAGCTACACCGTCACCTCCGGTGGCACGACCGGCACGGCCGTTCCCTACACGGCCGGAGACACCATCACCGTGGGCGGCATGTCGATGAAGATCTCGGGCAACCTGGCCACGGGCGACAGCTTCACGCTGGGCCCCAGCCAGCGCACCGACCTGTTCAGCGTGCTGGACAACGTGATCGCGGGCGTGAAGAACGGCGCCACCGATGCCGGCGCCATGCAGCAGGCGCTGGGCCGCGGCCTCAACGAACTCGACGCCGGCATGAGCCGCGTCCAGGCCATGCGCAGCTTCGCCGGCGACCAGCTCAACCGCGCCGACCGCCTCGAAGACGACATGAAGAACCAGGCGGACCAGCAGGAAGCAGCGCGCTCGCGGGCCGAAGACATCGATATGATCAAGGCCCTCTCCGATGTGGACATGCAGAAGGTGGGCATGCAGGCGGCCTTGCAGTCCTACGCCTCGATCCAGAAACTGTCACTGTTCAACTTCATCAACTGATAACCGCCCGCGCATGCATCCATGGTCCAGTCCGTCCTGAGCTCTCTGACCCTCGGCTATAGGCCGCTCTGGAACCAGGCCCGCCGTCTGGCGGGCGTGCAGCTTTATCTTCACGAGGAGCCCGGCGTCCAGGCCGACGTGGCCCACCTGCTGCGCATACTGCGCGAGACCTGGGGCACGCAGTCGCCGCCGGTGCTGCTGTCGCCCCAATCCCGCCAGGTGCTGTGCGACCTGCTGGAGAACGCCTCCAAGGGAAGCCCCTGGATCGAGGTGCGCGGCGACTGGCTGCAGGACTCCGCCATCTATGACCTGGTGCGCCAGGCCCATGCGCGCGGCCTGATGCTGGTCTGGCGCGGCCCGCTGTCCGACGTGCCCGACGCCCAGGCCGCCCACTGGTTTGCCAGCAGCCTGCTGCACCTGCCGCCCGAAGGCGCCTCGGGCATGCCCAATCAGACCGTGCTTGCGCTGCAGCAGGCCGCGCAGGCCGCCGAAGCGCCGACCAAGCTCCAGGCCCTCAAGCAGGCCGCCAGGCCCGCCCCCACCCTGCCCCCCCTGCAGCTGCTGGGCGGCCAGATGTATGAAGGGCTGGAAAGCCTGGCTCTGGCCGATCTGTGCCTGGACAGCTTCCATGCGGGCGCCATCGCCGGCTGGCCCGTGGCCGATGCATTGCATGCCCAGCGCCATCACCCCGCCCTGCCCAGCCGCGACACCGTGCTTGCGCTGATGCGTGCCGTCGATGCCGAGCAATCGCTGGAAGCCTTCGAGCAGATCCTGGGCGAGGACCCCATCCTGGCCTATCGCTTCATGCTCTACACCAACTCCGCGGCCCTGGGCCTGCGGGGCAATGTGGACTCGCTGCGCCGCGGCCTGGTGATGCTGGGCTACGGCACGCTGCAGCGCTGGCTGTCGGACCAGCTGCCCCACGCCTGCACCGAGCCCAGCCTGATACCCGTGCGCACCGCCATCCGGCTGCGCGCCAGCCTGACCGAACGCCTGATCGAAGCCGGCATCAGCCACGACCTGCAGCGCGAGGTCTATCTGCTGGGCCTGTTCTCGCAGCTGGACCAATTGCTGGGCGAGCCCCTGCCCACCGTGCTGCGCCGCGTACCGCTGTCCGAACGCGTCTTCGACGCGGCCGTGACGCGCACCGGCCCCTACGCGCCGGCCCTGATGATGGCCATTGCGCTGGAATCCGACGATCCCGCACCGATTCGCCAGCTGCGCGAAGACAACGACTTCGAGATCGAGGACGTCAACCGCAACCTGCTGCGCATGCTCAGCGAACTGCAGGTGCAGCCCGCGCCGGCGGCCTGATCGATATACGGCGACCCGCAGCGGCCGAACCTGCGGCCTGATCTGCGGCCGCTGCCATCCGCAGATTCCACCCATGAAAAAACCGCCTGGATCTCAGGCGGTTTTTTCATGTCCGGCAGGAAGCTGCAGATGCAGCTGCCGCCGTCAGGCCATGGCTCAATGCATGGCGTGGGGCTGACCGTCGAACATGTGCTCGAACTGTGCCAGCCAGGGCTCGGCCAGCGTGCGGATCTGGGCATCGTTGCGCAGGATGCGCTGCATGATGCGCGCCTTCTCCTTGCGTTGCTCAGGCGCCAGCGGCTCGTCATGGGACTTGAGCCGCAGCTGCTCGATCAGCACGGCACAGGTGCCTTCGTAGCGCGTCACTCCCTCCCAATCCTTGTTCTGTGCGGCCTGCAGCATCTTGGCGCTGCTGTCTTCTATGGCCCGGTAAAAGTCAATCAATGTCAACTCCATTTCTAGGTCCCGGCAACGGCTGGCGTGTTGGCGATATCACGCCAACCATTGGCAATCGGAGCCAACACGTCCTGCGCGCTTTGCAGCAGCGCTGCGTCGTTGCGCAGATTGGCCAGCGTCAGCTGGGTGATGCTGTAGTCGTAGACGGAAATCAGGTTCTGTGCCAGCTCGCCGCCTTCATCGGGATTGACGGAGGCCTTCAGGCCTTCCTCCAGAATGCGCACGGCCTTGCCGATCTGCACACCCTTCTCGCCGATGTCGCCACGCTGCAAGGCTCCCTTGGCCGCGTTCAGCGCTTTCTCAAGCGCGTCGAACAGCAGCTGGATCAGTTGATGGGGCGATGCGCCGTCCACGGAGGACTGGACGCCGACCTGGGCATAGGCACTTGCAGCACGACGGTTGAGCGATGTGTACATGTTCGTTTCCTTGATGTCTTGTTCTTCGGCTGCAATGCCCGAAAATTTAGAGGCACCGGGCATTGGTTACAGAAAACAGGACCGCCGCTCCGCATGGCTCCTGTCTATTTATTCCACTGGGAAACCTGCTGGTTCATGTAGGCACTCAGCGCCGAATAGCCGCTCATCTTCTTGTCCAGCGAAGCGTACTGCTCACGCAGGCGCTTTTCCAGCGAATCGGCCTGGTCATTGATCCGGTCCTGGGACTTGCCGTTGCTCTTCTTGAGTTCCTGCAGGCTCTTGCTCTTGGTGTCGAAGGTGCCATCGAATTCCAGCGCCTTGCGCGTGAAATCCTTCATGCGCGCGGCCAGGCCCTGCGTATCAGGCTGCCCGTCTGTTCCCACCGCGGCAAACATCTTGCTCATGGACTCGGGGTCCTTCAGCGCTGCGTCCAGCTTGGTCTTGTCGCTGGCTGTCGTACCGTAGGCGAGCTTGCCGCCCTTTTGGATCTGAATGCCCATGTCCGACAGGCGCTTGAGCGTGTCCGCTGCGCCAGCAACCGTACCCGAGACCACGCTGCGCAGGCTGTTGGTCATGCCCACCGTGGTGGAGTCGCCCTGCAGCACGCCGGCGGCCTTGCTTTCGGCGTCGTACTTGGTCGAGCTGGCCAACGCGTCATTGAGCGCGTTGTAGGCATCCATGAAGGCCTGGATCTTCTTCTTCATGCCCTCAGTGTCCGAGGACACCGTCACCGTCACCGGGGTGGCGGCCGCCGTCACCTGGTTCACGGTGATGTTCAGGCCAGGCACGGTCTGCTTGAACTCGTTGGTGGTCGACTGCACCGTGATGCCATTGACATTGATCTCGGCATTCTGGGCGTACTGCGCCACGGAGCTCGTGGTTGCCTTGCCGTTGAAGGCCAGGGCCGACAGGCTGGCATCGCCACTGGCACCGACCGTGAAGCCGGCATCGGCACCCGTGGCACGCGAGCGCAGCACCAGGCGTTCACCCTGGGCATCCTTGAGCACCGACGCCACCACGCCCGTGCCCTTGCTATTGATGGCCTGGACCACGTCTTCCAGCTTGGCACCGGCCGCGATATCGATCTCCACGGGAGTGCCGGGATTGCTGAACTGGTCGCCAGTCTTGTCCCAGCTGCCCATGGTGATGGTGAGCTTGCCAGCCCCGAACTGGGTGGACGCCGGCATGACAGCGGTCGCAACAGACTGGCTGCGCGCCAGATCCGTCACCGAGATCACCGAAGATCCGGGCAGAGCATTGGCGTCCGTCACCGTGGCAGTCACGGCCGTATTGGTCGTGGTGGCATTGGTCAGGCGCCATGTATCGGCATCGGCCAGCGAAGTGGCCGCGTCCTGAAGCGTGGACATCAGGGACTTGATCTGCCCGAACGTGGATATCTTGGAATCCAGAACAGACGCTTTTTGCTGAAGCGGAACCAGTGACTGCCTTTGCAGGGCCACCAGTTTGGCGATCATCGTCTCGTCCAGGCCGCTGCCGCTGATGCCAGCTGAACTCAAGGTGGCCATGACCATCCCTTTCTAAGTGCAGAACACCTCCGCGCCACAGCGCAGAGCGTGCCCCTGCGAACACGCACACCAAATGCCCGAAGGCATTCCCCGGTATCTTATCGACCGGTTTCTCCCGAACCTGAGGCTTTTTTTGGCCGCGCCCTGCGCAGCCAGGCTCAAAAGCCCCGCAGGCTCCCTCTTACTGGATCAGCTTGAGCACCGACTGGGGCAGCTGGTTGGCCTGGGCCACCATGGCTGTGCCGGCCTGCTGCAGGATCTGCGTGCGGCTCAGGTTGGCGGTTTCGGCAGCGAAGTCGGCATCCATGATGCGCGAGCGTGCGGATGCGGTGTTCTCTGCTGCCACCTGCAGGTTGGAGATCACGGCCTCGAAGCGGTTCTGTGCGGCACCGAAGGTGGCGCGCGTGTTGTTGACCAGATCCAGGGCGGTGTCGATAGCAGCCATGGACAGGCGGGCATCAGGCGCCGAGCTGCCCGCGCCGAGCAGCGAGCCCAGGGCTCCACCCAGGGACGGCGGCGTGCCGCCGGTAATGGCCAGGCCGCCGGGCGTAGAGCCCGTCAGGTTCACGGCCATGATCGTGATCTGGTTGTCGGCCCCGGTATTGGCACCCACCTGGAACACGGTGGCATTGTTGTTGTCCAGCAGCTGGCGGCCGTTGAAGCTGGTGCTGCCGACGATACGGGCGATTTCCTGCGCCAGCTGCTGGAACTCCTTGTCCAGCGAACCACGGTCCGTCGTGCCGTTGGTGTCGTTGGCGGCCTGCACGGCCAGCTCACGCATCCGCTGCAGGTTGTCGCTGAGCTTGCCCAGTGCGCCTTCGGCCGTCTGCGCCATGGAAATGCCGTCATTGGCATTGCGCATGGCCACATTCATGCCTCGCACCTGGGCGTTCATGCGCTCGGCAATGGCCAAGCCTGCCGCGTCGTCCTTTGCACTGTTGACACGCAGGCCCGAAGACAGGCGCTGCATGGTGGTGCTCAGCGACGACTGGGACGTGTTGAGATTGCGCTGGGCGTTAAGCGAAACAAGATTGGTGTTGATGATGGATGCCATGGGGCAGCTCCTCGTTAGGCATGAACAATGGCCAACCGTTCGACGACCCCAAGCCGCCAGAACGCCAGAAAGCACGCCAGGACTTCCAGCTCTGCCTATCTGATGCCAACGATTGTGCGGAAAAGCCCTTGCGCCAAAGCGCCGATAAAGCCCATGATCGGACGCCAATTCACCTTTCGAACACCCTCTTCACCCACTCTTTCGCCCATAAAAAAACCCCAGGCAGATGCCTGGGGCCTGGAGAATTCCGGCCGCCTCTTGCTTGGAAAGGCCGCCGGACTCGCACTATCAGCGCAGCAGGGCCAGAACGCCCTGGGGCAGTTGGTTGGCCTGGGCCACCATCGCCGTGCCAGCTTGCTGCAGGATCTGCGAGCGGCTCAGGTTGGCGGTTTCCGAAGCGAAGTCGGCATCCATGATGCGGCTGCGGGCAGAAGCGGTGTTCTCGGCTGCCACTTGCAGGTTCGAGACCACGGCCTCGAAGCGGTTCTGGGTGGCACCCAGCACGGCGCGCTCGGAGTTGACCGTATCCAGAGCCGTGTCCAGGTTGCTGATCACGGTAGCCAGGGCAGTAGCGTCCAGAGCCGTGGTGGCGTTGGAGCCGATCGAGGCGCTGGTGATGCCGGTGATGTCGGTATTCGTACCCAGATTGCTCGTGGTGACGGTGATCGAGTCGTTGGCCGAAGTGTTGGCGCCCACTTGGAAGTTGATGGCGCCAGCATCGGTGCTCAGAATCTTCTTGCCGTTGAAATCAGCGCCCTTGATCACGCGGTCGATTTCCTTGCCCAGCTCGACGAATTCCTTGTTCAGCGAAACCTGGTCCTTGGCGCCGTTGGTACCGTTACGGGCCTGCACAGCCAGTTCACGCATACGCTGCAGAGCGTCGGTCACCTTGGACAGGGCGCCTTCAGCGGTCTGGGCCATCGACACGCCGTCGTTGGCGTTGCGCACTGCCACGTTCATGCCGCGGACCTGGGCGTTCATGCGTTCTGCGATGGCCAGGCCGGCTGCGTCATCCTTGGCGCTGTTGACGCGCAGGCCGGAGGACAGGCGCTGCATGGTGGTGGACAGCGAGCTTTGCGAAGTAGCCAGGTTGCGCTGGGCGTTCAGCGATTGCACGTTGGTGTTGATAGACATGGCCATGGTGACAACTCCTAGTAAAGTCAGTTACGTCGCCGCCACGGTGCCCTCGCT
The DNA here is from genome assembly GCF_043104185.1 of Delftia sp. WSY_22. Lineage (NCBI taxonomy): Bacteria > Pseudomonadati > Pseudomonadota > Betaproteobacteria > Burkholderiales > Comamonadaceae > Delftia > Delftia sp. WSY_22. The sequence continues at coordinate 41,728 of NZ_JBICKN010000023.1, forward strand.
TATCGCAAGGCGGGCGGCGGCGGCCCAATCCGACCATCGGCCGCTTTCACATCGAATTACGCGGCTTTTGGTGGGCTCAGGACTTTTTGTCCCTCTGCTGAGTTGGTTTTCGGAGCTGCCCCGGCGAACTTTAGGGGGACTTCACAAGATTTTTTGCACTACGCGGCATGGCCATCCGCGCGGTGCATGGTTCGCTGTTACAAAACGGGGGCCACAGGAGCGGCCAGACCCAGATCCTCATAGGAGACACGCAGATCCACAGGCTCCTGTCCCTGGCACCAGCGGGCCCAGGCCTGGCGCATCCCCATCGCCACCGAGCGCGCCACGATGTCCGCCTGTTGCGGCTCCTGGTCCTGCAGGCGTGCACGCAGCCCCTGGCGTATCTGCTGCAGCTGCGGCAAATGTGCCTGCCAGAACGCAGCCTGGTCCAGCAGTTGCGCCAGGTCCCGTGCTGCAAAGCCCTGGTCCAGGCCGACACGAGCCATCACTTCGGCCGACTGCCGCCCCGCCAGCAGCTCCCCCATCAGCGTCAGCGTGGGCACGCCCATCCACAGGGCGTGGTTGGTGACCACTCCGCCAGTGAAGGGCAGAGTATCCAGGCAGATATCTATATCATGGTGCGCCTGCAGATAGTGCTCGAATCCCATCTGCTCCACAAAATCGACGCGCTGCGCGGCCACGCCCTCCTCGGCCAGCCAGTCGCGCAGGTGCTGCGGAGGACCGGAACGGGGGCAGGCCGCGATCTTCAGCCTCGCCGTGGGCAGTGCACGCAGCACCTCACCCCAGACAGAAACCACCTGGCGGTTGATCTTGGACAGGCGGTTGAAGGAGCCAAACGTCAGATGGCCGTTGCGCAGCGCCGGCAGTGGCGCCACGGCCTCCTGGTGGATGCCGCCGTCGAAGACGTAGGCCAAAGGAACACGCAACAGCCGTTCGGTCAGCTGGGTCTTGAGCAGTTCGTCCTCCAGGATCAGGTCGCTGAGCACGATGTAGTCCATGCTTTCCAGGCCTGTGCTGCCCGGGTTGCCTATCCAGGTCATCTGCAGCGGCGCGGGCTTTGCGGCAAACAGATCCAGCCGGTGACCACGCGTATGGCCACTGAGATCAATCAGGATATCGATGCCGTCGGCCCGAACCAGATTGGACAGCGACTGCACATTCATGTCCTTGATGCCGCGCCACAGCTGGAACAGGCCCTGGAATTCCTTGGTGACCTCATCGTGAATTTCGTTGTTGCAATAGGCAACGCACACCAGGTCGCCATGCCGGGACAGCTCGCGCATCACCGGCAGGAAGAACTTGGCCGCCGCATGCGCGCGAAGATCACCGGACACGAAGCCCACACGCAATGTCTTGCCGCGGTCACGGGCGTTCTCATACCCCATGCCCCGCTGCCCCTCGGAATGCCGCCGCATGAGCGCACCATATTCGCGGTTGGCCCGCCCCACCGAGGCTGCACTGGCCTCAGGCGAATGGATCATGGCGAACAGGCGCGCGCTATAGGCGGGCTCGTAGTCCGGGTGCAGCCTGACCAGTTCATCCAGCTGGCGCATGTGGCGCAGGGCATCGCCGCAGCGGTCCCAGTAGGCGGCGCGCTGGAACATCAGCTCCCGGTCACCGGGAAGGCGTTCCAGCGCTTCGGTCAAGGCCCGGTCGAGCCGGAGCAGGTCACGCGTTTCCAGCAATACCTGGCAGCGCAGCATGTGCGCGCGGGCATTGTCAGGCTGGATGCGCAGCGCCTCTTCGAGCAGTTCCAGCGCCTGCTCCCATTTCTTCTGGGCAAACAGCGTGAAGGCCGTCTCGCAGTGGAGCACGGCATTGTCGGGGCGCAATTGGAGCGCCTTGCGCAAGCAGGTTTCAGCCTCTCCCAGCCGTCCTCCGGAGCACAGCAGCAACGCCAGATGCAGCAGCAGCTCCAGACTCTCAGGCTCGATCTGCAGCGCCATGCGATAGGCAGTTTCCGCCTGCAGCTCCCAGCCAGCCTCGCCCAGCACATGGGCGCTGGCCAGGCACAAACGCAGGTCCTCGGGCCGCTGCTGCATGAGCAGCACCAGGAACTGCGCACATTCCTGCAGCCGTCCGGTTTTCTGCAGCGCGGCCGTCAGCCGCGACAGTGTGTCCACATCCTCCGGGTCGAGCAGCAGCGCATTCACATAGCAGGGCAGGCTGTCCTCGATACAGCCCTGGGCGCACAGCGCATCGCCCAGATGCGAGAAGGCCTGGGTCCAATGCGGCCGCAGCGCCAACGCCGCACGCATCGCACGCTCGGCCTCGGCTGCGTGGCCTGCCTGCAGGCAGATGCCGCCCATGTTGAACTGCACCTCGGCATCGCGCGGCAGCAGAACGGCTGCCTGGCGCGCTGCCTGCAGGGCCGCCTCGATGCGGCCGTTCGCATGATCGGCTGCCGCCTTGAGCTTCCAGACCAAGCCGCTCTTGGGATACTGGCGCACCAGCGAACCCGCCAGCTGGCTGACCTCGGCATGCTCGCGCTGGGCAAACAGCTGCCCCAGCAGCCGCAGCTGCGCCTCGGGCACCCGACCACGGCCATCGCCAGCAACCGGCGCCGCCTCGGGCTGCGCCGGCCCCAGCGGCCAGCGCGCGGCCTGCACCTCCAGGAACGCAGCTGCCTGCGCGCCCTGCACCAGGGCCACATCCTTTTCCAGCTGTTCCAGCGCAATCTCCTGCATGCCGTTGGCCCGTGCCACGTCGATCAGCGAGATGGCCATGTCCAGCAGCCCCTCGCGGATCAGCATGTGGATGTACAGGCGCCAGTAGCCAAAATCCGCAGGCCGCACGCCGATGGCTGCCTCCAGATAGGGCAGTGCCTCGGCACTGCGCAGCTGGTGCAGACCCAGCAGCTGGGCCATGCCGTGCAGCGCCTCGGCATGGGCAGGCTCCTGCTCCAGCACCTTTTCATAGGCCTGGCGAGCCTGCTCGAACTGCCACTGTTCATGCAACTGGCGGGCCTGCTGCAAATGCTCGTTCGTATTCATCTTGGTCATCAAGGTTGCGGGCAAGCGCCCCACCACAGGCCCGGCGCCCAGGCCGACACCCGCACAAATACCGCCATCGTGCAGGCAAGCCGGCAGGCACAGCCCCCGGATAAGCGGGCGCAAACCGCATTTCTTCCACCTTTGCCAGACGGACCGGTCACCAGCTGCTACAAAACAGGAAGCACGCCATGTGGCTGTATGCCATCATCCCCGGCTTCGCACGGACACAATCGCCTCTCGCAGCATCGGAACAGGCCCCGCTTTTACCTACAGTTCCAACCTTCCGGCGCAGGGGCGCTCTGCGAAAATTCATCGAAGCGTTTGCCCTCATAGGCAGGTGCGCAGCTCTTTTTCAGGAACATATCCCATGCCCTCCATTGACCAATTCATCGAAAGCTTTCTGACCGCCGTGGACTTCCAGGAAGCCGTAGCAGTCACCCCTGACACCGAACTCAGGAGCCTGCCCGAGTGGGACTCGCTGGCCGCGCTGGGCGTGATCGTCATGTTCGACGTGGACTACGGCAAGACCATCACGGGCGACGATCTCAAGAACTGCTCGACCATCACTGATCTCTACAAGCTGCTGGGATAAACACCATGGCGCTGTCCACTCTGCACAACGTCCGCTTTGCGGGCATGGCCAGCTGCATACCCCGGCGCGAGATCTCCAATCTGGAGGATTGCCCGCCCTCGCAGCGCTCCGAACGCGAACGGCTGGTGCGCAACATCGGCATCCATACCCGGCGCATCTGCCCGGAGTGGCAGTGTTTCTCGGACCTGGCCTTCGTGGCCGCGGAAAAGCTGCTCGATGAACTGCAGTGGCAGCGCGACGAAATCGACGTCCTGATCGTCGTCACGCAATCGCCCGACTATCTGATCCCCGCCACGGCCATCATCCTGCAGGACCGGCTGGGACTGGCGCACGGCACGATCGCCTTCGACGTGAACCTGGGTTGTTCTGGCTACCCGTTCGGCCTGCACATGCTGGGCAGCATGATCTCGGCAGGAGGCCTTAAAAAAGGCCTGGTGCTGGTGGGAGACAAATCCGCGACCATCATGGATCCCCTGTTCTCGGACGCCGGCACGGCCACGGCGCTGGAGTTCGACGCCAGTGCGCCTCCCATGTATTTCGACCTCAACAGCGATGGCAGCGGCTACAAGGCCATCATGCTGCCCGCTGGCGGCCACCGCGAGCCCTACGGAATCGAACACGTGATCCCCAAGCGCGATGAGCATGGCTTCCTGCGCCTGCCCGCCGACCTGGTGCTTGACGGGCCGGCGGTGCTGAGCTTCTCTACCCAGCGTGTGCCGCCTGCCGTAGAACGCCTGCTGGAGTACTCCCAGGTGGACAAGGAGCAGATCGATCACTTCATATTCCACCAGGCCAACCGGCTGATCAACGAGACCATTCGCAAGAAGCTGCGCCTACCCGCGGAGAAGGTTCCAAGCACCCTGCATGACCTGGGAAACACCAGCGGCGCCTCGCTGCCTGTCACCCTCACCGCACGGCTGCACGAACAGCTGGATGGCGCCAAGGCGCGGCTGCTGCTGAGTGGCTTCGGCGTGGGCCTGTCCTGGGGAACCGCCATCGTGGACGTGGACAAGGCACGCTTTCCTGCAATGACCGAAGCATGACTGCCAACGATCCCTTCTCCCTGGCAGGCAAGCGCATCCTCGTGACGGGTGCATCGTCGGGCATTGGCCACCAAACAGCGATCTCCTGCGCCAGCCAGGGCGCCACACTGATCATCACGGGCCGCAATGCAGAGCGGCTTGCCCACACGGCAGGCCTGCTCGCAGGCGATGGCCATGTCAGCGTGGTCGCCGATCTCACCCAGGCACAGGACATCAGTGCGCTTGCGGCCCAGGCAGGCTCGATCGATGGCGTGGTCCACGCAGCCGGCATCTCTAAGCTGGTGCCGTTGCGCATGGTCAAGCAAGCCCATCTGGAAGAGATGTTCGCGCACAACACATACGCCCCGATCCTGCTGACCAAGGAATTGCTGGCCAAGCGTCTGATCCGGCCCCACGGCTCCATTGTGTTCATCAGCGCCGTGGCATCCCACATCGGGCCACTGGCCAGCAGCGGGTACTCAGCCAGCAAGGCAGCCCTGCTCGGCGCCATGCGTTCGTTGGGCCTGGAGGTTGCCAAACAAGGCATCCGCGCCAATTGCCTTGCACCGGGATATGTGCGCACCCCCATGCTGGACGGACTGTCCGCAGGAGGCGTGGATACCGAGGAATACGCCAAGCTCGCCCCGCTTGGCATGGGAGAGCCGCAGGACGTCGCACTCGCAGCAGTCTTCTATCTGTCCGACGCCAGCCGATGGATCACCCGGAACTACTTCACTATTGACGGCGGCCTGACGGTTTCCATGGATGTCTTTGCATGACCCAAGCTGCGCACGACCCATTTTCCCTGCAGGGCAAGACCGTGCTGGTCACCGGCGCTTCATCGGGCCTGGGCAGGCAAATTGCCATTTCCTGCGCCCGGCGCGGTGCCCGAATCATCGCCACGGGGCGTGACCGCCAGCGCCTGCAGGGCACCTTCGACCTGCTCGAAGGCAGCGGCCACCAGCAGATCGAAGCCAACCTGACCGATGCGCAGGACAGGACAGCCCTGGTTCAGGCAACGCCGCGGATCGACGGCCTGGTGCACTGCGCAGGCCGCCAGATGCTCAGCCCCATACGCCAGCTGCAGGAGTCCCTCATGACGGAGATGTATGCCATACATTTCCTGGCACCCGTCATGCTGACCCAGCAGCTTCTGATCACGAACAAGCTGGCGCCCGCAGCCTCCATCATCTTCATGCTCTCGACGTCGGCCCACATCGGCACGCGTGGCGTGGGACCCTACTCCGCGATGAAGTCGGGGCTGCTGGGCATCATCCGTTGCCTGGCTGTGGAGCAGGCCCGGCATCGCATGCGGGTCAACGGAATCTCTCCCTCGGTCGTACCAACGCCCATGTGGGGCGATGCGGGGCAGAACGAACAGCTTCAGGCGCAGGAGGCCCGGCACCCCCTGGGTCTTGGCAAGCCTGAGGATGTGGCCAATGCCGCCATTTATCTGCTGTCCGATGCCAGCCGCTGGGTCACCGGCACCAGCTTGGTCATGGACGGCGGCGTCGTTCTTTGACATGTCAGCACCCCGTTGAAGGAGGAGCCATGCGCTCACGCATGTATCCCGGTTGCTACCTGGACGAGAGCATCTTCCAACGTGAGCAACGCAAGATATTCCGCAAGGTCTGGATGTTTGCGGGGCTCAAAATGCTGGTGTCGGAGCACAACGCCTTTCTCACCCGCAAGATTGCCGGCATTCCAGTGGTCATCCAGAACTTCCACGGTGAACTGCGGGCCTTCGAGAACGTCTGCCTGCATCGCAGCGCTCCCCTGCAGACCGGGCCAGTGGGCCGGCGCCCCCTGGTCTGCGCCTACCACGCGTGGCGCTATGGGGAACAGGGCCAGGTGGAGCATATTCCTGACGGCGATACCCTTTATCGCTTCAGCAGTGAGGAACGATGCGGACTGAAGCTTCGCCAGTTTGCACTGCGCACGGTCGGTAACCTGCTGTTCGTCAACCTGGACCCCAACCCCTTTCCACTGGAAGAACAGTTTTCCCCGGAATTCATCGCTTCACTGGAGAGCAGCTCCGAAGCCTATGACAGCGAAGTCATGGTGACCACATGGCACGGGAAGTACAACTGGAAGCTCGCCTACGAGAACCTGCGCGACGCAAACCACGCCCGATTCGTTCATCCGGGGACATTGACCAAGACCGTGACCTTCGCCCCCCAGGTGAACGAGTCGCTGCTTGCCGAGACAGCGAAGCCGCTGCAGGACACCAGCCAGCAGGGATTGCGCCAGCAATTGCGCCGCCTCAGCAAAGGCGGCATGGATGCGCACATCAGCCGCATGCAGCGATTCGGCTGGCATGACCTGGTGCAACGCTGGGGCGCAGAGGATGCCTACTACAACTGGCTGGCCTACCCCAACCTTCACATCGCCAGCGCCAACGGGGGCCACTCCTTCATTCTGGAATACCACACGCCCCTGACACCGGACACCACCAGCATGGAGGTCTATCGCTTCTCGGCCCGCAAGAAGCAGGCTTTCACGTATTCCCATGCCGTGCTTCTGGCGGAAATGCATGCCAGCAAACTGGTGCTTGCAGAGGATGTGGACATCATGGAAAAAGTCCAGGCTTCCCTGCACCCCGACGCCCCCATTGCGACGCAAGGCGCCTACGAAGGCGACAACCGCCTGGTGGAACGCTGGTACCGCCACCTGATGGAGGATGGCAATGGCCTGTAAATGGATCATTGGCGCCAGCGCCTTCCTGGACGTGGCCTGTGAGGCCTGGCGTCAGGCCTGCCCCGGACTGCAGGTGGAAAGGATCCATGTGCAGCAAGACGCCCTCTACGAGTTCGATCTGGGGGTTCTGGACGCGCTTTCACCGGAAAAGGGGACGGCCTTCATTGCCTTCGACGAGCGATTTGGCAACTTCAAGCGCATGGAACTCATGGCAGCCGCCCAGGTACGGGGGCTGCGGCTTGATCCCTATATCAGCCCACGCGCCATGCTGGCCGCCGACGTGAGCGTGGGCATCAACACCTTCGTGGCGGATGGCGTCATCATCGGGTCCGGCAGCCGCATCGACGCCAACTGCGTCCTGCTGCCCGCCACGAATATCGGAAACGGTGTGGACATCCAGTCATCTTGCTGGCTGGAACCTGGCGTGATGGTGGGAGATGGCGCACGGATCTCGGCGCAGTGCACCCTGCGCAGCGGGGCCTTGATCGCGCCGCGCATCCACATCGGCCGCGAGTGCGAACTGGGCTGGCCCCGGCGCTATGACACGGACATCGCCGGCAAAACCGTTTTCGATCCCCGCTACGACGAACCAATCCGCACCTACGGATCGTGAAGGATAGGCCCTGCGCAGGGCGGGCCTGCCGTGTCCGGCCGCGCACCTGTTGCGTCAATCGATTTTGCGTTGCCAGAATTCCCGTACCGACACATCCAGGGCACTGATGTCGCTGGCGCGCTGCAAGGCAAATTCCTGATCCTGCATCATCTCGTCCCAGTCGCTTTGCCGAAAGCACATCTCGCTGGCCATCTTCACGTTGAACAGGGGTATGAACTTGTACGAAAACCAGTCCAGCCGGGAGTTGATCGGCAGCAGACGGTCATGTGCAAAACGATAGGAATCCTTCAGCGTCTCGGCGGCAAATCCCAGGCTCCTTGCATAGGACTTCCACAGATAGCTTTCCATGGTGACATCGGCCAGCTTCTGGAAATGCATGCCGGCCGAATGCTCGATATCCGCCTCGGACAGGCGGTCTTCCGGCACGGACCACAGCCTCACCATATCTTCCGTGCGCGCCAGCATGGTCTTTTCGGAAAAATGGAAAGGCACGTGGCGCCAGCCTGAGCGCAGATCGATGGCTATTTTTCCCTTGTTGCGTCCACCAGCAAAAAAATGCTGGATGGCCTCATGGATGCTGGAGCCCGTCAGGAGATTGTCACTGCGGCAACGCACGGCGTACTCGATGCCTTTTTGCGCCAGATGCTCCACGCCGAGGCGGGCGGACCGCGCAATATAGTTGGTGTTGTGCCGTCCCTTGTTTTCCGGCTGTGCCACCAGAATCAGCGCATCCAGCCATGGACGGCAGCGATCGAGCAGTTCCCTGGGCTGATGGTCCCAGGTCACCATGCACTGGTAGGCCGAAGGAAAGCGCATGCGGTTCCACGCCAGCACCTGGGGCGTGAAGTCAAAGGCCAGACCCTGTACAAAAATACCGGCTTTCGGTGTGCCCTTGAGGCTTCGCGCCATGCTGAGACCGTCCATCAGGCGCTGCCGTTCCTGCAGCTCGTCCATCAGGGGCACATCTCCCACATCCAGCTCCACTGCACGCATTACCTTGAACTTCCGGAACTCCCCGTAGGTGATCTCGCTCAATCGCTCCGAAAAATCGTATGAAAACACCAGAATCAGCGTGTTCTCTGGATCCTCATTCATCAAGGCTTCGGGAGATCTGACCTCCGCGCCGTTCAAAACCCTGCCCTGATTTTCCTGCCAGGGGCAAACCGTATATTCAAGCTTTATACGACTGCTGATCAGCGGATAGTATTTCTTGAAGAACTCTCCCGCACCCCAGCCCACGACTCGCAGTTTGGCGATGTCCAGATCCGGATATCTGAGCAGGACCCTTTCCAATGAACCAATTATTTCAGCCATGCGGTTTCACCCCATGCATTTCCAATATATCCTCCACAGCAAAAGCGGTCATACCCGATCGCCCCGCTGAACCAGGTGACCATAACGCTGACGCCCGGCCTGCGTGGAAAGCAGATAGTTCAAATAATCGAGGTCCTCTTGATAATCTATATCAAACCTGCACTGGCGTGTCTGTACTGCATAGCCAATCCTGCCCCCCAGAAAATTTGAATCAAATCCATCAGGCATATTAAAGAACTCACCCGAAAATATCCGGTATGCAGGCGCACAATCCTGCCGCCGGATCATGGATCTTCCCTGAAAATCAGAGGTCACAGGGTGAATGCATTCATTGCGCACATTGAATATCCGCGGATCTTCTGGCGTCACTACGCAAACCGAACTGTAATTACCCGAAATGAATTTCCCGTATGCCTCCACAAATGCCGCCTGCTCGCGCAAGGGATGCGTAGGCCTCAGCCAGACCAAGCTGCGAGGCAGTTCGATATCTCTCGACTTCGCCTGCACTGACAGATCCAGCAGGATGTCTTCCTCCATGGACAGGTCTGCGGATGCGCTTTCAGAGCGCAGGAATGGAACATAGGCCCCATATTTTTCGCCAATTTCAGCGTACTCCTGGCTGTCCGTGGAGAGAACGACCTTGCTGACAAAAGGCAGGCTTTTTGCAAATAGTATGGAATGCGCCAGCAAAGGCAAGCCATTGAGCTGCGCGATGTTCTTTCCGGGAAAGCCTTTGGAGCCGCTTCTAGCAGGCACCACGGCCCATAATTCATGGATGCTGGTCAATTTTCGATTTCCTCAAAGCGCATTCAGACAGTATTTTTCCTGAAATATTTATGATGTTCACTCTGGTTGATCTTCTTCACACCAGAGCCCAGGATCATTTCGGCTTCCCGAATATGATCCACATAATCCTTGAATGCTGGCGTGGACAGATCGACCGCCACAGCATCAAAATGCGCCCACTCCGTGTTCCCCATCTTGACGTGCTTCTCCACCATCCTGGCGCCGGCCGCCACCGCGAGGGCTGAGGCCTTCCATCCCATGTCATGGCTGGAGTAACCGGGGATGATTCTGGGGTCAGCTCGTGCCATTTCACGGTACCGGTGCACCACGGCCACATTGCAATCTTCCAGTGGCGTGGGATATGCCGAATTGCATTGCAGCAGGTACAGTCGCTCGCAACTCTTGAATGTTTCTAGCACAAACTGCTCATAATCTGCACCGGTCATGCCCGTGGAAAGAACCACCGCGCCACGGTAGTTTTTCGCCACATATTTCAGGTAATCATGGTGCTCTGAAATCGTGGATGGCAGCTTCACCATGGGCATTTCCGAATCCATCTCCAGCATGAAGTGGAAGGATTTCTCATCCAGCACGGAAGCAAACCATCCCATGTCGAGGCTGCGGCAGAGCTGGTCCAGATAGCAAAAATCCTCCCTGCCCAGCTCGATCTGATGGCGGTAGTCCGCAAACGTCTTGCCAAAGGGAGAGACATAAGGGGATGACAGCTGCTCACGGGTATAAAAACTCTGCACATCCCTTTTTTGCACCTTGACCAGGTCGGCGCCCGCCGCCTTGCTGGCCCGCACCATGTGCTCCAGCCGGCCGCGGTCCCCGAAGTGATTGGTGGTCAGCTCCGCCACGATCGCCACTTCGTAGCCATTGCGCCCAGAACTCGCCTTTCCCAGGCTCTGGTTGAGATCCTGCGGGGTCAGCGCACTGAAAGGCCGGCTTCCCACATGCAACATGCGCACATTGGAATCCCTCAGAAAATACAGCGCATTGATGAAATAGAACTCCTGAACAGAAATACGAATGGATTTCTGCTCTTCGCCCTGAGGAGAATAATCATGCGTAATCGATCTGCTGTATCCAGCCGAGGCGTCGAAATCAAAACCGACAAAGTAGACATTCTGCCGACGCCGCCGGATACCCGCCACTTCACGGGCAATCTTCAACGCGGTCAGCAGCAATATGTCCTCGATCACAACGGGAACACTCATGAACCGCTGCATGAGGAGTTCCGAAGATTCCTGCGTCAAGGGCACATGCGGAACATGGATGACCTTTCGCCCCGCCGGTGCAAACCCCGGCAATGAAGTCACATAGGCATGCGAACGGCATCCCTGGGCCACGATGGCATCACCCGCCCATTCTTCCCTGAATACCGTGATATCTGCCGGGCATATCTGCTCCGCATCATTCACGGCGATGATCAGCGATTTTTTGATCAGCCCGGTATCCACCAGATCGGCCGAGGAGCCTTTTCCCAGAATGAAGATATTGTCATCGCTGTATGTCGATACGATATTTTCTATCTGGCTGGAGAAATTTCCCATCGAATACCTCATCGTCTACGAACACTGTGCAACCATTTTCCAAGGCCAGCATGAGCCCGGGCATCAAATCCCAGGCACAGGCGCCTTTCGGATTGATGAATCTCTTGAACGACCCCGTGATGACGCTGTGAAGGTTGTATACCGCGCATCCGGTCACTCTGTACTCGCCAGCCTCCCGGATGCCCTGGAGAATGGATTCGTCGAATGACGAGGAAAACCCCGTGATCCGTGACTGGCGCGCAATCACCTTGTCGCCCGTGATCAGGCGCTCACCCAGCTCTGGCAGCATCAGCGCGCTGCCCAGGTGCTGCCCGCCTGCCCAGACGCTCAAGCAAGAGCCCCATTCCTTGAGGCCGGAGCAAAAATTCTCGGTTCCGTCAATGGGGTCCATCAACACCACATAGCCGCCCATGTCCACGGCGCTGTGGTCATGCGATTCCTCGCCGACAAAAACCACTCCGTCCAGCCGCTGCCGAAGCCAGTCTCCGATCAATCGTTCAATGAAAATGTCGGCCTCGGTCACCGGGCTGCCATCTTTCTTGTACCGGATGCTGTAGCGTCTTTCGAAGATGGCCGGCAGGGCCGACTCGATCACATCGCAAGCGTCTTCGAGCAAGGCTCGCATGTTCATACGCATCTTTCACTCATGAGAGTTCGGTGCCGCGCTCGCAGGAAAGACTTGCGTCACGGCTTCAGACGGTGCCATAGATCCTGACCGTTGAAGGGAACAGCGGATCGACGAAACTGCCATCGGGCAGAGATTGGGTGTACGCGCCGGCAATACCGATGGCACAGTGGCGGCCTACTTGCAGACCCGCAGCGATGTGCACATCACCTGCGACCACGCTGTGCGAGCCCAGTGTGGTGCCTCGACCGATGCTGGCGCCGGGGCCTACCCAGGCGTTGGCTCCCAGCCGGGCGCCAGCCTCGATGCGTGCGGCATCGCAGATGACAGTGTTGTTGCCGATCTGCACGCCATGGGCGATGACGGCGCTCGCCCCGATCCAGCAGTTTTCCCCGATGCGCACGCCATCGGCCACCGCTGCCGAAGGATGGCGCAGGCTGAGCGCACGAAATCCCCCGAGACGAAGCCTCATATAGATATCCAGGCGCGCATGGTTCAGGGCTTGATCGTCGATGGCCGTGAAGATGCGCAGGCCCGAAGGGTCCTGTCCCTGCAGCATCGCCATTGCCTGGTCGGCGACCGCGCCCTCGGGCGACAAAGGCATCAATCGCAGCGTGCCACCCGCCGCCAGTGCAGGTGCACAGGCGACGATGTCATCGAACAAGGTGCCGTGGCCCATGAGGGCCATCGCGACAGATGGTGCCTGGGTCATTGCGAACGCCCCATGAGTTGGCGGTAGGCCATGGCCACGCGGTGCAGTTGCACTTCGTAGGCGCCATGCCTGGCCACCGGGCCGGCTGCATGCAGCCCGCGCTGCAGTGTCTCAAGAATCACCCTGTCTTCGTCCAGCACACGCTTTTCGATCTTCATGTGCTCCCAGAGAATGGCCGGCATCGCCGCCAGGCGCTGGAGAGGCCGCGCAGTGGCCAGGGTGAAGCGCACGTCCGTGCGTGCGGGTGCCACAGGGTCGAACTGCTGGATCAGAAAGAAGTAGCCTCCGACCGAGATGAAGTTGGTGTTGGGGTAGAGAAAGTAGTTGTAGTAAACATCCTTGTCGCCAAAGCGGTCCACCGATCCGTGCCACGCACTGCGAGGCAGCTTGAGTGGCGTCTCCCGCAGGAAACTCAGGTCCTGCAGATCGGCCTCCTGCGCCGGGTCCGCCTCGGGCGCGACACTCAGTTCGTGCAACGCGCCTTTTTCCATCAGCGGCCGGAAAGACTGCGGATGGACGAAGGGCACGTGGTTGTAGTCCAGGACATTTTCAAAGTTGAGCTTCCAGTTGTAGGCCGCTGGCATCGCGCAATGGATGGCCTGCGCGCACATATGTCCGCTGCTGTCGGCAAGGGATTGCAGCAGTGCGGGCCCGAACTGCTGCTCTATCGGCAGCGGGTCCGCATCGAGGTTGACGAACAACAGATTGCCGATGCAGCGGACAGCGAACTCATCGAGACACAGCTGTTCACGCCGTGCATCGCCGTAATGGTAGAGGCGGTGCTCACCCGGCAGGCCATGAACGTGGCCCGTGTTGTCGTAACTCCAGCCGTGGTAGCGGCAGACCAGGCGGCGGCAGCCATATTCCTCCATCTGCAAAGGAGCCTGCCGGTGGGCGCACTGGTTGCGAAAGGCCTTGATGGCGCCATCAAAGTTCTGGACGACAACGGGTACGCCACCTATCTGGCGGGTCAGAAAACTGTCCGGCTTGTCCAGCAGCGTGCGCAGCCCGACAAAGATCCAGAGCTTGCGGAAGATGCGCGATTGCTCCTGCGCAAAGACGCCGTCATCGATGTAGTCAAGCTGTGAAAGTCCTGGATACATGGATGGCTAGCGGAACGAGAAGGGCTTGGCGGGATTCCCGAAGACCGTGATGCCGGGTGGCACGTCGCGGATGACGACACTGCCAGCTCCGATGACCGCACCGTCCCCCACCTTGATGCCCGGCAAGATGGTTGCATGAGGATGGATGGTGACGTTCTCACCGATCTGCGCGCCCCCGCCAATGAACACAAAGCTGGCAATGGTGGTGTACGAGCCCACCTGCACGTCATAGCCGATGATGGTATTGGCCAGCACAACGACAAAGTCACACACCCGGCTATCGGGTCCGATGGAGACATGGTGTTCGAACAGACAGCCCATCCCCATCTCCACACGGTCTGCGGTGTACAGACATGGTTTGAGGTTCATGAAATACGCGCCCTGCTCCAGCAGGGGCTGCGCATATTTTCGGCGCGCGACCGGGTCACCGAGAGCGCACACGATGATCTGGGATGGCTCGTAGCGGAACGTCATCGGATCACCCAGGATCGGCAGCTCCGGCACCTGCTTGAGGCCCTGGCGTCCGTCCAGGAACCCCTTGATGACCCACTCCTTGCCATATGCAGGGTCCGCTAGCGCAACCGATGCCATGTTGCGACCGAAACCACCGGCATTGATGATGTAGACGTCTCTCATAACGAAGCTCTGTCTGGAAATAAATGAATTGCGCAGGGCGCTCCACTGCTGCGGGCCGCGCTGACGAGTTCAGCACGCACCGGCCACCCACTGTCTGACGCTCTCCCGCACACGCTGCTGCTGCGCATCGGACATGCCGAGAAAAAAGGGCAGGCCCAGCAAGGTGCGCGACAGCTCCTCAGCATGCGGGGTGTGCAAAAGCCTGCATTCGCGCCGCAGCACCGGCATGTCCTGCAGCAGTGGCTGATACCAGCGCCGTGTCGTGATGCCCGCTTGCCGGCACTGCTGCTCCAGCGCGATGCGTGCCTGTTCATCCGGCAGCTGCATGCAAATCACGGTCGGGGCCACCATTTCGCCTCCCGGACCGGGCTTCTGCCAGACCAGTCGATTGCCTGCCAGCCGCGACAACTCCTGCACCATGTCTGCATGCAACGCCTTTCGCTGCCGCGCATGCTGCTCCCAAACGTTCAGCGAGGCCAGGCCAATGGCTGCGTGGTATTCGCTCATCTTGGCATTGGTGCCGATACTGGCCAGCGCGCCCACCGGCAGGCCCGCCGAGGCATCCAGATTGATACCGAAATTGGACAGCTGGCGCACTTTGCCGGCCAGGCCAGGACGGGTGGAAACGACCAGCCCGCCCTCTCCGGCTGGCAGACTCTTTGTCGCATGCAGGCTGAAAACCAGGGTGCCCTCAGCCCCCTGGAGCCATTGGCTGCCGTAGGCTGCTGCGGCATCGACAACGACGGGAATGCCCATGTCTGCCTCGAATTGCCCCCACGCCGGCATGTCATGCGGCATGCCGAATGTTGTCACCGGCATCACGGCATCGATGCGTGTCTCCCGGCAGGCCTTGCGTGCCATATCCGGCGTCAACAGCCAGCTGTCGGGGTCTACATCGGCCAGCACCGGCACGTGGCCTGCGCGTACCACAGCGGTCGCGGTGGCCACAAACGTGAATGCAGGCAGCAGGACATGCGATCCCGCTGCAAGATCCAGCGCCTGCAGCACAAGTTCGAGCCCCTGTGTTGCATTGGCCACGGTGGTAATGCCCTCCGTCGACACGTCAAACTGGCTTGCGAACTCGGACTCCAGCTCCCGCACCAGCGGGCCGAAGTTCGAATAGTGTCGCGTTGCATGCATACGCTCCAGCCACGGCATCAGCACCTGGGGCGCGGGCATGTCAGGTACCAGCAAGGGCACCCAATCCAGTTCAGGCAGGCAGCTCATGCGGCGGCTTCCACCTGAGCCAGGCGCTGATCGAGGTCGGCGCGCACGTTCAATGTCTGCGGGTCGTTCTGAAGCCAGTTGAGCCACATGAAGCGATAGGCCTTCTCCAGATCGGCTGTGCGTTCGGAATAGTTCATCAAAATGCTGGCCTCGAGCTTGCGGCGGCTGACCTGCCGGTGATGCAGGAGACGTTGCGGATCGTCCATGAGGCGCAATGCCGCCTGCACATAGCCGTCAACGTCCTTGGTGATTTCACCGCCGAATCCTATGCCCCGCAATGCACTGGCCGTGGAAGCCTCCACACCGCGGACTGCGTCCAGCGTCACGATGGGCAGTCCCATCCACACCGCATGCAAGGTCGTGGTGCCGCCGGAAACCGGCGAGGTGTCCAGCGCCACATCGGCGATATGCCCCAGTTCCATGAAGCCATTCAGCGGCTGCTGGTGCAGCACGGACACACGGTCCAGCGGCAGGCCGGCGGCCTCCACACGTGGCTGCATATGGGCCTGCGCCGCATCGGGATCCTGCTCCTTGACCATGATGATCAGGCGCGCGTCCCTGCGTTCCTGAAGGATGCGGGCCCAGACTGCCAGCATCTCGTCGGTGAGCTTGGCAGAGTTGTTGAGCGAGATCAGCGTGGGGTAGCCGTTGCGCAGCATGGGAGGGTCTTCGCACAGCGGCGAATACTCGGGCGGCGCATAGCTGGCCATGCAGCGCAGTTGGAACAGCTTTTCCGAATAGTGGGGAGCATGGCTGGGCGGCGCTATGGCGCCATCCACCAACCGGTAATCCATGGCCTTCATCCCCAGCGTATGCATATAGCCCAGCCAGGTCACCTGCACGGGCGCGGCGCGGCGGGCGAAGACTTCCAGGCGGTGGCCCAGGGTGAAGCCGGACAGGTCCACCAGCACATCGATGCCGTCGGCGCGGATCTGTTCGTAGAGCTGGTCGTCGGTCTGCTCGACCACATCGTGCCAGTGCGGCACCAGGGCGCGCAGCTTTGCGGTCATCGCGTCGGGGCGGCCGCTGGAGTAGACGTGGATCTCGACGTTGTCCGGGTTGTGGTGCTCCAGCACGGGCCGCATGAAGAAGGCCACCGAGTGCTGGCGGAAGTCGGCCGTGACATAGCCGACCTTGAGCTTCTTGCGCGGGTTGCGATCGCGCGGGGGAAAGGGCTTGGCGTTGCGGGTCAGCGGGTCGGCGAAGCGCCGGCCCCAGTCACGCGCCACTTCCAGGGATTTGAGCGGGTCGCTGCTGGTGTGCGAGTGGATGTAGGCCCGCGTCATCCAGTGCGTGTTCTCGTTCTTGGCATGGCGGCAGGCGTCGTCGATCAGGTCGCAGGCCTCCTGCCTGCGGCCCGTGCTGAACAGGGCCAGGGCCAGCAGGCGCTGGGCGTTGGGCATGCGGGGCTCTATCTCCAAGGCCATCTGCAACGCTTCCATGGCCTGTGGCCAGATGCTCATGCGCACGTAGACAAAGCCGATGTGCAGCCAGACCTTGGAGTTGCGCGGCTCCCGGGCCACCAGCTGCGCCAGCTCCGACAGGGCTTCGAGGAACTGCGCGCGATCGACCATGGCGCGGATGCGGGTCAGCTCGCTGTCGATGCTGGGCGGCTGCGCAGGGGCTGCAAAAGCGTTGGCAAGGGGTGAAGATGGCATGGCGGTGGAGCAGAGGAAGTATCAGGCCGGCCCGCGGTCGGCACGCTTGTGCGCGCGGTGACACAAAGAATAAAACTGTGCCGACTATCCTCGCATGCGCGCCGCGCGATCCACCGTTAAGCGCCCGCCTTGCAAGATTCAAACAGGCACCGATTTGCCGGCCTTTTCAGGCTTTTGTCGCGCAGCGGCGCGTTTACACCTTCATCTCAGGGCTCTCAAGTATGGATGCCTGCGGCCGATAGCTTGACAAGCCATGGGTTCGTCGATGGCCGCCACCCCGCCACGGCCCAGTGTCAAAACAAGCGCGCATTTCCAAGCCAGTTCCGACTTTTCCATCGGGACACCTCTGACAGAATCCACTCCCATGCTTGTCATCATCGGATACATCGTCGCCTTCGGTTGCATCTTCGGCACCTATGTGCTGCACGGGGGCAACGTCCAGGTCATTCTCAAGGCACTGCCTTTTGAAATGATCACCATTGGCGGCGGCGCCATCGGCGCCTTCATCGTGTGCAACCAGCCCAAGGTGCTCAAGGCCACGGCCAAGGCCATCCCTGGCGTGATGAAGAGTTCGCGCTACACCAAGGCCCGCTTCATGGAGCTGATGGCCCTGCTGTACGAGATTCTGCAAAAGGCCCGCAAGGAAGGCCTGATGTCCATCGAAGGCGATGTGGAGGCACCCAACGAGTCGCCCATCTTCACCAAGTACCCCGAGCTGCTGGCGGACCACCATGTGGTGGAGTTCCTGACCGACTATCTGCGCATGATGGTGTCGGGCAATCTCAATTCCCACGAGATCGAGTCGCTGATGGACAGCGAGATCGAGGCCCACCACGCCGAGGCCCATGCCCCCGTCAACGCACTGACCCGCCTGGCCGGCGCCCTGCCCGCCTTCGGGATCATTGCGGCCGTTCTGGGCGTGGTGAACACCATGGGCTCGGTGGGCCAGCCTCCTTCGGTGCTGGGCGGCATGATCGCCTCGGCCCTGGTCGGTACCTTCCTGGGCATCTTGCTGGCCTATGCGCTGGTGGAGCCCATGGCCGGCCTGGTGGAGCAGCGCGCCCAGGACGCCGCCAAGGAACTGGAGTGCATCAAGACCACCTTGCTGGCCAGCATGCAGGGCTACAACCCCGCCACCGCCATCGAGTTCGGCCGCAAGGTGCTGTTCTCTACCGAACGCCCCGGTTTCCTGGAGCTGGAAACCCACGTCAAGGGCAAGAAGTAATCCTGCACCCAGCAGCGTCAAGCCATGGCAGAGAAAAAGTTACAGCCGATCATCATCAAGCGCGTCAAGAAGACTGCGCATGCGCCCCACGGCGGCGCCTGGAAGATCGCCTATGCCGACTTCGTGACCGCGATGATGGCCTTCTTCCTGCTGATGTGGCTGCTGGGCTCCACGGCCAAGGGCGAGCTGCAGGGCATCGCGGCGTATTTTTCCTCGCCGCTGAAGGTGGCGATGGCCGGCGGCGACGGTGCAGGCAACAGCTCCAGCGTGATTCCCGGCGGCGGCAACGACCTGGCCAAGGTGCACGGCCAGGTACGGCGCTCCGAGGCGGCCGACAGCTCCAACCGGCGCACCAGCGTCGATTCGGGCCGCGCCGATCAGGCCCAGGTGGACTCCAACCGCATCAAGGCGCTCAAGGCCAAGGTGGACGCGATGATTACCAGCAATGCGCGCCTGAACGAATTCCGTTCGCAGATCCGCACCGACGTGACGCCCGACGGCCTGCAGATCCAGATCGTGGACGAGCAAAACCGCCCCATGTTCGACAGCGGCAGCGCCCTGGTCAAACCGTATATGCGCGACATCCTGCGCGAGGTGGGCGCGGCGCTGGCAGGCGCGGAAAACCGCATCAGCCTGTCCGGCCACACCGACGCGGCCCCTTACGGCAATGCCGACCGCGGCTACAGCAACTGGGAGCTGTCGGCCGACCGCGCCAACGCCTCGCGCCGCGAGCTGGTGGCCGCCGGCATGCCCCTGAACCAGCTGGCACGCATCACGGGTCTGGCCAGCAGCGACCTGCTGCTGCCCGACGATCCGCGCGCGCCCCAGAACCGGCGCATCACCATCACCGTGCTCACGCAGGAGGCCGAAAAGCGCCTGCTGGGCCACCGTGGGCCCGTGACGCGCAACGCCTTGCCGCCGTCATTGGCCGGCGGCAGCGGCGGCACCGCGAATGCAGCCACAGCCGAAGCCACGGCCGGCGAGACCGCCGCGCAGCCCGCTGCCGCCGCGCCCGCAGCCGCGCCTTCGGCGCCCGCGTCACCTGATCGTGTAACAAATTAAGGTTTGAGCCCGATGCTGCCGAAAAGCAGGAAAATTCCCACATTGCGCCAAGAAGGTTTCATATTGTTACCATCGCGGCGGATTCTTACCAGTACCGAGCACCTACCGACCGAAAGGGCCTCACGTGGCTAATGCCCTGCGTTTTTTGATCGTTGACGACTTCTCCACCATGCGGCGCATCGTGCGCAATCTGCTCAAGGAGAGCGGCTTTCCCGAAGCCGATGAAGCCGAAGACGGCGTCGTGGCACTGCACAAGCTGCGCAACAGCAAGTTCGATTTCGTGGTGACGGACATCAACATGCCGAACATGAACGGCTTCCAGCTGCTCACCGAAATCAAGCAGGACGACAAACTCAAGCACCTTCCCGTGCTGATGGTGACGGCCGAGGCCCGCAAGGAGGACATCGTGGCAGCGGCCCAGGGCGGTGCGGCAGGCTACATCGTCAAGCCCTTCACCAAGGCCACGCTGGAAGAGAAAGTCAACCTGATCCTCAAAAAGCTGGGCCTGTAGGGCGCGCGCCATGAGCAACCCGGATGTCCCCGACAGCGTCCACTACAAGGTAGGCGTTCTCACACGCCAGCTGCATGACTCGCTCAACGAGCTGGGCTATGCGGACCGATTGCGCGGCAGCATGGGAGAGCTGCCGGATGCGCAAAGCCGCCTTTCCTACATTGCGCGGCTGACCGGAGAGGCCGCCGAGAAGGTCCTCAACCGTGTCGAGCTGGCCAAGAGCCAGCAGGACCGGCTGGCCGAGCGCGTGCGCGCCATGCGCGCGCAGCTGGTCGAGGATCCCGTGGCGGCCGTGGCCAAGGGCCGGGTGATGAACTTCCTCGAAGAGGTCGAGCAGGACACGCAGCAGGCCGATGAGCACCTCACCGAGATCATGATGTCCCAGGACTTCCACGATCTCACGGGCCAGGTCATCGCCCGCGTGGTGTCGCTGGCCGCCGACCTGGAGGACCAGCTGGTGCAGCTGCTCATCCAGACCTCGCCCAACCCGCAGCAGACGGCGCTGGAGCCGCTGGAAAAGCCCAAGGAGCACCTGGCCGGCCCCGTGGTCGATCCCGAGAAGACACCCGATGTGGTGACTTCACAGTCCCAGGTGGACGATCTGCTGGCCAGCCTGGGGTTCTGACACACCCCGGGGCGCCATGCGCCTTTGCATTTGCATTTGCACGGCAACCCTTCCCGCTGCGGGGCAAGGGTTTGCCAGCGTGCCGCTGCCTGCCGCACCACACCCCAGACAGCGCATAAGCGCCGCTTGAGCCCTGCTTATCGGGGCTTCGCCCATCCGGCTTGTTCCGACAATGACGCAAATCCTTCCGTCATTGCGCCATGGACTCCAGCCAAGACAAAAACCTGCCAGCCACCGAACGCAAACTGCAGAAAACGCGTTCTGACGGCCAGGGTGCGCGCTCCCGGGACCTGTCCCACCTGGCCATCCTGGGCACGGGCGCGCTGATGATGCTGATGGGCGCCGAGCCCCTGATCCAGCACCTGCGCATGGCGCTGGCCCAGCAACTGGCGTTCGACGCGCACACGGCCAAGACCCCGGCCCTGATGATGGAGCGCATGCTGTCCATGGGCAGCCTGGGCCTGAAGATTTCCCTGGGCGTTGCCGCCGTGACCACGGCCGCGGCCGTGCTGTCGGGCATGCTGGCCGGCGGCTGGATCCTGAGCCTCAAGCCCATACAGCCGCAGTTCAACCGCCTCAACCCGCTGTCGGGCCTGACCAATCTGTTTTCCAAGCAGCAGATGGTGACCGTGGCCAAGATGGTGGCGATGACGGCCATCCTCTCCTTCGTGGCCTGGAAGTTCCTGAGCAGCCACATCGCCGAGATCGCCGCCATCTCCTCCCAGCCTTCGGCCATGGCGCTGACCATGACCGGGCAGTGGCTGGCCAGCGGCGTGGCCCTGCTGCTGCTGGTGGTGTTCCTGATGGCCGTGATCGACGTGCCGCTGCAGGCCTACCTGTTCAAGTCGCGCCTGAAGATGAGCCACGAGGAAGTCAAGCAGGAGCACAAGGAGTCCGACGGCAACCCGCAGATCAAGAGCAAGATCCGCCAGAAGCAGCGCGAGATCGCCGACCGCGCCAGCGTCAACGCCGTGCCGCGCGCCGACTTCGTGGTCACCAACCCCACGCACTATGCCGTGGCGCTGCGCTACGACGAAAAGACCATGGCCGCCCCGCAGGTCATCTCCAAGGGCACGGACCTGGTGGCGCTGAAGATCCGCGAGGTCGCGGGCGCCCACAAGATACCGGTGCTCGAATCCCCGATGCTGGCGCGCGCCCTGTACGCGCACGCCGACCTGGACCAGGCCATTCCCGCCGCGCTGTACACGGCCGTGGCCCAGGTCCTGGCCTATGTCTACCGCCTGAAGGCCGCGCTGCGCGGCGAAGGCCCCATGCCTGGCGATCTCGGCGAACCCGCCGTGCCCGCCGAACTCGATCCGCACCAGGGCCGCCGCGCGCCCGCCGCCGCGACCACTGAAGGTACTGCTCCATGACGACGAATCCGCTCCAATCCCTGCAATCGATGTGGTCGGGCGAGAACACCAGGTTCGCCCAGGGCCTGATGGCGCCGCTGCTGGTGGTGGCCATCCTGGCGCTGATGGTGCTGCCGATTCCGCCGTGGCTGCTGGACACGTTCTTCACGCTGAACATTGCCGTGGCGCTGATGGTGATGATGGTGGCGGCCTACATGATCCGGCCGCTGGACTTTGCGGCCTTCCCCTCGGTGCTGCTGCTGACCACGCTGATGCGCCTGTCGCTGAACGTGGCCTCCACCCGCGTGGTGCTGCTGGAAGGCCACACCGGCCCCGGAGCGGCCGGTGCGGTGATCGAGGCCTTCGGCCACTTCCTGATCGGCGGCAACTTCGCGGTCGGCCTGATCGTGTTCGCCATCCTGGTGGTGATCAACTTCGTGGTGATCACCAAGGGTGCCGAGCGTATCGCCGAAGTCTCGGCCCGCTTCACCCTGGACGCCATGCCCGGCAAGCAGATGGCCGTGGATGCCGACCTGAACGCCGGCCTGATCGACGAAAAGGAAGCCAAGCGCCGCCGCGCCGAGGTGCAGGAGGAAGCCAACTTCTTCGGCTCCATGGACGGTGCCAGCAAGTTCGTGCGCGGCGACGCGGTCGCCGGCATCCTGATCCTGGTGATCAACATCATCGGCGGCTTCGCCATCGGCATGATCCAGCACGGCCTGTCGGCCGGCCAGGCCGCCGACAGCTACATCCTGCTGGCCGTGGGCGATGCGCTGGTCGCACAGATCCCCGGCCTGCTGATCTCGGTGGCCGCGGCCATGGTGATCTCGCGCGTGGGCAAGGAAACCGACATGGGCCAGCAGATCGCGCAGCAGCTGTTCATGTCGCCCAAGGTGCTGGGCATCACGGCCGGCGTGCTGGGCCTGCTGGGTGTCATTCCGGGCATGCCCCACGTCGTGTTCCTGAGCACGGGCGCACTGCTGGGCTGGCTGGCCTGGATGCTCTCGCGCCGCCAGCAGGAACGCGCCGCCCAGCAAACCCAGGCCCCCGCCCCCGTGGCCGCGCCCAGCGACGGCGAAGCCACCTGGGACGACCTGCAGCCCGTGGACCTGCTGGGCCTGGAGCTGGGCTACCGCCTGATCACCCTGGTGGACAAGGGCCGCCAGGGCGACCTGCTGACCCGCATCAAGGGCGTGCGCCGCAAGTTCGCACAGGAAGTGGGCTTTCTGCCCCCGGCCGTGCATGTGCGCGATAACCTGGAGCTCAAGCCCAGCGCCTACCGCATCACCCTGCGCGGCGTGATGGTGGGCGAGGGCGAGGCCTTCCCCGGCATGTTCCTGGCCATCAATCCGGGCGGCATTAGCACCCCGCTGATCGGCACCCAGACCACCGACCCGGCCTTCGGCCTGCCCGCCCACTGGATCGACGAACGCCAGAAGGAAGCGGCACAAATGGCAGGCTTTACCGTGGTTGATTCGGAAACCGTGATGGCCACCCATTTGTCACACTTGATGCAAGTGCATGCCGCCAAGCTGATCAGCCGTACCGAGACGCAGCAGTTGGTGGAGCATGTGGCCAAGCTGGCTCCCAAGTTGATCGAAGAAGTCATTCCGAAAATGGTGTCCATCACGACGTTCCAGAAAGTGCTCCAGCTGCTGCTGGAAGACTCGGTGCACGTCCGCGACATCCGCACCATCATCGAGACGCTGGCCGAGCACTCCTCGACCACCCAGGACCCCGTCGAGCTGGCCCGCCGCGTGCGCATTGCGCTGTCGCCGTCCATCGTCCAGCAGATCTACGGCCCGACCCGCGAGCTGAACGTCATCGCCATCGAGCCCGGACTCGAGCGCCTGCTGGTGCAGGCCCTGTCCAACCCCGGCGCCCCCTCACTGGATCCCGGCGTGGCCGAGATCCTCACCCAGAAGGCGGCCGACATGGCCAACCAGCAAGAAGAGCTGGGCCTGCCTGCCTGCCTGCTGGTCCCCGATTCCATCCGCAACTCCATTGCCCGCCTGGTGCGCCGCGTGGCGCCGCGTCTGCAGGTTCTCGCCCACAGCGAGATCCCCGAGACGCACACCATCCGCATCGGCTCGATTCTTAAAGGTGCATCCGCATGAACATCAAACGCTTCTACGCCCCTACCTCCCGCGAGGCCCTGGCCAAGGCGCGCATGGCTTTCGGAGCGGGCACCCTGATCCTGTCCAACCGCAGCACGCCCGACGGCGTCGAGGTCATGGCCACGGCCGAGGACACGCTGGAGCACAGCAAGGCCGCCGCCAGCAGCACGCCGCTGCAGCAAGCCATCGAGCGCCGCTCGGCCGAGGAGACCACGGGCCTGCGTCCCCAGCTGCAGGCCCAGCTGATCCAGGCACATACCCAGCCGCGCACGGCACAGCAGGCTTCGCCGGCGCCCTCACAGGCGGCTTCGCTGGCAGCCTCGCTGTCGGCAGATGGTGCCGAGCCCGCCGGCCTGCGCCAGAGCGTGCAGGAAGACACCGAGCAACTGGCCATGAGCACCCTGTCCTTCCAGGACTACGTGCGCGAACGCATGCTGCGCCGCCGTCACGAGGCCGGCGTCGACGAGCCCCTGCCCAGCTTTGCCCAGCGCCGCAGCCTGGGCGACGCCCTGCGCGAAGCGCCGGCCGCCGCCCCCATGGCCGCACAGCAGCCGTTCAAGGCACAGCCCGCGCCTTCCGTGGCCCGCCACAATCCGCTGCGCGCCAGCGCCGAGGCGCCGCTGCGCGAGCCCCTGCGCAGCGAACCCGCTCCAGCCATGGCCTCCCAGGCGCTGCGCGATGAGCTGCAGTCCGTGCGCGACCTGATCGAAGAGCGCTTCAACACCCTGACCTGGCTGGGCCAGACGCGCCAGAACCCCATCCACGCCAATCTCACGCACAAGCTGATCCGCGCGGGCTACTCCCCCGTGCTGGCCCGCGCCCTGGTCGAGCACATGCCCCAGGACCTGTCCGCCGGCGACGCCGTGCGCTGGCTGATGCAGGTGCTGGAACGCAATCTGCGCACCGACGCCGGCCAGGAGCCGCTGTACGAGCAAGGCGGTGTCTTCGCCCTGGTGGGCTCCACCGGCGTGGGCAAGACCACGACCACGGCCAAGCTGGCGGCCCTGTGCGCGGCCAAGTACGGCGCCTCCAGCGTCGGCCTGATCACCCTGGACACCTACCGCGTCGGCGCCCACGACCAGCTGCGCTCCTACGGCCGCATGCTGGGCATGGTCGCCCACCTGGCCCATGACCGCGCCGCGCTGCAGGACCTGCTGGGCCTGCTGGCCAACAAGCAGCTGGTGCTGATCGACACCACGGGCGTGGCCCCGCGCGATCCGCGCAAGGACGAAATCCTGGACCTGCTGGACCTGCCCGGCGTGCAAAAGCTGCTGGCCGTGAACGCGGCCGGCCAGGGCGATGCGCTGGACGATGTGATGCAGGCCTTCAAGGCACGCGGCTCCAGCCAGGCCATCCTCACCAAGGTGGACGAGGCCGTGAAGCTGGGCCCCTCGGTGGACACGCTGATCCGCCACCAGATGCAGCTGCGCGGCGTGACCAACGGCCAGCGCGTGCCCGAAGACTGGGAGCGCGCCGATGCGCAGCAGCTGGTCTCCGCCTCCATGCGCGCCTCCACCCGCTCGGCCTTCGATCCCAAGGCGCTGGACCTGGACTTCTTCTTCACCCCGTCCAGCCCCAGCACCATGGACAGCGAGGTCAGCCATGCTTGAGACCTACCCCCAACTGCACCAGGGCCTGGGCCTGCACGGCCAGCCCGGCGCCGCAGCACCGTCCAGCCTGCGTGTGCTGGCCATGCTGCGCGACACGGCGGCCGACCCTGAAGGCCAGTCCGAGCAATCCCTGCTGTGGCCGGTCTGCGCCAGCCTGCAGCGCCTGGGCATGCCCGTCCTTGTGCTCGATGCCAGCCAGGGCGAGGCGGCCGACGCGCCTGGCCTGGCCCAGCTGCTGCAGCAAAGCGCCTGGCAGGCCCGTACCGGCCTGCACCCCGACCCCCGCCACAGCTCGGTGGCCGTGCTGCCTGCCCGCCAGGGCCTGGAGCTGCTGCCCCTGCAGGCACGGCAAGCCGGCATGACGCCCATGCAATGGCTGCAGCGCCATGTGCGCGGCTATGCCATCGTCATGCTGTATGCCGATGCCGACACGCTGGCCCGCAATCTGCCCGGCCAGGCCGTGCACCCGCTGATGGTGCTGCCCGAACACGGTCCCCGCGTGCTGGGCTGCTACCGCCAGCTCAAGCAGCTGGCCGTGCATGCCGGCCTGCGCTGCCTGCTGGCGCCGCTGCTGCCCGGCGCTGACCCCGTGGATGTGACCAGCTACGATTGGCGCCGCGGACAGACCGGTGCCCGCAGCCAGGCCGAGGATGCGCAACGGCGCCAGTCACAGATCGACGCGCTGCTGCGCTGCGCACAGCGCCATCTGGGCCACGCGCCCGGGCTGCTGCCCGTGCGCCTGCACCATGCACCGGACCTGCAGCGCCTGGCGCTGCAGTTGCTCAACCATGCGGGCAGCGTATTGCCGCATGGCGGCCAGGACCTGGCCGCCGGCTACGCACCGCTGCCTGCATCCCATGCCTGGAGCCACTGACTGCCATGTACACCGCCAAAGGCCAACTCGACCGCGATGCACTGATCCGTCGGCACGTACCCCTGGTACGCCGGATCGCGCTGCACATGATCGCCAAGCTGCCTCCCAATGTGGAGCTTGATGATCTGATACAGGTCGGAATGATCGGCCTGGCCGAAGCCCTGTCCCGCTTCGAGAGCGAGCAGGGCGTGCAATTCGAGACCTTCGCCAGCCAGCGCATCCGCGGCGCCATGCTCGATGAACTGCGCGAGGGCGACTGGATGAGCCGCAGCTCGCGCAAGAGCCAGAAGGACATAGAGCACGCGCTGCACCGCCTGGAGCAGCGCCTGGGACGCACCCCGCTGGAGTCCGAGATCGCCGACGAGCTGGGCATGGACCTGGACGACTACCAGTCGCTGCTGGGCAAGGTGCGCGGCACGCAGCTGGTCTACCTGGAAGACATGTCAGGCGGCGACGAGGGCGAGGACTTCCTCGAACGCCACGTGGCCGACAGCGGCGCCGACCCCTTTGCGCTGCTGCGCGACCACCGCCTGCGCGTGGCCCTGGTCGAAGCCATCAAGGCCCTGCCCGAGCGCGAGCAGTACATCATGGGCATGTACTACGAGCACGACATGAACCTCAAGGAAATCGCCGCTGTGCTGGGCGTGACCGAATCGCGTGTGTGCCAGCTGCACAGCCAGGCGATTGCGCGCCTGCGTACGAAGATGCGGGCGCATTGACTGGGGGCACCCCCTGAGGCGCTGACGCGCCTTCCCCCTCTCTACCTGCTTCGCGGGGGAGGGGGACGACACCCTCGCAGCGGGGCGGCCCTTGCTCGGTGTCCCTCGCTTTGGGCCTCGTCGGTTTTTTGCGCTGCTGGTCTGATCTATGTTTGCGGGTCGATACAGCCTTCCCCGCCTTCCGCCCCCTCCCCCTCTCCTCTCTCCCATTCCCTTTTCTATGCGCTGCCGCGCATGGCTTGGACTTCGCGTTCGAAGATGCGCCAGAAGGCGGGTTCCTGCGTGGTGGCGAAGTTGATGCGCATGCAGGTGCTGGGCTGGCGGCCGGCGTGGAACATGGAGCCGGGGGCGATGAAGTAGCCGGCGTCCAGCAGGCGCTGGGCCAGGGTTTCGGTGTCCACGCCGGTGTCCACCCAGCCGAACATGCCGGCCGGCTCGGCCGCGAAGCGGGCTCCGGCCTGCTGGGCCAGTGCCACGCTGCGCATGCGGGCCTGGGCCAGGTGCTGGCGCAGGCGCTCGGCATGGCGGCGCAGCTGGCCCTGGTCCATGCAGTGGGCCAGGGCGCGTTCCGTCAGTGCGGGGGTGGTCAGCGTGGACAGCAGCTTGGTGTCCACCAGGCGCTCCACCAGCGCAGGCGGCGGCGCCAGATAGCCCACGCGCCAGTTGGGCGCCAGCAGCTTGGCGAAGCCGCTCACGTAGATGCTGTGGCCCAGGCGGTCCAGCACGGTCATGCGTGCGGCGTGGTCGGGCGCGATCTCGCCATAGGTATCGTCCTCCACCACGTAGAAGCCGAATCGCCGCGCCAGCTGCAGCACCTCGTGGGCGCTGGCCGGCGACAGGCTGTAGCCGGTGGGGTTGTGCAGCACGCTCACGCTGACGTAGAGCTTGGGCGCACAGCTTTCGCAGTACCGCTGCATCACGGCCAGGTCCGGCCCGTCGGGGCCGCGCGGCACGGGCAGCACGCGCATGCCCAGCGATGCCAGGCGCGCGAACTCCACGGCCCAGCCGGGCTCCTCCACCATCACCGGATCGCCCGGCTGCAGCAGGGCCCGGCTGACCACGTCCAGCCCATGCGTTGCGCCCATGGTGGTGATGATGTGCTGCGGCGCCGCCGCAATGCCCAGGCGCGCCAGGCGCCGCGACAGCGCCTCGCGCAGGCTGATGTCGCCCAGCGGGTCGCCATAGCCCACGCAGGAGTCGTGCAGGGATTTTCCCGAGCAGGCCTTGCGCATGGCAGCGGCCAGAAAGCCTGCCTCCAGCCATTGGGCCGGCAGCACGCCCGCGCCGGGCTGGGGCCTGCCGCCCACGCTCTGGTGGAACATGCCGCGCACCAGCATGGAGGCATTGATGCGCGTGCCCTTGGGCGCGCCGGTGGCCTCGTCCGCAGGCGCGGCGCGGGCCTGTTCGGACTGCAGCAGCGGTGCGTCCTGCACGAAATCGCGCACGAAAAAGCCGCTTTGCGGCCGCGCCTCGACCAGGCCCTGGGCCTGCAGCAGGTCATAGGCGGCCACCACCGTGTGCGTGCTCACGCCCTGCTGGCGCGCGCATTCGCGCACCGAGGGCAGGCGTGCGCCCGCCGGCAGCAGGCGCATGCGGATGCGCTCTCCCAGGCGTTCGGCCAACTGGGTACTCAGGGTCTGCGGCGCCAGCCGCGAAAGGGGAACGGGCATGAGAGGGTCACCAATACGTCACTGTATCGGGATGGGCGCCGATACAGAACATGCAATTGAGGGTTCAACTGTATTGGTACTGTACAGGTCTTGCACCTATATTGCAGGCATTCGTGCTGCGGAGCAGGCCTGCCGTGCCCTCCTCCCCAACAGCCCCTTGCCGCCTGTATGGAGACCTCCGGGGCCACCGCCTCATGCCACCGTCCGAACTCACCGCCTTGCTGCTGCTCGCCGCTTCCATGAGCTTCAGCCCCGGCCCCAACACCACGCTGTCCACGGCCCTGGCCGCCAACCACGGCCTGCGCCCGGCGCTGCGCTTCGTCCTGGCCGTGCCCGTGGGCTGGTGCTTGCTGCTGGTGCTGAGCACGGCCGGCGTGGGCGCGGCGATCGTGGCGGCACCGCTGCTGCTGTGGCTGGTCAAGGCCGCCGGCATCGGCTACCTGCTGTGGATGGCCTGGCGCCTGAGCCGCAGCGCACAGATGGCGTCACTGCAATCTCAGCAGCAGCTGCAGGTGGGTTTCTGGCAGGGCGTGGGATTGCAATTCGTGAACATCAAGGCCTGGCTGCTGGCCCTGGCCATCGTGGCCGGCTGGCTGGCGGGGCACGACGACCTGAGCGAGCGCCTGTCCGTGGTGCTGCCCGTCATGGCCGCCTATGCCTTCTCCAGCAATCTGCTGTATGCCTGCGTGGGCGCACTGCTGCGCCACTGGCTGGCCCAGGGACGCAGGCTGCTGTGGTTCAACCGTGCCATGGCGGCCATGCTGGCGCTGACGGCGATGTGGATGGTGGCCGCATGAGGGTCTGCCATCCACACCCAGGCAAAGGCCGTACTGGCCTGCCCAGCTATTGAAGGGAGGATGCGCAGACCCTTCACGGCCGCGACAAAATACCCTCATTGCCGGCACAAGAGCGAAAGCACCATCCGCACTGCGCTCTTCACATGCGGCCGGCCCGTGCCCCACGACGGCATGGCAACCCATACCAGCCCGCCCGCATGGCGGGCACCGCAAAGACCTGGAACTGCTTTTTTTATGACGACCTGGACGCTGGCAGACCGTGCTGCCAAGATGAACCCCTCCGCCATCCGCGAAATCCTCAAGCTCACCGACCGTCCCGGCATCATCAGCATGGCGGGCGGCCTGC
Organism: Delftia sp. WSY_22; assembly: GCF_043104185.1. Classification (NCBI taxonomy): domain Bacteria; kingdom Pseudomonadati; phylum Pseudomonadota; class Betaproteobacteria; order Burkholderiales; family Comamonadaceae; genus Delftia; species Delftia sp. WSY_22. Next base: position 72,170 of record NZ_JBICKN010000023.1, read on the forward strand.
CCTCGCCGCTGGCCTTCCCGCTGGACGCGTTCACCCAGGCCTGCCAGACCGTGATGCAGCGCGATGGCGCAGCGGCCCTGCAATACGCCACCAGCGAAGGCTTCGCGCCCCTGCGCCAGGCCGTGGCCGACTTCCTGCCCTGGGAAGTGGACCCCGACCAGGTGCTGATCACCACGGGCTCGCAGCAGGCGCTGGACCTGATCGGCAAGGTCTTCCTGGACCGCGGCAGCCGCATGCTGGTCGAAAAGCCCACCTACCTGGGCGCGCTGCAGGCCTTTGCGCCGCAGGAACCGATTCCCGTGGGCGTGGACAGCGATGACGACGGCATCCTCGTCGAGGACTTCGCCGCCAAGGCCGGCACCGGCGCCGACAAGGCCCGCCTGGCCTACGTGCTGCCCAACTTCCAGAACCCCACCGGCCGCACCATGGCCGAGGCACGCCGCCAGGCCCTGGTGGACAAGGCGCGTGAACTCGACATCCCGCTGATCGAGGACAACCCCTATGGCGACCTGTGGTTCGAGCAGCCCCCTGCCCTGCCGCTGGCCGCGCGCAACCCCGAAGGCGTGATCTACCTGGGCTCGTTTTCCAAGGTGCTGGCCCCTGGCCTGCGCATCGGCTTCCTGGTGGCGCCCAAGTCCGTCTACAACAAGCTGCTGCAGGCCAAGCAGGCGGCCGACCTGCACACGCCCGGCTTCAACCAGCGCGTGGTCTCCGAGGTCATCAAGGACGGATTCCTGGACCGCCACGTGCCCACCATCCGCGCCATGTACAAGCGCCAGCGCGACGCCATGCTGGCCGCGCTGGAACGCGAGATGGCCGGCCTGGACGTGCAGTGGACCCGTCCCGTGGGCGGCATGTTCCTGTGGGTTCGCCTGCCCAAGGGCATGGATGCGCAAAAGCTGCTGCCCGCCGCCGTGGAACGCGGCACGGCCTTCGTGCCCGGCGCGCCGTTCTACGCGGACGAGCCCCAGGCCAACACGCTGCGCCTGTCCTACGTGACCGTGTCGGCCGAGCAGATCGACAAGGGCATCGCCGCCCTGGCCGACGCCATCCGCTCCACGATGTAAACCACCCCCTGAGCGGCTAGCGCCGCTTCCCCCTCTCTACTTGCTTCGCAAGGGAGGGGGACGACGCCCTCGGCTAGGCGCCCCCGCCGCGAGGCGGCTCTTGCTCGGCGTCCCTGGTGTTTGGGCCAGTTACCTGCTTGGGCCAGAGGGAAGCCGACACGCAGTCGAACCAAAGTCCGGCTTGCCGTCGGCTTTTCCATCCTCCCTTCCATCTGCCCATTGCCATGACACCTGCATACGTCTCCCGCCAGCGCCCCTTCATGACCGTGGACGTGTTCACGGCACGGCCCTACCTGGGCAATCCGCTGGCCGTCGTGCTCGACGCCACCGGGTTGACAGATACGCAGATGCAATCCTTCGCGGCCTGGACCAATCTGTCGGAGACCACCTTCGTGCTGCCGCCCACCGAGGCCGGCCGCGCCGCAGGCGCCGACTACCGCGTGCGCATCTTCACGCCGGGCGGCGAGCTGCCCTTTGCCGGCCATCCCACGCTGGGCAGCTGCCACGCCTGGCTGGCGCAGGGCGGCGTGCCGCAGCAGGCGGGGCGCATCGTGCAGGAATGCGCCAAGGGGCTGATCTCGATTGCGCGCCAGGACGGACGCCTGGCCTTCCAGGCACCGGCCACCGACATCGGCGCCGTGGAGCCGGGCCTGCTGGCCGAGGTGGCTGCCGCGCTGGGCGCGGAGCCCGGCCAGATCCTGCGCGCCGCCTGGCTGGACAACGGCCCGCGCTGGATGGGCGTGCTCTTCGAGCATCCCGACCAGGTGCTGGCGCTGGAGCCCGACCATGCAAGGCTCAAGGCGCTGAACACCAAGGTGGGCGCCTGCGCTTTGTACAAAAGCGCGCAAGATGCACCGGCACTGATCGGCCGCAGCAGCCGCGAGGCACGCGCCTTTGCCACGGGCCAGCGCCCGGCCGGGGCCGATGCGGATGCCGCCCCCAGCCTGGAAGTGCGAGGCCTCGCCAGCCCCGTCGGCGTCACCGAAGACCCCGTCACCGGCAGCCTCAACGCCAGCCTGGCCCTGTGGCTGCGCGGCGAAGGCCTGCTGCGCGCGCCCTACATCGCCAGCCAGGGCTGCTGCGTGGGCCGCGACGGCCGCGTGCATGTCAGCGAGGACGCCCAGGGCGCGCTGTGGATAGGCGGCCATGTGGTGGAGTGCGTGAGCGGCCAGGTGCTGTTGTAAGGGCTGCCGGGGTGCTGGAATCTGTCGCCAAGGCGGCAGCCAGTCGCCCGCAGGACAAACGCCGGCGCCAGCGCTGGCCACAATCCGCGCCATGGGAACCCTCTATCTTGTGCGCCATGGCCAGGCCTCGTTTGGTGCCGAAGACTACGACCAGCTCAGCGAACGCGGCCAGGCGCAATCGCAAAGGCTGGGTGCCTACTGGCGAGAGCGCGGCCTGCGCTTCGATGCGGTCTACACGGGCACGCTGCGCCGCCATGCGCAGACGCTGGCCGGCATTGCCGAAGGCCTGGGCAGCCTGCCTGCCGAGCAGCACCGCACCCAGGCGCTTGCGGGCCTCGATGAATACGACAGCGGCGCGCTGCTGCAGGCCATCCACCCAGCGCCACTGCCCAAGCCCGACACGCCCGAGCTGTACCGCCACCACTTCCGGCTGCTGTGCGATGCCCTGGCCCAGTGGATGGCCGGCACCATCAGCCCCAAGGGCATGCCCAGCTGGGACGACTTCTCCGGCGGCGTGCGCCAGGTGCTGGAGCGCGTGCGGCATGAACATGCCGACGAAAACGTGCTGCTGGTCAGCAGCGGCGGCCCCATCTCCACCGCCGTGGGCCATGTGCTGGGCACCTCGCCGGAGGTCACCATTGCGCTGAACATGCGCATCCGCAACAGCGCCGTGACCGAGTTCACCACCAGCCCCAAGCGCCTGATGCTGCAGACCTTCAACACGCTCAACCACCTGGACACGGACGAGCACCGCAGCTGGATCACGCACGCCTGATCCAGCCCCGGCCAGGCCGCCACACGGCTATTGCGCCAGGGCATAGCAGCCAGAACACGGGCGATCTGGGCCGGCCTGCGCTTTTGCGCCACACTGGCCGGCCAGGAGACAAAAGACCCATGAACAAACGCCGCTTCACGCGCAGCGCCCTGGCCTGCGCGGCCCTGCTGCTGGCCGCCATCACCAGCCAGGCACAGCCCCTGTCGAACAAGCCCATCCGCATCGTCGTGCCCTTTGGCGCAGGCGGCGTGGCCGACGTCACCTCGCGCGTCGTTGCGCAAAAGCTGGCCTCGCAGCTGGGCCAGCCCGTCATCATCGACAACAAGCCCAGCGCGGGCGGCATCGTCGCAGCCGACACCGTGGCCAAATCCGCACCTGACGGACACACGCTGTTCCTCATGTCCAACGGCAGCGCCGTCACCGTGGGGCTGTTCAACCAACTGCCCTTCGACATGGTCAAGGACTTCACGCCGATTTCCACCCTGGGCTACTTCGACATCGGCGTGCTCACCGCCAGCGACTCGCGCTTCAGGAACCTGGGCGAGCTGGTGGCCTGGGCCAAGGCCCACCCCGGCAAGCTCAACATCGGCAGCATCGCCATCGGCAGCACCCAGCACCTGGCGGCCGAACTGTTCAAGACCACGGCCGGCATCGACGCCCAGATCGTGCCCTTCAACGGCACTCCCGCCGTGGTCACGGCCCTGCGGGGCAGGCAGATCGACGCGGCCGTCGAAATCCTCACGCCCATCATGGGCCAGATCAACTCCAAGGCCGTCAACCTGCTGGCCATCACCGGCGACAAGCGCTCGGCCCTGCTGCCCGGCGTGCCCACGGCCCAGGAGTCAGGCATCAAGGGCTTCGTCGCCTCTTCTTGGAACGCCCTGGCCGCCCCCGCCAAGACCCCTCCGGAAATCATCGCCCGCCTGAACAAGGAAATCGCCGCCGCCGTGAACTCCCCCGAAGTCACGCAGAAACTGCGCGAAATGAACGTCCAGGCCCAATCCAGTACGCCCGAGCAGACCGCGCAATTGCTGCAATCGGAAATCAAACGCTGGGGCGACGTGATCGTCCAGGCCAAGATCCCGAAACAGTAAAAAGGGCCGAGCGCAGCGAAGGCCCGCAACAACTCCCCGTATGTCAGCGCAGGTGGCCCCGCAGCGCAGCGAAGGGGTCGCGGACAGTCGGCCGCCGGGCCGAGACCCGGCCTCGAAAAACCACCACCCGGCAGGGTCCAAAAAAGGCCCAAAACTAAAGAGGCTCCGGCGCCCTTCCCACAGTATCCGCAGGCAGCGCAACCATCTCGGACAACAACCGCACCAGCCCCCGAGCCGAAGCCTCCACCATCAAGGCCCCCCGCTCGGCCGTAGCCCCCGCAGCATTCCCCACCGCCCCGCAAACGTTGTAGTCCTCGATGGCCCAGCCCATCTTGGCGCTTCGCCCATTGCCCAGCAAGGCATGCCGCTGCGCCCTATCCTCCGAAGTGGAATGAAAGTCCCGCGCATGCTCCATGCGCACGCTCTCCGGCGCCAGGTGCAGCATCATCGACGTCTCCACCTCGCCGCCATGGATGCCGAAGCGGTGCTCATGCGCGCTGAACTGCGCATTGGCCGCATCGTCCACCAGGCCGAACCAGCTGCTGCTGTAGACCAGCAGGCCGTGGCGCATGCGCAGCTCGCGCGCCACGATGTCCATCACGCTGACCTGTCCGCCATGGCCGTTGAGCAACAGCAGCCGGCGCACGCCGGCCCGCGCCACGCAGGCGCCCAGCTCGGTCCACAGCGCGATCACCGTGGCGGGCGACAGCGTCAGCGTGCCGGCAAACGATTGGTGCTCCACGCTGAAGCCGATGTTCTGAGGAGGAAGAAAGAGCACGGGCAGGTCGGCCGGCAGCAGCGGCAGGGCCGCATCGATCACGCCCTGCAGCAGGCGGGCATCGACGGACAGCGGCAGGTGCGGCCCATGCTGCTCCACGGCGGCCACGGGCAGCACCGCCACGGTTTCCGCGGCAAGCCCCGCCTGGGCCAGCGCGAAATCGCGCGCCGATACTTCGGCCCACCAGCGCGATGGCCAGGTACCGAGGGACGTGTGTGGAGGCGGGGAGCTTGGCATGGCCATGATCTTAGCCCCCGCCCTGCGTCTCATTCGACCTTGAAGTTGGATTCCCTGACGATGCGCTTCCAGCGCTCGTTGTCGGATTCGATCAGCCGCGCGAACTCCTCGGGCGTGCCCCGGCGCGGCACATAGCTGTAGCTGCGCAGCTTGGCCAGCACGTCGGGCATCTGCATGACCTTGTCCATCTGCTGCGCGAGCTGGGCCACGATGTCGCGGGGCGTGCCCTTGGGCGCGAGCAGGCCCGACCAGGAGCTGAAGCCCATGCCGTCCACGCCGGCCTCCTTGATGGTGGGCACCTGGGGAAAGACTTCGGCGCGCTGGGGCAGCAGCACGGCCAGGGCCTTGACCTTGCCCGTGCGGATCATCTCCACCGAGGTGAAGGAGTCGAACGAGAAATCCACCTCGCCCGCCACCACGGCCTGCATCTGCGGCGCCGTGCCCTTGTACTGGGCGTTGACGATGCCCGGCGCGCCAATCACCTTCTTGAACTGCTCGGTGATCAGCGAAATCATGCTGCTGCCCGAGGACACGCTCAGCGGCTTGCCCTGTTTGGCCATGTCAACCAGCTCCTGCAGGCTGTTCACGGGCAGGTCCTTGCGCGCAATGAGGACGAAGCCCACGTCGCACAGATGGCTGATGGGCTCGAAGCTGGCCAGCGCCTCGTAGCTGGTCTTGTAGAGCACCGGGCTCAGGGTCTGCGCGCCCGCCGTGTTCATCAGCAGGGTGTAGCCGTCGGGCGTGGCGCGGGCGGCCAGTTCCGTGCCGATGACGCCATTGGCACCGCCCTTGTTGTCCACCACGAAGGACTGGCCGGTCAGCTCCCCGAGCTTTTGCATGGCCAGCCGCGCCACCACGTCGGTGGTGCCACCGGCGGGAAAGGGCACGATCACGCGCACGGACTTGTCGGGATAGGCAGCGGCCGCGCGCGCGTGCTGCGGCAGCCCCCAGGCGGCGGCCGCTGCCGCGCCGGCGGCCAGGAATTGGCGGCGAGATGTCTCCTGCATGGCTTGTCTCCTTGTGTTGCTCTATCCCGGATGGGTGGCCGGCCCATGATGGGCAACGGACCTATCGCCTGTCCAATACCAAGCGCCTATGCAACGATATCTTTTGCCAATCGTCTTGCAACAACGCACAGAGGATTCCATGGCGCATGGCCGCTACCATCGCCGCCTGTAGCCAGGGGAACCAAAGATCCCGCCCCGGGCTCCCATAGTCCGCCATGCCACTCCAAACGCCTCCTCGCCACACCGCACCCCAGCGCCTCGCCTTCTGGCTTCTTGCCTTCCTTCTGGCCGCCTCCAGCCTGCTGGCCTTCCAGGCCGGCGCGCAGATCCGCCTGAAAACCGGCAGCGGGGCGGCAGCGACCGTGGACACGCCGCGCGTGCGCGCCGAACTCGTGGCCCAGGCGCCCGAAGGCGTACAGCCTGGCCAGACACTGTGGCTGGGCCTGCTGATCACCCACCAGCCCGAATGGCATACCTACTGGAAGAACGCCGGTGACTCCGGCCTGGCCACCGAGCTGAACTGGCAGCTGCCTGCGGGCCTGACGGCGGGCGAGATCCAGTGGCCCGTGCCCGAGGCGCTGCGCGTGGGCCCGCTGCTCAACTACGGCTATGAGGGCCAGGTGCTGCTGCCCGTGCCCGTGCAGGTGGCCCCCGACTTCAAGCTGCCCGCGTCCGGCATGCTGGACCTGCGCCTGCATGCGAACTGGCTGGTCTGCCGCGTGGAGTGCATTCCCGAGGAAGGCGATTTCCAGCTGCAGCTGCCCGTGCAGGGCAGCACGGCAGGCCAGGGTCAGGCCTTCACCCAGGCCTGGGCGCTCAAGCCCCAGGCACTGTCCGCGCCGGCCCAGGCCAAGGTGGTGCCGGCCAGCCAGCCTGCCGCACAAGGCAGGACGCCCGACGAGCGCGTGCAGCTGCGCATCGAGGGGCTGCCTGAATCCCTGCAGGGCCGCACGCTGGACTTCTATCCCGAACCCTCCGACACCTTCCACCACGCGGCAGAACTGGGCAAGGACTGGCAGCAGCGCTGGGATGGTGCGGCCTGGGTGGCAGAGCTGCCCCTGTCCGACATGCGTGGCGACACTCCGGCCAAGCTGCCCGTGGTCCTGGCCCTGCCGCCCGCCGAGCGCGCCGCAGCGCTGGAGCAGGGCCAGCCCGTGGCCTGGCGCGCCGAGGCCCCGGTCGAGGGCCGCTGGACGGCCGCCGCCATGGCCAGCGTCTCGCCCGCACTGGCTGCGGCCCTGGCTGCCAACCAGGCCGCTGCGCCTGCTGCCAGCGCCGCCAGCCTGTGGATGGCCCTGCTCGGTGGCTTGGTGGGTGGACTGATCCTCAACCTCATGCCCTGCGTCTTCCCGGTGCTGGCCATCAAGATCCTGGGCTTTGCACGCCATGGACAGGACCGCCGCGCCCAGCGCCTGGGCGGGCTGGCCTATACGGCCGGCGTGGTGCTGTCCTTCCTGGCCCTGGGCGGGCTGCTGCTGGCGCTGCGCGCGGCAGGCGAGCAGCTGGGCTGGGGGTTTCAGCTGCAGTCGCCGGCCATCGTGGCCCTGCTGGCAGCCCTGTTCACGCTGCTGGGCCTGAACCTGGCCGGCCTGTTCGAGTTCGGCTCCATGCTGCCCGGGCGTTGGGCTGCGGCGCATGCGCGCCACCCGGTGGCCGATGCCTTTCTGTCCGGCGTGCTGGCCGTGGCCATTGCCTCGCCCTGCACGGCGCCGTTCATGGGCGCCTCGCTGGGCTTTGCCATCGACATGCCGGCCCTGCAGGCGCTGACGGTGTTCGCCGCCCTGGGCCTGGGCATGGCCCTGCCCTATCTGCTGGCCAGCTTCGTTCCCGCCGTAGTGCGCTGGCTGCCACGCCCTGGCGCCTGGATGGACACTTTCCGCCGTGCCATGGCCTTTCCCATGTTCGCCACCGTGGTCTGGCTGGTCTGGGTGCTGGGGCACCAAAGCGGCATCGACGCCGCCACCGCGCTGCTGGCCCTGCTGCTGGCCTTCAGCGCCCTGGTCTGGACGCTGACGCTCAAGGGCCGCACGCGGGCCGTGCTGGCCACGCTGGCCGTGGTGCTGGCAGGCGCGCTGCTGGCCACCACCGCACCGCTGATCGCCACACCTGCCCAGGCGGAGGGCACGGGCATGGCGTCCGCTGCAGGCCAGCGCTGGCAGCCCTGGTCGGCCGCCCGCGTGGCCGAGCTGCAGGCGGCGGGCAAGCCCGTGTTCGTGGACTACACGGCCGCCTGGTGCGTGACCTGCCAGGTCAACAAGCGCACCACGCTCAACCATGAGGAGGTGCTGGCCGCCTTCGACAAGTACGGCGTGACCCTGCTGCGCGCCGACTGGACGCGGCGCGACCCGGCCATCACCGCCGCGCTGCAGCAACTGGGCCGCAGCGGCGTGCCCGTCTATGTGCTGCATGCGCCGGGCAAGCCCCCGGTGGTGCTCAGCGAACTGCTGTCCAAGGGCGAGGTGCTGGGGGCGCTGGCCGCGCTTTGACGGCACCCCCTCCTGGGACAAACCCCGATTTTGGGTAGGTGCAAGACCTACATCTGTTGCAGTGCACGCCGTCCTAGACTGGATCCATCCGGGGAATACCGCAATCCGAACGCTAGGCGCCGCGGCTGCCGCCCGACTCCGGACCCGCCCGCGCGGCAACTGCCCGCCCTGCACGACACAGGAGGTGGGCCATGCATGCACTGATCACCCATTCGCACCCTTCGGGGGTGCACCATCGTTCACGCGGCAAGGGATTGCTGCTGGCGCTGGGACTGGCCAGCCTGGCTGTGGCGGGGATCGTCCTGCCCTTTGTGTGGGACCTGCTGGGCTTCGTCAACGGGTTGCCCAAGATGGAGTGGCTGCAGTCCATCCTGGCAGTCTCGCCGGTGTTCAGCTGGCTGATGATGTTCGCCTGGGGCCTGGCCGTTCCCGTGGCGCTGATCTATGCGCTCTACCACCCGCAGACCCATCCCTGGGCCAACGCCGCCATGGTGGCGGGCGCCATGCTGGTGGCCATCACCTGGTACGTGCACATGCCGGCCGCATCGCAATGCACGGCCATGTATCCGCAGACCGGCATGGCCTGCTCGGTGCTGCAATGGGGCTTCAGCATGAGCCTGGGCGTGGCTACGGCGGCCTATGTGTTCCTGGTATTCATGATTGCGCTGTCCTCGCTGGGGCTGCTGGCCGAATGCGTCTCGCGCAATGAGCCGCCCAGGCCCTGAATCCGCACGGTCTTGCGCAAGAGTCCCGGCCGCCGATTTTTTGCCGCCGGGCCGCCCCAAGGCAAAAAGCGGCCCCCTCGGGGGGGCAGCGGACCTTGCGCAGCAAAAGGGGGCGTGGGGGCTTCTTTTATAATGGCGGCTGGGTGTCCAGACCGCATGGGGCGGCAGGACAGGTGTTGATAGCGCAGGTCGGGCCGCCTGCGCACCGGGGCCGCAAGGCCCCTTTGCTGCTTTGCACATGAACACCTACACGACCCCGCGGCCGTCCGGCCCGCGCACGCCCCTTTTCCTGTCTTTCGCCGATCGCGTCGGCGCCTTCCTGTCCCGCTGGTCCCATGCCGAGGCCGCGGGCGGCATCGTGCTGCTACTGGCAGCGGCCGCCGCCCTGCTCTGGGCGAACTCCGGCTGGGCCGGCTCCTACGAGGCGCTGTGGCACACGCCGCTGAGCGTGGGCCTGGGCCCGTGGCAGCTGTCGCAATCCCTGCATTTCTGGGTCAATGATGCGCTGATGAGCGTGTTCTTTCTCGTGGTCGGCATGGAGATACGCCGCGAGATGCATTCCGGCGCACTGGCCCGGCCGCGCCAGGCGCTGCTGCCCGTGATGGCCGCGCTGGGCGGCGTTGTGGCGCCGGCCCTGATCTTCCTGGCCTTCAATGCCGCGCCGCCGCTGCGCAATGGCTGGGCCGTGCCCACGGCCACCGACATCGCCTTTGCCATGGGCGTGCTGGCCCTGCTGGGCCGGGGGCTGCCGCCCGCGCTGCGCGTGTTCCTGCTGGCGCTGGCCATCATCGACGACCTGGTCGCCGTGCTCATCATTGCGCTGTTCTATTCGGGCGGGCTGCAATGGAGCCAGCTGCTGGTGGCCGCCGCCGGCCTGGCCGGCGTGTTCCTGCTGCAGTCGCTGGGCGTGCGCCGCGCCTGGGCCTATGTGCTGCCGGGCGCCGTGCTCTGGTGGGGCATCTGGCAGACCGGCGCCCATCCCACGCTGGCCGGCGTGGTGCTGGGCCTGGTGACGCCCGTGCATGCGCTGGCCGGCCGCGAAAGCGCCGCGCCCGTGGAGCGCGTGCAGGCGGACCTGCATCCCTGGGTGGCCTTTGGCGTGATGCCGTTGTTTGCGCTGGCCAATGCCGGCGTGCCGCTGCAGGGGGCGGGCACCGCTGGCATCGATGCGGCGGGCACCTCGGCCGTGATGTGGGGCGTGGCCCTGGCCCTGGTGCTGGGCAAGCCGCTGGGCGTGCTGATCAGCTGCTGGCTGGCCGTGCGCCTGCGGCTGTGCGCGCTGCCGCCGGGCATGGGCTGGGGCGACACGCTGCTGGCAGGCCTGCTGGCAGGCATTGGCTTCACCATGGCCATCTTCATCGCCACGCTGGCCTTTGACAGCGAGGCCCTGCTCAATGCCGCCAAGCTGGGCGTGCTGTTGGCCTCGGCCACGGCCGCCGTGCTGGGGCTGGGCTGGGGGATGGTGCTGCGCCGGCGCCATGCTGCGGACGCGACAGTGCAGCCGGCCTGATCCGCATGCGCTGCGTACACTGCGGCGCATGAGTGATACAGCCACAGACTCCCGCCTGCGCGACATCCTCGTGCAGTGCCGCACCCTGGCCGTGGTCGGCCTGTCGCCGCAGCCCGAGCGGCCCAGCCACCAGGCCTCGCAGTACATGCAGCGCCACGGCTACCGCATCGTTCCCGTGAACCCCGTGGTGGCACGCGAAGGCGGAAGCATCCTGGGCGAGCCCGTCCATGCAAGCCTGGCCGACGCTGCGGCCGCGCTGGCCGCACAGGGCCCGCGCATCGACATGGTCGATTGCTTCCGAAAGAGCGAGGACATCCCGCCGCTGGCCGCCGAGGCCGTTGCCGTCGGCGCGCGCTGCCTGTGGCTGCAATTGGGCGTGGTCAACGACAAGGCCCTGGAACTGGCCCGCGCTGCGGGCCTGTGGACCGTGCAGGACCGCTGCGTGAAGATCGAACACCAGCGCCTTCTGGCCGATGCCCCGCCCACTGCCCGGTAACTCAGGAATTGCCCATGAAAAAGGCCGCAGCCCCGAAGAGGCTGCGGCCTGCAATTGGCGTGGACCAAGGCCCGGTCAGTCCGGTGCAGGTTACCTGCCTCCGTCCGGGTGTCTGCTTCAGCCCACATCCAGCATCATGCACGGTCTTTGTGACAGCCCTGTGATGCACATCACGGTCCGGCCCATTGCACAAGAAGCCGGCTCCGCCCTCTCTTTCCGAAAATTCCCAATTTCCCCAAAACGCTGCGACGGCCTCAGCCGCGCCGCGTGAACAGGCGCAGGTAGCGCGAAGGCAGGTCCTGCATGCGCATCATGATGGGCAGGTCGGCCGTGTTGAAGTCGCTGTCCCAGGCCGGTGCGCCCAGCACCTTGGCGCCCGTGCGCAGATAGCCCTGGATCAGCGCGGGCGGCTCCACGCTCATGCCGCTGGTGCTGACGGATGCCAGCTCCTCGGGCAGGGCCACGCGGGGACGCACCTGCAGCTCGGGCTCGGCCAGATGGGTCTGGCGCAGTTGCTGCCAGACGCGCGCCGGGCCCTCGCCATGGGCCAGGCCCGGGTACTGCATGGGGATGCTGGCGCAGCCGACCATGGCGTCGAGCCGGTTGCGCTGCATGAATTCGGCCAGCGCGCCCCACAGCGCCAGGATCACGCCGCCCTGGCGGTGCGATGCGTGCACGCAGCTGCGGCCCAGCTCCACCATGCGCGGGCGCCAGGCGGCGAGCGGGCCCAGGTCGAATTCCTGGTCGGAGTACAGGCCCCCGGCGCGCAGCGCCTGGGTGGGAGTGAGCAGGCGGTAGGTGCCGATGACCACGCCCTTGTCGGCATCGCAGACCATGAGGTGCTCGCAGAAGTCGTCGAAGGCATCAATGTCGTGCCCGGCCAGCGGCGTCTGCAGCACGGCGCCCATCTCGGCGGCGAACACCGCGTGGCGCAGGCGCTGCACCTGGCGCACCTCGTCGAGATGGCGGGCCCAGCGCACATCCAGCCGCAGCGGTTTGTCCGCGGCCTGGGGTGGCTGGAGAAGCGCGGAAAGCGGGGGCTTGGCGATCTCGATCGCCGCGTTGCGAAGGGTGTCCAGAACGTCCATATGCCCGCCTTCCTCGTCATGTTGGACGCAGTCGGTGACCTGCCTGTGCCACTCGGTTTGCCTGCGTGCCGCCATTGTGGAAAGCGGCCATGAAAGTCCCGCGACGGTTGCGTTACAGCAACATGTCACACCGCACTGCAATGGTGCACTGCAGCAAATGCCTCTATGACAGGTGTTGCGCGCAAGTTGGTGCACGCCACCACAGGGTTGGCATGTCGTCAAAAATGAAACAAATTGTGCGTTAATGACAGGGCCGCATGCCCGGCCATTGCGGCTTGCGGAGTCCTCAGTCTTCCCTTGCCGCGCCATGCTCCAGACCCTTCGCTCCAAGATCCTTGCCATCAGCACAGCCACCGTGGTCGGCGCCCTTGCCATCACGGGGGCTGCCACGTACCACATCGTTCGCGGCAGCACTTTCCAGACCATTGAACAGGACCTGGACGCCATCACCGCCGGCAACACCATGGCCATCGACCAGTGGGTGGCCTCCAAGGCACGCGCCGTCAGCGCCGCCGCCGCCGTGATCGAGCACGGCGACCCGCAGGGCTTTGCCGCCCACATGGGCCAGGCCAGCGGCTTTCCCATCACCACGGTGGGCTGGGAAGACAAGACCTACAAGTCCACCACCAGCACTCCGCCCGACTACGACCCCACGGCCCGCCCCTGGTACAAGAGCGCCGTGCAGGCCGGCAAGCTGGCCCTGACCAAGCCCTATGGCGACTCCACCACGGGCGTGCCCTATGTGGCCTTCGTGGCGCCCATGCTGCGCGGCGGCGCGCTGCAGGGCGTGATCAGCGGCGCCGTGCCGCTGGAGGGCGTGCGCGAGGTGGTCTCCGCCATCCGCCCCACGCCCGGCAGCCTGGGCTTCGTGGTCAGCCGTGACGGCCAGGTGCTGGCGCATGCCGATGCCAAGCTGCTGCTCAAGCCCACGTCCGACATCTCCGAGCTGCTGACGCCGGCCGCGCTGACCGCGCTGGCCAGCGCCACGGCGCCGCTGGAAGTGAACCTGGGCGGCAGCGCCAAGCTGCTCAAGGCCCGCCCGGTGCAAGGCACGGACTGGCTGCTGGTGGTGGCGCTGGACAAGGCCGAGGCCACGACCGGCCTGCAAAGCGTGCTCAAGACGCTGGCCATCGCCATCGTGCTGCTGGCCTGCCTGGCCACGGCCGTGGCGGCGGCGCTGACGGCCCAGTCCTTCCGGCGCCTGTCCCAGGTGCGCGACGCCATGGACAAGATCGGCTCGGGCGGCGGCGACCTGACGCAGCGCCTGCCGGTGTCGGGCAATGACGAAGTGGCGCAGATCGCCTCGTCCTTCAACGGCTTCGTCGAGCAGATCGGCACCGTGCTCAAGGATGTGCGCAACGGCGTGGAGTCCATGAAGACCGCCACCGACGAGATCAAGCTGGGCAACCTGGACCTGTCCAACCGCACCGAATCCTCGGCCAGCAGCCTGCAGGAGACCTCGGCCTCGCTGTCGCAGCTGACGGCCAATGTGCGCCAGTCGGCCGAGGCGGCCGCCATGGCCACGCGCCTGGCCCAGTCGGCCAGCAGCTCGGCCACCAAGGGTGGCGACGTGGTGGGCAGCGCCGTGAGCACCATGGACGACATCTCCCGGGCCTCGTCCAAGATCGGCGAGATCATCGGCGTCATCGACGCCATCGCCTTCCAGACCAACATCCTGGCGCTCAATGCCGCCGTCGAGGCCGCCCGCGCCGGTGAGCAGGGCCGGGGCTTTGCCGTGGTGGCCTCGGAGGTGCGCAGCCTGGCCCATCGCAGCGCGGCGGCCGCCAAGGAGATCAAGACCCTGATCGACGCCTCCGGCGCCAGCGTGGCCATGGGCACGGAGCGCGTGCGCGCGGCCGGCCAGACCATGGGCGAGATCGTGGACGGCATCCAGCGCGTCTCCCAGATCATTGTCGAGATCAACGGCGCCATGACCGAGCAGAGCGTGGGCATCGGCCAGATCAACCAGGCCGTGGCCGACATGGACCGCGCCACGCAGCAGAACGCCGCGCTGGTGGAGGAGTCCACCGCCGCATCGTCCGTGCTCAACGAACAGGCCCACCACCTGTCGCGCACGGTGGCCGGCTTCACGCTGGAAGGGCGTGCGCCTGCCCGGGATCAGCTGCTGCTCACCAACTGAGCCGCCGCAAGCGACGGGCTCAGGCCTGGGCCGGCGCTCCCAGGCGCTGGGACAGGCTGCGCGCCTGGGCCTGCAGCAGCCGGGCCGGCCGGCCCTGGGGGTCCAGGTCCAGCGTGGCCGAGGGGCCGATGGCGGCAATGGCCAGCACCAGCTGGCCAAAGCCGTCGAACACCGGCACGGCCAGCGCGCTCACGCCTGACAGCAGCTGGTTCTCGACCCGGCTCAGGCGGCTGGCGCGGATGGCGGCCAGCTCCTTTGCAAAGGCGGGCTCCTCCAGGCTGTGGCCTTCCGCGTCCAGCAGGGGCGCAATGCGCCCGGGCTCGCCAAAGGCCGCAAAGATCTTGCCCGTGGCCGTGTGGCGCAGCGATGCGGGCGTGCCGTGGCGCATGGCCACATAGACATGGGTGGGCCCCTCTTCCACGCGGATGATGGTCGGCCCCTGGCCGCTCCACATGGCAATCGACACCGTGCTGCCCACCTCCTGCGCCAGCGCGGGCAGCTCGGCGATCGCCAGGCGCACGGGATCGGCCTGCTGCAGGCTGATCAGCCCCATCTGTATGGCCAGCGGCCCCAGGCCGTAGTGGCCGCTGGCGCGGTCCTGCTCCATCAGGCCCAGTTTGCAAAAGCTCACCAGGTAGGGGTGGGCCTTGGCCGCCGTCATCTCGGCCTCGCGCGCCAGATCCTTGAGCGCCATGCGCCGGCCCGTGCGTGCCAGTGCCTTGAGCAACTGGCCGCCGACTTCCACGCTCTGGATGCCGCGCGGGCCGCGCGCGGGCTCGTCATCGCTGCTGTCAGGAAGGAAGACGGGGCTGTTCGGGGAAGAGGCGGCATCGGACATGGCAGGCATTGTGAAGGCTGGAACCCGGAGTTTGCGGCTCCGAGGGTTTTTCACTATGCCAAACGAATTGTTCAATGTTGAATTTTTCCCTAGCATTCAGGCATTCGATAAAAACAAATGCGTTTGTCCATTTCAAAAGCAGGATGCCCATGACCACCAAGACCTTTGCCTCCGCCGCCGACCTCGAAATCAAGCAGGTCAGCTTCGACAAGCTCTCCGAGCACGCCTACGCCTACACGGCCGAGGGCGACCCCAACACCGGCATCATCATTGGCGACGACGCCGTGATGGTGATCGACACCCAGGCCACGCCCGTCATGGCGCAGGACGTGATCCGCCGCATCCGCGAGATCACCGACAAGCCCATCAAGTACGTCACGCTGTCGCACTACCACGCGGTGCGCGTGCTGGGCGCCTCGGCCTTCTTCGCGGAAGGTGCCGAGCACATCATTGCCAGCCAGGACACCTATGACCTGATCGTGGAGCGCGGCGAGCAGGACAAGGCCAGCGAGATCGGCCGCTTTCCCCGCCTGTTCCAGAACGTGGAAAGCGTGCCCGACGGCATGACCTGGCCCACCCTGACCTTCACCGGCAAGATGACGCTGTGGCTGGGCAAGCTGGAAGTGCAGATCCTGCAGCTGGGCCGCGGCCACACCAAGGGCGACACCGTGGTCTGGCTGCCCCAGGACAAGGTGCTGTTCAGCGGCGACCTGGTGGAGTTCGGCGCCACGCCCTATGCGGGCGATGCCTACTTCCAGGACTGGCCTCACACGCTGGACGCCATTGCCGCCCTGCAGCCCGAAAAGCTGGTGCCAGGCCGGGGCGCCGCGCTGCAGACGCCGGCCGAGGTGCAGGCCGGCCTGGCCGGCACGCGCGACTTCATCAGCGACCTGTGGACCGAGGTCAAGGCCGGCGCCGACGCCCAGCAGGACCTGCGCAAGGTCTACGAGGCCGCCTTCGCCAAGCTGCAGCCCAAGTACGGCCAGTGGGTGATCTTCAACCACTGCATGCCCTTCGATGTGACCCGCGCCTACGACGAGGCCTCGGGCCATGCCGACCCGCGCATCTGGACCGCCGAGCGCGACCGCCAGATGTGGGAAGCGCTCGAAGGCTGAACCACGGCGGCGTGCCGGTCCTGAGCACCGGCACGCCTGCCCATCGCACCCGCCCGCGCACCGGCATTCCCTGATGCCGGCGGGGATGGCTGCGCCTTTTCTCTCTCATACGCCCACGCCAGAGGACGAACCCCATGTCCCACCCCGCCATCTCCCTGCAAGCGCTGCGCGGCAGCGGCGCAGACATACAGGCCATCCACATCCCCTACGAGCGCCATGCCGACCAGGACGCCGGTGCGGACACGCCCGCCCGGCATCCCGTGGTCATCGTCGGCGCCGGCCCCGTAGGCCTGTCGCTGGCCATCGACCTGGCCCAGCGCGGCCAGCGCGTGGTGCTGCTGGACAACGACTGCCGGCTGTCCACGGGCTCGCGCGCCATCTGCTTTTCCAAGCGCACGCTGGAGATCTGGGACCGCCTGGGCGTGGGCCAGGCGATGGTGGACAAGGGCGTGTCCTGGAACCTGGGCAAGGTCTTCTTCAAGGACCAGCCGCTGTACCGCTTCGACCTGCTGCCCGAGGACGGCCACGAGCGCCCGGCCTTCATCAACCTGCAGCAGTACTACGCCGAGGCCTACCTGGTCGAGCGAGCCCTGCAGCTGCCGCTGATCGACCTGCGCTGGCACAGCAAGGTCACGGCGCTCGAGCCGCAGGCCGAGGGCGCGCTGCTGACCGTGGAGACGCCCGACGGCAGCTACCGCATCGATGCGCAATGGGTCCTGGCCTGCGACGGCTCGCGCTCGCCGCTGCGCGGCCTGCTGGGCCAGGAAAGCCATGGCCGCATCTTCCGCGACCGCTTCCTGATCGCCGACGTGAAGATGCATGCCGAATTCCCCACCGAGCGCTGGTTCTGGTTCGACCCGCCCTTCCACCCGGGCCAGAGCGTGCTGCTGCACCGCCAGCCCGACGATGTCTGGCGCATCGACTTCCAGCTGGGCTGGGACGCCGATCCCGAGGAAGAGAAAAAGCCCGAGAACATCATTCCCCGCATCCGCGCCCTGCTGGGCAAGGACGCGCCCTTCGAGCTGGAATGGGCCAGCGTCTACACCTTCGCCTGTCTGCGCATGGACCGCTTCGTCCATGGCCGCGTGGTCTTCGCGGGCGACAGCGCCCACGGCGTCTCGCCGTTTG
The DNA here is from genome assembly GCF_043104185.1 of Delftia sp. WSY_22. Taxonomy (NCBI): domain Bacteria; kingdom Pseudomonadati; phylum Pseudomonadota; class Betaproteobacteria; order Burkholderiales; family Comamonadaceae; genus Delftia; species Delftia sp. WSY_22. Next base: position 89,838 of record NZ_JBICKN010000023.1, read on the forward strand.
GCGCACGCGGCGCCAACAGTGGCGTGCAGGATGCCGAGAACCTGGCCTGGAAGCTGGACCGCGTGCTGCGCGGCCAGGCCGATGCCTCGCTGATCGCCACCTATGGCGCCGAGCGCGAATACGCGGCCGACGAGAACATCCGCAACTCCACGCGCGCCACCGACTTCATCACGCCCAAGAGCGAGATCAGCCGCCTGTTCCGCGACGCCGTGCTGGACCTGGCGCGCGACCATGAATTCGCGCGCCGCATCGTCAACAGCGGGCGGCTGTCCGTGCCGGCCACGCTGCATGGCTCGGCGCTCAACACGCCCGACACCGACACCTTCGACGGAACGCAGCTGCCCGGCGCCGTGCTGGCCGATGCGCCCATGCGCCGGCCCGGCGTGGACGGCACGGCCTGGCTGCTGCGCGCCCTGGGCCCGGACTTCACGCTGCTGCACTTCGGCCCCACGCCGGCCTGGGCGCAGGCGCTGCCCGGCGTGCTCAACCTGTCCATCGCGACAGAGGGCGAGGCCCATGCACCAGACGCCGACCTCATCGATGCGCGCGGCCTGGCGGCCAGACGCCTGGATGCGCGCCCCGGCACCAGCTACCTGCTGCGGCCCGACCAGCATGTCTGCGCGCGCTGGCGCCGCCCCGACGAGGCCGGCGTGCGCGCCGCTCTCCAAAGAGCCTGCGGCGCCGCCGCCACGGCCTGAACCTCTTACGCCCCATCCACAGGAGACCGCCATGCTGCTGTCCACCCACCCCAACCTGCAGGCCTGCGACGATTTCTACGAAGCCCTGATCGCCACCCACCAGGGGCTCGATACCGCGCAAAGCCATGCCCTCAATGCCCGCCTCGTGCTGCTGCTGGCCAACCACATCGGCCACCAGGGCACCTTGCTGCATGCGCTCGAACTGGCCCGCGCCAGCGCAGGACTTGCGCCTGCCGGCGCGGACCCGGCCGAGCGCGGCGCCGTGACACCGGTCGCCCCGGTGCACGCGGCCGCCTGAAGCCGCGCGCCGCCGCCCGTGCGGCGGCCTGCCATCCCCACAAAGGCGCCCGCCTCACACCTTGGACATCTCACAAGGGCGCCGCATACAACATGGAGACAAGGATGCAACGCAAGCAGTTTCTGGCCGCACTGGCCTGCTCGGGCCTGGCCCTGGCCGCAGGGCCTGCCGCCCTGGCACAGGACAAGCCCCTGGAATGGGTCGTGGGCTATGCGGCCGGCGGCGGCTCGGACGTGGTCGCCCGCGTCATCGCCGAAGCCATGGGCCGCAACATGGAGCGGGTCATCGTCATCAATAACAAGCCCGGCGCAGGCACCAACATCGCGGCCGAGTACAGCGCCCGCTCGCGCGACCACGGCAACCTCATGTTCACGGCCGACTTCGCCACGCTGGCGGCCAACCCCTTCCTGTTCAGCAAGCTCAACTACAACGCCGAGCGCGACTTCAAGCCCGTGGGCATGCTGGTGCGCTTTCCCATGCTGCTGGTGGTCAACAACGATGTGCCCGCCACCAACCTCTCCGAATTCCTGGCCTGGGCCAAACAGCAAAAGACCGGCGTGAGCTGGGGCTCGGCCGGACTGGGCAGCCCCCACCATCTGGTGGGCGAACTGTTCCGCGAACAGGCGGGCATCAGCAACATGACCCATGTGCCCTACCGTGGCGCCGCCCCGGCCGTGCAGGACGTGGTCGGCGGCCAGATTCCCGCCATGTGGGCCGACAGCGCCACCATCATTCCCTTCCTGAGCGAGAAAAAGCTCAAGGCCATCGGCGTGGCCAGCCCTGCGCGCGTGGACGTGCTGCCCCAGGTCGCCACGCTGCAGGAGCAGGGTCTGAAAGGTTTCGAGGGCTATGCCTGGCAGGGCATCGTCGTGCCCACGGGCAGCTCGGCCGAGGTGGTCAAGAAGTTCAGCCAGTCGCTGCAGCAGGCCCTGGCCGACACCCGCACCAAGGCACGCCTGGCCGCCATGGGCGTGGAGCCCATGCCCGGCAGCGCCGAGCAGATGGGCCAGTTCGTGCGCGCCGAGCGCGGCAAGTGGGGACGGGTGATCTCGGCCAACAACATCAAGCTGGATTGAGCGCCACGCTGCAGACGCAAAAAGGCTGCCGGTCCGGCAGCCTTTTTCGTTGTGGCTGGGGGTTGCGTCTCAGGCCACCGCCGCCGCCTCCGCACTGCGCCCCATCCCCAGATAGGTATCGATGATGCGCCGGTCATGCAGCAGCTCCCTGGCCGCGCCGCTGAGGGCCACGGCGCCCATCTCCAGCACGTAGGCACGGTCGGCCACCTTGAGGGCGGCGCGCGCGTTCTGCTCGACCAGCAGCACCGAGACGCCGTGGTCGCGCAGGCCGGCCACGACCTGCAGCACCTCGCGCACGATCAGCGGCGCCAGGCCCAGCGAGGGCTCGTCCAGCAGCAGCAGGCGCGGGCGCGCCATCAGCGCGCGGCCGATGGCCAGCATCTGGCGCTCGCCGCCCGACAGGGTGGAGGCCATCTGCGGGCGCCGCTCCCTCAGGCGCGGGAAGATGGCAAAGACCTCGTCCATGCGCTGCGCCTGGTCGCGCAGGCCCCGGCGCCAGCGCGAGAAGCCGCCCAGCAGCAGGTTGTCCTCCACCGACATCTCGCCGAACAGCTCGCGCTTTTCGGGCACCAGGGCGACGCCGTTGGCCACCATGACCTCGACGCCGGGGCGTGCGATGCGCTTGCCGTCCAGATGGATCTCGCCGCGCGAGGGCAGCAGGCCCATGGCGGCCGACAGCAGCGTGGTCTTGCCCGCGCCGTTGGGGCCGATGACGGTGACGATCTCGCCGCTGCGCACATCCAGATCCACCTGGTGCACGGCCTCCACGGGACCGTAGGACACGCTCAGGCCCTTGAGCTGCAAAAGGGTGTCGGTCATGCCGTCTCTCCGGTTGCCTCGTCGTCGTCGCCGCCGCCCAGGTAGGCATCCAGCACGCGCTGGTTGACCTGGATCTGGGCCGGCGTGCCTTCGGCGATCACGGTGCCGAACTCCAGCACCGTGATGCGGTCCGCAAGATTCATGACGAACTCCATGTCGTGCTCCACGACGAGAATGCCCAGCCCCTCGGCGCGCAGCTGGCGCAGCAGGTCGGCCAGGGCCTGTTTTTCCAGGTGGCGCAGGCCGGCGGCCGGCTCGTCCAGCAGCAGGGCCGCAGGCTGTCCGGCCAGGGCGCGTGCGATCTCCACGATGCGCTGCTGGCCCAGGGCCAGCGAGGCGGCCGGCACATCGGCGAAGGCGCCCAGGCCGCAGCGCTCGATCTGGCGGCGCGCCTCGGCCAGCACCGAGGCCTCCTCGGCCCGGTCCAGGCGCAGCATGGAGGCCAGCCAACCCCGGTGCGCACGCCGGTGCGCGCCCACGGCCACGTTCTCCAGCACGCTGCGCTGGCCCAGCAGGCGCACATGCTGGAAGGTGCGGCCCAGGCCCAGGGCGGCAAAGCGGCGCGAGGGCGCATCGTTCATGGCCTGGTCCATGAAGCGCACCTGGCCCTCGGTGGGCGAGTCCACGCCCGAGATCATGTTGAAGAAAGTGCTCTTGCCCGCGCCGTTGGGACCGATCAGCGCATGCACCTCGCCGGCCTTGAGCGTCATGGCCACATCGTTGTTGGCCACCAGGCCGCCAAAGCGCTTGGTCACATGCTCGGCCGCCAGCAGCACCTGGCCCGCCGCGGGCAGCGCGCGCTGCGCCAGCGGCGCAGCGTCCGCCAGCTTCAGATCGGACACGGGTCGGCGCACCCAGCGCGCCGTGAGCGCCTGCAGCGTGGGCCACAGGCCTTCTGCAAAGCGCTGCAGCACCAGCACCATCAGCAGGCCGAAGACGATGACCTCGAAGTTGCCGCTGGTGCCCAGCAGGGCCGGCAATATGTCCTGCAGCTTTTGCTTGATCAGCGTGATCAGCGTGGCGCCCAGCACCGCGCCCCACAGGTGGCCGGCGCCGCCGACCACGGCCATGAACAGGTACTCGATGCCCACGTTCAGGTTGAAGGGCGCCGGGCTCACGAAGCGCTGCATGTGGGCGTAGAGCCAGCCCGACAGCGTGGCCAGCAGGGCCGCCAGCACGAAGAGCTTGACGCGGTAGTGCGCCGTGTCGATGCCCATGGACTCGGCCATGACGCGGCCGCCGCGCAGCGCGCGGATGGCCCGGCCCTCGCGCGAGTCCAGCAGGTTGTGCAGCAGCCACAGCGCCACCAGCAGCACGGCCCAGATCACCACGCCCATGGCGCGCGGCGAGGCCAGCGAGACGCCACCGATCACCAGCGGCGCAATGCCCGTGATGCCGGTCTGCCCGCCCAGGAACTCCATGTTGCCGAACAGGTAGTACAGGCTCAGCCCCCAGGCGATGGTGCACAGCGGCAGGTAGTGGCCCTGCAGCTTGACCGTGACCGCGCCCAGCAGCCAGGCCACGACGAAGGTGATGAGCAGGCCCAGCGCCAGGCCCACCCAGGGCAGGCCCGCCGCGCCCACCAGCCCGCCCAGCGCCGCCACCGAGGCAGGCGCCGTGCAGACCCAGGCCGTGGCATAGGCGCCGATGCCCACGAAGGCCGCCTGGCCGAACGAGGTCATGCCGCCCACGCCGGTCAGCATCACCAGGCCTGCGGCCACCATGGCGAACAGGCCGATGTAGCTGAGGATGACGACGGTGAAATCGGGCAGGAAGCCCCAGGACGCGGCCAGCAGCGCAATGGCCGCCACCGTGAGCACGCGCGTGCTGATGCCGCCCGAAGCGGCCTTGGCAGGCGCCGTGGCCTGCGAGGAAACGGGGGCGCTCATTCTTCTTCCTCCACATGGTGGCTATTGCGCGATCGCCACCACAGCACCGGGATGATCAGCGTGAACACCAGCACCTCCTTGTAGGCACTGGCCCAGAACGACGAGAAGGCCTCCAGCAGCCCGACCAGCAGCGCGCCGGCCAGGGCCAGCGGGTAGCTGGCCAGCCCGCCCACGATGGCGGCCACGAAGCCCTTGAGGCCGATCAGAAAGCCGGTGTCGTAGTACACCGTGGTCAGCGGCGCGATCAGCAGGCCGGAGATGGCGCCGATCAGCGCGGCCAGCGCAAAGCTCACGTCGCCGGCCATGGCCGTGGGAATGCCCATGAGGCGTGCGCCCACGCGGTTGATGGCCGTGGCGCGCAGCGCCTTGCCGATCATGGAGCGCTCGAAGAACACGAACAGCAGGGCCACCAGCACCAGGGTCACGCCCACCACCACCAGGGACTGGCCCGAGATCGTGATGTCGCCCAGGCGCAGCTGCGCCTCGGAAAACGCGGGGGTGCGCGAGCCTTCGGCCCCGAAGAACAGCAGCCCCAGGCCGACCAGCACGCCGTGCATGGCCACCGAGACGATGAGCAGCATCAGCACCGAGGCATGGGCCAGCGGCCGGTAGGCCAGGCGGTACAGCAGCGGCCCCATGGGCGTGATCAGCACCAGGGTGGCCAGCGCCTGCAGCATCAGCGAGGACGGGCGCAGCCCCCAGGCCAGGGCCACGGCAATGGCCGGCAGCGCCAGGCACCACAGGAAGGTGGCGGGCCAGCTCACCTGGCTGCCCGCGCGCCAGCGCAGCAGGTCCACCACCAGCACGGCGGCGGCCAGGGCCAGCAGCAGCCACAGCGTGGTGGGCACGCGTCCGGCCTGCATCATGGCCAGGGTGAGCGCGCCGAAGGCGACGAACTCCCCCTGCGGGATGAAGATGATGCGGGTGACCGAGAACACCAGCACCAGGGCCAGCGCCATCAGGCCGTAGACGGCGCCGTTGACGATGCCGTCCTGCCCCAGCAGCAGGGCGATTTGCAGATCCATGATCGACTTTCGAGCAGACGCGGCCAAGCGCCACAGCGGCCGCCGCCAGGCGCGGCAGCCGCTGCGGCCTCAGGCCTGCAGGTTCAGGGCTGGTACTTCCAGGTACCGTTCTCGATCTTGACCATGACGGCCGCGCGCTGGTCCAGGCCCAGGTGGTCGGTGGGCGTCATGTTGAAGATGCCGTGGGCGCCGGCCACGTCCTTGGTCTGCTCCAGCGCATCGCGCAGCGCGGCGCGGAACTCGGCCGTGCCGGGCTGGGCCTTCTTGAGCGCGGCGGGAATCGCCGCTTCGAGCACGCGGCCCGCATCCCAGGAATGCGCGCCAAAGGTCGAAGCCGTGCCCTTGCCGTTGGCGGCCTCGTAGGCCTCCACATAGGAGACGGCGGACTTCTTGACCGGGTTGCTGTCGGGCAGCTGGTGGGCCACCAGCACGGGGCCGGCGGGCAGCAGCGTGCCTTCCACATCCTTGCCGCCCACGCGCAGGAAGTCGGCATTGGCCACGCCGTGGGTCTGGTAGATCTTGCCCTGGTAGCCGCGCTCCTTGAGCGACTTCTGCGGCAGTGCGGCCGGCGTGCCCGAGCCGGCGATCAGCACCGCATCGGGCTTGGCCGCCATGAGCTTGAGCGTCTGGCCCGTGACCGAGGTGTCGCTGCGCGAATAGGCCTCGGTGGCGGTGAGCTTGAGGCCCTTGGCATCGGCCACCTTGCGGAATTCCTGCAGCCAGCTTTCTCCATAGGCGTCGTTGAAGCCGATGTAGCCCACGGTCTTGATGCCGGCCTTGGCCATGTGCTCGCCGATGGCGGCGGCCATCATGGCGTCGTGCTGGGGCGTCTTGAAGACCCAGAACTTCTTGGCATCCACGGGCTCGACGATCTTGGCCGAGGCCGCCAGCGTGATCATGGGCGTCTTGGCCTCGGAGACCACGTCCACCATGGCCAGGGAGTTGGGCGTGATGCTGGAGCCCAGGATCACGTCGACCTTGCTCTCGCTGATCAGCTTGCGCGTGTTGGCCACGGCCGCCGTGGTGTCGGAGGCGTCGTCCAGGATGATGTAGTTGACCTTCTGGCCCGCCACCGTGCGCGGCATCAGCGCCACCGTGTTCTTTTCGGGAATGCCCAGCGACGCGGCCGGCCCGGTGGCCGAGACCACCACGCCCACGTTGATGTCGGCCAGGGCCGAGCCCCAGACCGTGGCCAGGGTTGCGGCCAGCAGGCCTAGTTTTGTCATGCGCTTCATGTCTGTCTCCTTTGTGTTGGATGGGGCGCGGTGCCGTCAGGCGCCACAATTTACCGTGGTAACTATTTTTTTGCCAGCGGTTTGATGCACGGGTTTGCCTGGGGTCTGCACGGCCGGCAAGCCTCCGAGGAACAGGTCGGCCACCACGGGGGCCATGGCCTCGTGGTCCAGCGTTCCGTCGGGCCGCAGCCAGGTGAACATCCAGTTCATCATCCCGAACAGCAGCATGGCCAGCGCCTTGGACAGGCCCGCGCCGTCGGCGTCCGGCCGCAGCTGGGCCACCGCCTGGGCAAAGGCCTCGACCACGGCGCGCTCCTTGCCCACCACGCGCTGGCGGTCCTCGTCCTGCAGGAAGCGCACGTCCTCGGTCAGCACGCGGTGGGCATGGCGGGCATGGGCGTACTCCTGCACGAAGCGTTCGATCAGCATGCGCAGCCGCGGCTCGGGCGGCAGGCCCATGGCCTGCACCTCGTCCACCAGGGCCTGCAGCCGCGTCATGTGGCCATCGGTGATGTCCACCAGCAGCGCGTACTTGTCGCGGAAGTAGTGGTAGATGGTGGGCTTGGACAGGCCGCAGGCCTGGGCCACCTCGTTCATCGAAGTGCCGGGGTAGCCGCTGCGCGCGAACAGCGCGGCGGCATGGCCCAGGATCAGTTCGCGCTGGTCGTCGTATCCGGAAGATCGGCCTCGGGCCATGGGACTCCTGTGCGTGCTCAGCGGCTGCGGTGGTCGATCACGCGGCGGGCCTTGCCCACCAGGGTGCGCTCTATGGAATCGGGCCGCAGCACCTCGACCTCGGCGCTCACGCCGACCAGGGTCTTGATGCGCTGCTGCACCCACAGGGCCAGCGCCTCGGTGTCGCCCTGCGTGCCCGGCTGCATCTCGCAGCGCACGGCCAGCCGGTCCAGGTTGCCCTCGCGCGTGACCACCAGCTGGTACTGGCCCGACAGCTGGGCGTTCTGCAGCACGATCTCCTCGATCTGCGTGGGAAACAGGTTCACGCCGCGGATGATGAGCATGTCGTCGCTGCGCCCCACGATCTTGCCCATGCGCCGGAAGCTGCGCGAAGTCGGCGCCAGCAGCCGCGTCAAATCCCGCGTGCGGTAGCGCACGATGGGCATGGCTTCCTTGGACAGCGACGTGAAGACCAGCTCGCCCTCGCTGCCGTCGGGCAGCACCTCGCCCGTGTCGGGGTCGATGATCTCGGGATAGAAATGGTCTTCCCAGATCACCGGCCCGTCCTTGCT